>NZ_DATGFH010000092.1:0-18253 GCF_035309285.1 Bradyrhizobium sp. | reverse complement strand
CTGCGCAAAGCCTGCACCGAGATCGCCCTCGCCCCGCTCGCCACGGCCGCGATCGGCACGGTGCTGGCCGGCGGTGCCCAGGGCGAGCCGGCCGCGCCGGCCTTCCTGCGGCTCGTCGAGGAGCGCACCGGCGGCAATCCGCTGTTCATGCGGGTCACGCTCGAGCATCTGCTCGAGAGCGGCGAGGTCGCGCGCACGGCTCGCGGCTGGCGGCCCGTCGTTCCCCTCGACCAACTGGCGTCCGAGGTGCCGCCGACGCTCGCGCGCGTGATCGAGGCCAAAATCGCGGGGCTGAGCGATGACCAGCGGCGCGTGCTGGATGCGGCAAGCGTGGCCGGCGCTCGCTTCGATCCGCTGACGGCGGCGCGCGCCGCCCAGATGGATGAGCTGTCGTTCGAGGCCGTGTGCGAGGGGCTCACCCCGAGCGTGCTGCGCCGGGACCGGCTGCTGACCCTTCCGGACAATCGGGTTGTTCGGACCTATAGCTTCAATCACGCGCTCTATCGGCAAGTGGTCTACGATCGTATCGGGCAGGTGCGCCGCGCCCTCCTGCACCGCGCGATCGGCGAGCGCCTTGAGGAGATCTATCCGCCGGACCAGCGCGGCGACATGGCCGTTCGGCTCGTGCAGCACTTTGTGGCTGCAGGAGATTAGGCCCGAGCGCTGGGCCATCTCTGATCCGGCTCACCGATGAACGGCTAACGGCTTATCAAGGTGTACATGAAGCGATGCTGCACGGAGCGCCATCGCGGCGCGCTAGAACGCCCGCTCGACGTGATACCCGCAGAGGATCATGTTGACGGTCTCACCGTTGGCTGACAGCGGTAACGCGATGCGTTCATATTCAAGATAGCGACCGTCGGTGTCCTTCGCGAACTTGGCGCGGAGTACGTTGGGACGGCGCTCTCTGACGACTTCGGCCAGTTGCTCCAGAAGCTGCCTGCGGCTGCCGTCGAAGTCGCATTCCGACATCAGCTTGCCGGTGAGGTCGTCCCCGTAGGCGCGCGCTAGCTCCGTTCCGAACAGCCGGACATGGAAATCTCCATCGACCACGTCGTAAAGTGCGAGGTAAGGCAGCATCGACACCAGCTCTCCGGGCTGGATGTCAGCGCGCGACGGCGCCATGCGCTCGCCTCGCTTCCCGCGCCAGTACCTCAGCAGTATCTGCAGGGCGGGATCCTGCGGATTGGTAAGGTGCTCGACTGTGCCGGGCATCGTCGTCCTTTGTGTTGCGGCCCTTCGGGAACTCCGCGGAGGCCGTCCTTTCGCCCTCGGCGCCGAGCACGTCGCCGGGCCGCGTCGCTGGGCGCCGCAACTGCATGAGCGCGCAGGAGATTACATCCGGCCGACTGCCGGCTTGCATCCCCTGAACGGGGGACATACGGGTAGCTTTTGGGGGGAGTAGTCGACTATCGGGGCGCACCCGGCCGGCCCCGATTAAGGGAGCGCGCCTTATGGCATTCAGCTTCGCCCGCGAGCGGTCGAACGGGGCGGCAGGCAGAGACCGGTATTGTCGACGATCAGCCGCATGTACTTAGGCGAATCCGGCTCGCGCCTGCGTGTCGGCGCCGGATAAGCGCCGCCGTTCCATTGCTCGTGCAACAGCCGGAACTGCATTTCCCAGTAGCGACAATATTCGTCCATCAAGCGCCAGAAAAATTGCTCCGCAGAAAGCACATCCACCTCCTCACCAAACGATAATTTATAGGTCCCGACTATACGGCGTGCAGTCTATAAAGGGCCCGCAGACCGCTATCCGTGACGAGCACGCCCCGCTCGATAAGCTCCGTCATGAACTGTTCGAGGGTGGCGCAGATGCAAATATCCTCGGGCTGCTCCAAGTCATCGGGCATCCCGGATCCTGCCACCGCGCGATTGATCGCCGCCCTACGGGCGTAATTCGCGTCCTCGATCCGGCGATATACGTATCCATGGCTTACGCCATACTCGACCGTCCAGATATCGAAGGCATAGCCCCCGGGCCTCGTCAAAACCGGTCCCACCACCACGCCCATAACACTTCCCTCTCCAAGAATTCCTCGGGAGAACACCTCCAGATAGCTAAGATGCTGCGACTATTCGCATTTCCGATCACGAAACCGGAAGATGCACTTTGGGAATATCGCTCCAGGTCGCCCGACAGATCCGGGTCTGGGTGCACGCCTCATCGAGCAAGTACAAGCCGATCCATCTGGAAGCCGTCCCCGGACGGACGGGCCTGCTTCCCAGCTTTGTTCAACCGCCGTTTGCGCGATTGCGCCGCCAGGCACTTGGGGTCTCGCCCGTCGCCTGGCGGAAGAATCTGGAGAAATGCGCCTGGTCTGCGAGGCCGCATGCGAGCGCGATCTGGCTCAACGGGTCGGTGGTTTCAAGCATCAGTTCCTGCGCCCGCTCCAATCGCGCCCGCATGATGTAGGCGTGGGGAGTCTCGTCGAAGCTCTCCTTGAAGGCGCGGCAGAAATACCCGACGCTGAGCGAGGCAAGTTTGGCCAGGTCCTCCAGCGGGATCGGTCCCTCAATGTGACGTTCGACGTAGTCTTGGACCTTGCGCTTCTGCCAAGGCGCCAGCCCCCCTCGCGCAGGAGGCGTGTGTAGTATTTCGGGAGAAATGGCCCGAAGAAGCGCTGCCAGACGGGCGGTCGCCCTGATTGCGCCTCCCAGGTCATGGTCCAGGGCGATGCGCACATCCTCGATTAGCTCCACGGCCTCGATCGCCACGTCGGCCTCCCTAGATGGGGTGTACTCGTCAGCACTCCAGACTTCCAACGGCCAGCACCGAAGCTCTGCGGCTTGTTCGCTAGTCATCGTGAGAATCGTGAAAAATCAGGGGCTATATTTTCCTGCCTCAGCGGTTTCATCGGGTGTCGTACCTCTCCTCTTTTTCTGAATGTGCGTCGTTCGGAGCTCCAAACTTGCCGCCGAACCATCGTTATTCGAGAACGGACTTGAGGGCGGCAATCGCCTGCGCAATCGCGCCGCGGACCGCCGGCGTGTCGGCCAGGGCATTGAGCATGACGAAATCGTGGATCGTGCCGTTGTATCTCGTACAGGTGACGCGCACGCCGGCTTGCGACAACTTGCGGGCGTAGCACTCGCCTTCATCGCGCAGGACGTCATTTTCAGCGACGATGACCACCGCATCGGGCAAGCCCGTCAGTTGATCGACGGCGGCGCTGAGCGGCGTCGCGGTGATTTGCTTTCGCGCGGCCTCGTCCGGGAGATAAGCATCCCAAAACCATTCCATGGCTGGCTTCGTCAGCCAGGGACCATTCGTAAAGGTCGCGTAGGACGCGGTGTCGAAATCGCAGCCGGTGACCGGATAGAACAGCACCTGCAAATCGATCTTCGGACCGCGGCGTTCCTTCGCCATCAGGGTAACCGCCGCGGCCATGTTGCCGCCGACGCTGTCGCCGACTATGGCGAGGCGCGTGGGATCGACGCCGAGACGCGCGCCGTGTTCGACCACAAACCTGGTGGCGGCGTAGATCTGTTCGATCGCGACCGGATATCTCGCTTCCGGCGCGCGGTCGTAATCGACAAAAAACAATGCGGCGCGGGCGCCGACGGCGATTTCGCGCACTAAACGGTCATGTGTGCCCGTATCGCCGAGGATCCAGCCGCCGCCATGGACATACATCACCACGGGCAGGGCTTCCGTGGCGCCTTCCGGTTGGATGACCCGAATTCGCACCGAACCTGTGGGACCGACGGGAAAGGCCGTATCTTCCAGACGTACGGCCGGCTTGCCAACCTCCGTGGCCTGGATGTCAGTCAGCAGTTTTCGCGCATCGGCCGGCGATAGCGTGTATATCGGCGGGCCCCCGGCGAGCGCTACGGCATCGACGAACTGCTGGGTCACCGGCTCGAGAAACGGTGCGTCGGCGGCATCTGTGACCTTCTCCGCGTCTGTCGACAAAATCGGCCCCTGGCTCAGCAACGATGGTGCTTCGACCTTCGCCGCAATGATGAGCGGGCCCGCGATCAGGTCCCAGTCAAACGTCGTTAATTCCCGTGATTTCTCGGAGGCGACTGTGAAACGTGCCGACCTTGACGCCGGCGCCTGCGGCTAGCGACGCCCCAGCGAAAGTTCATCCAGCAGTTTCTTCGCGAGCCTGAGATCGCCGGTCCCATGGCCTTCATTGAAGCGACCATAGACCGGATGGAGCAGGTCGTAGGCTTCGCCGATGCGGCCCTGATCCCGTTTCAATCGGGCCAGGCTGATGGCGGTACGCAAGGCCCATCCCAAGGCTTCTTGCGTTCGAGCCAACTCGAGTGACTGGCGATAGTGGGCCTCGGCCGCCGCCGCGGCGTCCTCGCCGCCCACGTGCAATGTGACCACGCCCTTGATGCGTGACAGCTCGGGGCAGTACCAGCGTTCCTCGCCCTGGGCGCATCGCGCGATCGCCTCATCGATCACCACCGATGCCTGCGCGAAATCCCCGGTGTCTGCCAGGCCGTCGGCCAGCGCCCCCAGAAACGCCGTGAGATACTGGACGAAACTGGCTTGGCGCAGCTGGTCGACACCCGCGCGAAGCCGCGGCAACCCAGCCGCCGGGTCGCCGCGCTTGATCAGCAGTTCCCCTGCGAAGCAGCCGCCATAGGCGTGCCAGATATCGAGTACATCCCGCGTTGTTTCATCGAGCAGCATCGTCGTGTAGCGTTCCGCCGCCTCGAGATCGCCGGCCAAGAGAGCGACCGGGCACGCTGCCTGAGCAAGCGCGTTGCACAGCGACAGCGTGTGATTGATCGAAACGGCGTCGGCGATATTGAGTTCGACGCAGCGCAGGGCTTGATCCGGGAATCCCTGCAGCCAAAGGACGCGCGACAGGGTCATCCGTGCGGTCACCCGCTGGTCGAATTGAAATCGGACCGCATGCGACCGGCTGACCGGGGCAATATAGCTGGCGAGCATCCGCTCGATGTGCCGCCTTGCACCCGACTGGTCGCCCAGGAAATGCAGCGCGACGCCGGTTAGCCGGTCGCCGAGCAGTCGGTCATTGGCATCCGCCCTTTCCGAGGCCAGGCTCAAAAACCGCTTGGCAAGAGCCAGCGCGCCGCCGAATTCTCCGCGGTTGACGCAGGTCGCCCATCGCCCCCAGAGCGCCCGCAACTGGTAGTCGGTATCATCCAGCGCTTCTGCGATCTGCGAGGCGGTCATCCACGCGGCGCCGGTATCTCGGCCGGATACCGTCGTATACATTTGCGACCAGGCGACCGCCGCGTAGAGTTGCATCCGGCTCCGTTCGTCGTTGGTCGCACCTTGCTCGAGCGTGCTGAGCGCATGCTCCGCCCGCGTGCGGCACTCCTCCATCAGCGACATCTCGAACCACAGGGGCACCGCGGCGACCGTCAGCGCCACGCCGATCGACGCGTCGCCGTCCGGCGAAAAAGCCCAGTCCAGCGCGCCCCGGAGATCATCGATCTGCGGCGCGTAGGCGGACAGCCACTCGGCCGTCTGCCGCGTCTCCCAGTCGGCTTTGGCGCGCTCGAACAGGTCGCGCTGATGCTGCGCGTGGCGCCGGGCCGTCGCTTGAAATTCGCCGACTTCAGTCAGCTTTTTCAGGGCGTAGGCGCGCGCCGTGTCGGTCAGGCGATAATATACGACCTCGCCACCGACATCCGCCCCGACCAGCGACTTCTCGACGAGATCGGCAATGTTCTCGTCCACGTCCGCAGCCGCAAGGTCGTCATCTCCCGCGACCGCACTTGCTGCTCCCATGGTGAAGCGTCCGGCAAATACGCCCAATCGGCGCAGGACGACACGCTCGGTCTCGGAGAGCAGCACATAGCTCCAATCGAACGTCGCGCTAAGGGTCTGATGCCGCGGCAGAGCCGTCCGCCGGCCACGGGTCAGGAGCGTAAACAGATTGTCCAGACGCGCCGCCACCCCGCGAACGCCAAAGGCGTCGGTGCGCCCGGCGGCGAGTTCGATCGCGAGCGCGATCCCGTCCAGCCGGCGGCAGATCTGGGCTACGACCGGGGCATCCGCATCCGTGAGCTCATAGCCATCGGCGGTTGCCGCCGCGCGCTCGACGAAAAGCTGGATGGCTGGAAAGGTGAGGGCCTCGGCCGCGGTGAGTCCGGCTGACGCCGGGGCGATCTCCAGTGGCAACAAGCGCTGCACGCGTTCATCTTCCGCACGCAAGGGCTCCCGGCTGGTTGCCAGGATATGCACCCGCGGCGCCCCCCTCAGGACTTCTTCCGCCAATACCGCCGCCTCCTCGACAACATGCTCGCAGTTGTCGAGGAGGAGCAGCATGTGCTTGTCTTTCAAAAAAGACGTCAGTGCCGGATATGGGCTTTCCGAGCGAATGGCGACACCCAGCACGGACGCGAGCGCGCTGGGCACAAGCTGAGGATCGCTCAGCGGGGCAAGATCAACGAACCGCACACCGTCTTTGTAGGACGGCATCAGTTCCTCGGCGACCGCCAGGGCGACCGTGGTCTTGCCAATCCCACCCGGTCCAATGATCGTGATGAAGCGGCTCCGCTGCAGCCGGCTGCCGACCATGGCGACGACCTGGGCGCGGCCGATCGGTCGGGTGAGGCGACCGGGAAGGTTGCTCCCCTTGGGAACGACCTGGGCCTGTACCGGGTCGCTTGTGGAGCGCACGACTGCCGCCACAAAGCGATAACCCCGACCCGGCTCGGTAACGACGTAGCTTTCACCCATCCCTCCCTCGGCCAGTACTTGCCGCAGGGCGGTCATCTGAGCGCGGAGATTTGATTCCTCGACCGTGACCCCGGACCAGACGCGGGCAATAAGCGCATCTTTCTCGAGTAATTCCCCGGCGCACTCGACCAGGGCGACCAGAATGTCGAAGGCACGGCTACCCAACGAAACCGGGGTGCCGTTCTGGAGCAGGAGATGCTGACGCGGAAACAGGCGGAAGGGGCCAAACGAGAAAGTCACTTCGGCGGGAGCGTTGGCGCGGTCGTGCGTGTCGCCTTCGTTCTCGAACGCGGAGGATTTGGAACCGTCGCCTTTCCCGGCGCTTGTCATTCTGCGCTCAACCTTTTTCAGTTGCGAAGCGCATCCAAGTCAGGAATGCCAGGACGATCTGGACCCAGACTTACGGCGCGGCTAAGTAGCGGAACCCCTGGATGAGGTATCGTTTCCCATGTGGCAATGATTTCCTAGGGAGATTGGTAGAATCCGTCAGGAAATTGCGCCATTTATTGGTTCAAAAGTTGCGATTCAGACTGGCTTGCGCTGCTACAATATTCGGTTGCGCCATCGTCGCACTTCAATCGTTGTGCCCGTCAGTTGACAATCATAGCTGCCCCGCGGCCGATCGGAAAGTTCGATGTCTCGACTGTTGGCGCTGGATGCGTCGGCACGCTTAGGCGGTCTAGCAAGCTTCCGGTCCCGAGCGCGTGGCATCGGTTTTCGCATGCCTCTTCAAAGGCTCAGCCACATTGACTCATGGCATGGCGCACACGAGATCATGCCGAGATCATGCCGGTGCGGCGGCTTTACCGTCGCACAGGTTCTGAGATAGAGAATGGCCGGGTTTTCGCGGTTGCGGCCCGGTATCGCGGTCCGACGTGCCGTTCTCAGGTGGGCTCCAGGGTATAGGAACGGAATGGCGCAGAAATTTGGTTGGGCACGTGCTTGGCAAGGACGCAGTTACGATCTCGGGCGCATGACGCTGCCCGAACTCTGGCTGGCGTACGCCACTTATCCGGCGATTATCCTCTATGCCCTGTCCGGTGTCGCGGCGGCGGCCGTCGCCCTCGCCTTGACGACGCGGTGGACGGAGATCGCGCTGCCCGTCGTGGCTGTGCTCATCGCCTATCCGGTGGCGTGGTATCTGATCCACCGGTTCATTCTTCACGGCCGCTGGCTCTACAAGATGAAATGGTCGGCCGCGCTGTGGAAGCGCATCCATTTCGACCATCACCAGGACCCGCACCGGCTCGAGGTACTGTTCGGCTCGCCGGGCAACACGCTGCCGACCATTGCCCTCGTGACCCTGCCGATCGGCTATGCGATCGCGGCCTGGCCCGGTGCGGCGGCCGCCCTGGCGGCGGGGCTGGTGACGACCTGCGTCTACGAATTCGTCCATTGCATCCAGCACCTCAACTACAAGCCCAAAAGCCGTCTCGTCCTGCGCATGAAGCAGAACCATCTCGCGCACCATTTCCACAACGAGAACGGCAATTACGGGATCATAAGCTTCATGCCCGACGTGCTGCTCGGCACCTACTATCGCCATGCGCGCGAGGTCCCGAAGAGCCCGAGCGTCTATAATCTCGGCTATGACCTCGATGAAGCGCGCCGCTATCCGCGCGTGATGGAACTGACCGGCGCGCCGCCCCGCGATCGCCCCCCGTCCGCCTTTGCTCCTTCCGACCTGAAAGCCACTCTGTGACAACAGTCGAGATCGTTCCCGTTCAGGGCCGCGCGCTGCTCAATCGCTTCATCCGCCTTCCCGAACGGTTTCATCGCGATGATCCGCACTACATCGCGCCGCTGCATCTCGAACGCCTGGAGGCGCTGACGCCGAAGAACCCGTTCTTCGGCCATGCCGACGTCCAGTTCTGGATCGCGCGGAAGGACGGTCGCGACGTCGGCCGCATCAGCGCGCAGATCGATCATCAGGCGCTGGCCGCGCGTCCCGACGCGACGGGCCAGTTCGGGCTCATCGCCGGCGAGGATGATCCGGCGGTGTTCGAAGCGCTGATCAGGGCGGCTGCAGACTGGCTGCGCGCCCGCGGCATGAAACGCATGCAGGGTCCGTTCAACCTCAACATCAATGAGGAAATGGGGCTTCTGGTCGATGGCTTCGACACGCCGCCCATGCTGCTGATGGGCCACGACCGCCCCTATGTCGGCCGGCACCTCGAGGCGCTGGGGCTGCGCAAGGAGAAGGACGTCTACGCCTATATCTACGACATCACCGACGACCTGCCGGCCGGCGCGCGGCGGCTGCTCGATCGGCCGTTGCCGAAGGATTTCAGGGTCCGGCGCCTCGATCTCAAGCGGTACAATGACGAAGTCCGGGTTATCACCGACATCTTCAACGATGCGTGGCTCGAGAACTGGGGTTTCGTGCCGCTCAGCGAAATCGAGACGGATCATCTGGCGAAGTCGCTGAAGCCACTGCTTGATCCGCGCCTGGTCAGCATCGTCGAGCACAATGGCGAGCCGGTCGGCTTTCTCGTCTGCCTGCCCAATCTCAACGAAGCGATCCGGGACCTAGGCGGCAGGCTTCTTCCCTTCGGCTGGGCCAAATTGCTGTGGCGCCTGAAGGTCTCGGGCGTCAAGACGGCGCGCGTGCCGCTGATGGGCGTCAAGCGTTCGGCTGCGCGCGGCGTGATCGGCAAGCTGCTGCCGTTCCTGCTGATCGACGCCGTCCGCAAGGAGGCCGCCCCCATGGGGTTCACCCATGTCGAGCTTTCGTGGATCCTCGAGGACAACCTGCCGATGCGCCACATCAACGAAAGCCTCGGCGGCACCGCCTACAAGACCTACCGTATCTACGAAATGCCGCTTTAGCCCGGGGCGCCGGTCACCGCAGCCACCCGGCCGCCTTGTACCAGGCGGCCGTTTCGCGAAAGCCCTCGGCAATACTGATCTTCGGCTGATGGATCGCCTGCGGCAGCATTTCGCCCGGTGCGACCGACCAGTCGGGGTGCAGCATCTCTCGCGCCTTGCCGGCGGTGAAGATCGGCGTCTGGCCGCGGATCCGGCCCCACCATCCGGATGCAGTGCCGGCAGTCAGCAGCACTCCTGCCGGGATGCGCATGAAGCGTGGCCTGCTGCCGATGGCGCGGGAGGCTTCGCTCAATAGCTGGCTGATGGTGTACCCATCGGGATTGGTGTCCGCGAGGGCGTATAGCCGGGCATCGCCAATGCCCATGGCAAGCCGCGCAATGGCGTCGGCGGCGTCGGCGACATGGACAATGGCGGCACGGCCCGATCCGAAGACCGGCACGATGGCCTGTGAAGCGGCCTTGAAGATCGCCAGCGTCTCGCGGTCCCACGGCCCGTAAATCGCCGGCGGACGGACGATCACCAGACGATCGGGCGCATCGCCGAAGGCTTCCCGCGCGGCCTGTTCGCCCGCGCGCTTGCTGGCCGCATAGTCCGAGAGCTGCGGCTCGCGCGCGGCGAGCGACGAGATGGCGATGAAGCGGGCGCCAGGCGCGCGGCGCCGTGCAGCCGCTGCCATCGCGCGCGTTCCGTCGCCATTGGTCCGCAGAAACGCCGCGCGATCGCGCGCCTTGACGAGGCCCGCGGCATGCACGATCGCATCGGCACCCGCGGCCAGCCGCTCGAGGGTATGGACATCCTCGAGGCTGCCCGGCACGACGTCGAGAGCGATGCCGTTCCAGAGCTCATGCTCCGCATCCCGGCGCGCCAGGATGCGGACGTGCGCGCCTTCACGGGCGAGCGCCCTCACAAGATGCCGGCCGAGAAATCCCGTCGCGCCGGTCACGGCAACGACGCGGCCGCCGCTCATTCGGCCCCGGCGGCTGCCGTCATGGAGGCGGACGGGTGCGAGAAATCACCGGCGAGATACATCGTGCGTGCGCGGCTGCGGCTGAGCTTGCCCGACGAGGTCTGGGGCAGGCTGTGCGGCGGCACCAGGATGATCTTGGAATCGAGGCCGTGGCGGCCGCGGAAGACGTTGGCGATCTCGGTCGTGAGCGCCTCGCGCGTCACCGGATCGGTCGTGCGGCATTGAACCAGGGCCACGACCTGCTCATCCGTCTCGCCATCGACCGAGAAGACGACGACATCGCCGCTACGCAGTGCCGCGATCTCTGCTTCCGTCGCCCATTCCAGGTCCTGCGGCCACAGATTGCGGCCGTTGACGATGATGAGGTCTTTCGCCCGTCCGGTGATGACGACCTGTCCGTCGACGAGATAGCCGAGATCGCCGGTGTCGAGCCAGCCGTCGGCCGTCATCACCCGTGCGGTTTCCTCGGGCGCGCCGTAGTAACCGGTCATCAGGCTGGGGCCGCGCACGAAGATGCGCCCGACGAGACGGTCCGACAGCGGATGTCCCGCCTCGTTGCGCACCTCGATATCATGGCCGGGCAGCATGCGGCCGCACAGCACGAACGCACGGGTGCGCGCGGCCTCGTCCCGTGCCGGCACTGCGCGATGCTCGGTCTCGAGGATCGCGCCGTCGACGACGTCATACTGCGCGCCTTCGCCCGGCGGCATGAAGCTCAGCGCCAAGGTCGCCTCGGCCATGCCGTAGCTCGGCACGAACGCACCGGTCCCGAAGCCATGGGCTGCAAAGCGCTCGGCAAAGCGGGCGAGCACGTTGGGGCGGATCATGTCGCCGCCGATGCCGGCGCTGCGCCAGCTCGACAGGTCGATGCCATCGGTGGACGCGGTCTCGGCGCGTCGCACGCACAGTTCGTAGCCGAAGGACGGGCTGTACGAGATCGAGGCGCGGTTGCGGCTGATCAGGTTCAGCCACAGCAGCGGCCGGCGCGCGAAGTCGCGGGTCGAGATGATGTCGATCGACATTTGGCAAGCGAGCGGCGTCAGCAGAAAGCCGACGAGGCCCATGTCATGATAGAAAGGCAGCCATGTGACGCAGCGGTCGCCATCGACGGCGGCAAGCCCGTCATGCCCCATGCCGTGGGCGTTGGCCATGAAGGCGCGCTGGGTGACCGCGATGCCCAAGGGGAAGCGGGTGCTGCCCGACGAGAATTGCAGATAGCTGAGGCCGTCGGGATCCTGTTCCGGCAGGTCGCCGGCTAGGGGCGCGACTTCGGCGAGCCGGGCGAGGGTGCCCGAGATTTTCAGATCGAGGCCGGTGACCGCCTCGGCGAGCCAGGCTTCCAGCATCGCCGGGCCGAAGGCGGCGCTGACCTGCGCGCTCGCCATCATGCGCTGCAGATGGGAAATATAGACGTCCTTACCGCCGAACGCGGCCGGCAGCGGCAGCGGCGCCGGCACCAGCCCGGCATATTGGCAGGCAAAGAACGCGCGCACGAAGTCGCCGTCACTCTCGGCGACCAGTCCGACCCGCTCACCCGGTTCGAGGCCCGCAGCGAGCATCCGCCGGGCGAGGTCGATCGCCTGTTCGCGCAGCAGCCCGTAGGGCAGCGCCTCGCTGAGCGTGCCCTTCGCGGAATAGAAATTCAGGCCCGTCGGACCCTGCGCGGCATAGTCCAGTGCCTCCGCGATGCAGCCGAAATCCGCATAGCGGATGGGCAGTCCCGGATGATGGGAAGGGGTTGGTTCTGTCATATTAGAAATTGCTGTATCCCTTTTGCCCTTCAGCTAGCAGAATAAGGGGGGGTTGGCAACGTCCTCCCGCTCGACCCGCCAAGGCTGGGCAACGTTTTGTTGGGTTTTGATAATAGCGTTGTCGGACAGCACTTCACCCTAGGCAGAACAGATCTCATGACCATTCCCGCCCGAATACATTTCTGCTGGATCGGCTCCAGCCTGCCATGGGCTTATGTCTTTGCCATTTTGTCCGCCGCCGAGCGCGGCGAACTGCCGGAAATCATTCTCCACCACACCGATCCGCTGGAAGATGGTGCCGAACTGCGCGCGCTCAACCGCACCCCAGGTGTGCGCCTGTCACGGATTGACCCGCTCGCCTGTTTGACCGAAGCCGGGCAGCGGCTCGGCATGGGTGAGGAACTGGCGGCGCTTTACCGCGGGCTCGACAGCCCGGTGGTGCGGGCGGACATTCTGCGGGCGGCGATCCTATATCTGCAGGGCGGCGTGTACCTCGATCTCGACACGATCACGACGCAATCGCTGCTCCCCTTGCTCGGCGCGACGCAGTTTGTCGGTTCGGAGTTCATCGTATGGCCCCTCGCTGTGCGGGCTTCGCGCTCGCCGCTGGTGTGGGCGCGTCATCTGACGCTCGACGTCCTGCGCAAGATGCTCCGACGCATGCCCAACGGCTGGAAGGCGTTCAGGCGGATCGAGGAATTCTATTTCCGCGGGGTCAACAACGCGGTAATGGGGGCGTGCGAGAATTCGCCGTTTCTTGCAGATTATCTGCGCGCCATGGTGGCGGTGCCGGCCGCGCGCCGGGCCGAGGCCTACGCGCTGGGGCCGGACCTGCTGCAAGAGGTGGTCGATCGTTACCGCCAGGGCGATTTAATCATTCAGGAGCCGTGCGTCTTCTATCCGCTGCCGCCGAGGATCTCCGAGCAATGGTTCCGAATCGCGCGCGGCATGCGGTTGGACGGGGTTCTGTCAGCGGAGACCCGGGTGGTGCACTGGTACGCGTCGGTCCGCACCAAGGCACGGGTGGCGCAGATCGACCCGGACTATGTGCGGAAGCACCAGAAGAACCAGCTTTACAGTGCGCTGGTATGCGCCTGCATCCGCAACCTGCCGCAGGCGGCGTGAGACTGCCGCGAGGGACGGTCGCCCGCAAAAATCGCAACCCATTTCCCTCTTGCGCCGAAGGGGGCTTGCACAGATATGATTGTGACCGTTCCGCGAACACCCTCGATGTTGGCGGATAGGGTTTCAGCTTCCACGGGCCGGGACAAGTGATTTGCACCCGACCGAAGCGGTCTCACCGGTTTTCCTCTAGCATCACATGGGCCGTCCATAGATGAGGCGCTACCGCCCCGAGGCTTGGGGCATCTGCGACGCGCAGCATGCACGAGGCGTCGTTCAATTGCGATTGCGGATGAAGCGAGCGGCATGCGCCGAGACTCGCGGCATCTCCATTGGTGCGCAATTCGGGAGGAGCCAATGGAGCCGGTCGCGGAAAAATTTCGACGCAACCATTGCTTCCGAGCAAGTTAGCCACATACAGGGTACATCATGTTGAAAAAAGGCGGCATTCGCATCGCGATTGCAGGGCTTGGAAACTGCGCGAGCGCTCTGATCCAAGGCATTCACTATTACACTCCCGAGCGCTGCCGTGACGGTGTCGTCGGCTTGATGCACCGCGAGATCGGGGGGTATCTGCCCTGCGATATCCAAGTTGTGGCCGCCTTCGACGTCGACGCCCGCAAGGTCGGTACCGACGTCAGTCGCGCGATCTTCGCCAAGCCGAATTGCACGACGGTCTTCCAAAGCGACATCCCGGACAGCGGGGTCATCGTGCGCATGGCGCCGGTACTCGACGGCATCTCCGAGCATATGGCGGACTATGCCGACGATCGGACCTTCATCCGCTCGGATGCGAGGGAGCTGACCAAGGATGAGATCGTCAGCGAGCTGAAGCGCAGCGGCGCGGAAATTCTGCTGAACTACGTCCCCGTGGGATCGGAGAAGGCCGCACGCTTCTACGCGGAATGCGCGCTCGAGGCCGGTATCGCCTTCATCAACAACATGCCGGTGTTCATCGCCAGCGACAAGGCGTTCGCGGACCGGTTCAAGGCCCGCAACCTCCCGATCATCGGCGACGACATCAAGTCGCAGCTCGGCGCCACGATCACGCACCGGGTGCTGACGGATCTGTTCGCCAAGCGCGGGGTGAAGCTGCTCCGGACTTATCAGCTCAACACCGGCGGCAATACCGACTTCCTCAACATGAAGAACCAGCAGCGGCTGGCCTCGAAGAAGACGTCCAAGACGGAGGCGGTGCAGGCCGTCGCCAAGAAGCGCATCGAGGACGAGAACATCCATGTCGGCCCGAGCGACTATGTGCCGTGGCAGAACGACAACAAGATCTGCTTCATCCGCATGGAAGGGCATCTGTTCGGCGACGTGCCGATGGACCTGGAGCTGAGGCTGTCGGTCGAGGATTCGCCCAATTCCGCCGGCGTCGTCATCGACATGATCCGGTGCTGCAAGCTGGCGCTGGAGAACGGCATCGGCGGCGTGCTCGAGGGACCGAGCGCCTATTTCTGCAAGCATCCGCCGGTCCAATATACGGATGACGACGCGTATCAGATGATCGAGACCTTCATCCGCACCAGCACCGTGAAGCTCGCCGTTCGATGAAGTGCCTGATCGTTGCAGCCGGGCAGGGCGCCCGGCTGCGGGAGAAGGGTGAGCTGAAGCCACTGATCTCCATCAAGGGGACCCCGCTGATCGAGCGCGTCATCGGTCGCGCGCGTGATGCCGGGGTCGATGAGTTCGTCGTCGTCAGCGGCTACCGGGGCGCCGAGCTGCGCAGCCACCTCGACGATTTTTCCGCGCGCGAACAGGTCCGCACAACCCATGTCGTCAACGACGAGTGGGACCGGGCCAACGGCGTGTCGCTGCTCAAGGCCAAGCGGCACCTGGACGAGCCGTTCCTGCTGACGATGTGCGACCATCTGGTGGATCCGGAGATCTTCCGCAGCCTGATGGCGGCACCGTTCGAGCCGGAGACGGTCACCCTGGCGGTCGATTTCAACATCGACAATCCGTTGAACGATCCGGAAGACGTCACGCGCGTCAAATGCTCGGACGGCCGGATCGAGCACATCGGCAAGGTGATCCGCGACTTCAACGCCTTCGACACCGGCGTCTTCCTGTGCACCCCGATCATGTTCGCGGCGCTGGAGGAGAGCCAGGCCAATGGCGACGACAGCATTTCCGGCGCCATGAACGTGCTCGCGCGGTGGCGCAAGGCGCGCGTGTTTGACATCGGCAGCCATCCGTGGGTCGACGTCGACGATCCCATCGCGTTCGGCAAGGCCGAGAGGCTGCTCGAGTCGGGACAGCTCTGAGGTGACCGCCTCAGTGCATCGTCCGAGCGGCAGGAGAGCCTAAGGTCATGGAGACCGCTGAGCCGGTCCGGCGGACGCTGGAGATCGAAGAGGTCACCAACCTCTATTTCATCCACCCGATAGCAAGCCGCCTCACGCCACTGTTCGCGGCGCTGCGCATCCCGCCCAATGCCGTTTCCGTGGCGGGGATGGTGTTCGGGATATTGGCCGGCGTCGCCTACCATCATTACCAGGATCCGCGAAACGTCATCGCGGCCTTCGTTCTGATGATCGCGTGGCACGTGATGGATGGCGCCGACGGGCAGCTCGCGCGCCTGACAAATGCCCAGTCCGCCACCGGCAAGGTGCTCGACGGCATCTGCGACTATGTCACGTTCATTGCCGTCTATTCGGGCTTGGCGCTCAGCCTCAGCGGACAATATGGCGGCGAGGCGTGGATCCTCGTCATCGCTGCGGGCCTCTGCCATATCCTCCAGTCCGCCGCCTACGAGGTGCAGCGGCAGGAGTATAATTTCTGGGGTCTGGGACGGAAGTCGGCGGAATTCGTGGCCTTGACCGTTCCGCGGCGCGCGATTGCGGCCGGACCGCCGATGCAGCGGCTGGCCGATTTCGTGCACCGTGCTTACGTGCGCATTCAATTTCTCGCGGCCGGCGTCACCGTGGAATTCCACCAGAGGCTGACGGTCGCACTGACAGCGCATCCCGACCGCGACGCCGCCATCCGCGAGCAATATCGTCGCACTTTCGCACCGCTGGTCCGCCAATGGTCCGTGATGTCGGCGAACTATCGCACGCTCGGAATCTTCGTTTTCGCCCTGGCGGGGGCGCCCCAGTATTATTTCTGGCTCGAGATCGTCGGCGGCAGCGTGATCTCGGTCGCCCTGCTCCGCAAGCGTCAGGCGCGATACCGCTCGTTCTTCGAAGGTCTGGGAATGGCCGACGAGCCGCCCGTCGCGCTATCGATGCGCACGGCGGAATAGGTAAACCGCCAGGGCCATCAGCAGCAGCGACGGCACGAGCGCGGCAGCCGCCGGATTGAGGTTCAGCAGCAGGTCGAGGTGACCGACGATCTGCTGGGTCAGCGAGAACACGATGCCGACGATCGCGCCGATCGTGATCTGTCGCCCGGTGCTTTGGCCGCGGGGCGGCCCGAAGACGAAGGGGGCTGCCACCATGATCATCGCGACCAGCGACAGCGGCACGCTGATCTTCCGCCACAGCTCCTGTTCATAGCGCAGCGCTTGCTGGTTCCGCCGCCCGAGCTCCCGCACGTAGTGAAAGAGTGCCACCGGCGGCATGGTCTCCGGCGGCAGCATCAAAAGCTGGATCTGCTGGGCCGACGCGAAGGAATGCCAGGGCAGGGTCGCCAGGTGCTCGTTCTCGAACTGCGAGCCGTCGATCGTCTTTTTCAGCACGTCGGTCAGAAGCCACGTGCGGTCCGAATGGATGTCGGCGCGGTCCGCATGGATGAAGCTGGTCATGCTTCCGTCATCGGCGAACGCGTAGATGTCGATGTTCCGCGCGACCGTCGTGCCGTCGAAATGCTGCACGTTGAGATATTGACGGTCGCCCTGGATCCAGAAACTGCTGTCGTCCTGGTCGGATTCCGTGGAGGACAGGGCGGCCGCGCGCTGCGTCTGCGCGAGTTCCTGGGCCGGCGGCACCACGAATTCCGCGAGCAGGAACATGACGATGACGATCGGGACGGCAAGCTTGAGCACCGACCCGATGATACGGCTCTCGGAAATGCCGACGCTCCGCAGCGCCGTGAGCTCGGAGTTTCTGGCGAACGCGCCCAGCGCGAACAGGCAGCCGAGCAGCATCGAGACCGGCGTCACTTGCAGCACCCGGGACGGGGCGGTCAGCAGCACGTAGGTGAGGGCGTTGAGCAGGCCGTACCTGCCCTCGCCGACGGAGGCCAGTTGCTCGACGAATTCAAGCAGGCTGAACAAGGCGGTTAACGCCGCGACGACGGTAATGAACGCCCTGCAGGCCGCGACCGCGATATAGCGATCGAGCGGCGTCACCATTTTCGCCCACGCCGCCCGAAGCTGTGCGATCAGCCCGGCGGGATCCCGCATCATGCCCATCTGCGCTTGAACCTGACCCCTATGCCCGGCGCGAAGGCGATGAACAGCAGGACGAGTGCCAGAGCGGCCGGAGCCCACCAGATGCCCGGGAATTTGGCCACGACGCCGTGCTGGACCCAGGTCCGCGCCGACGTGCAGATGAGATAATATCCGGAATAGATCAGAATCGCCGTGCCGAATTTCTCGTACTTGCTTTGCCGCGGCTTGGCACGGCTGAGCGGTATTCCCAGCATGCCGAGCAGCAAGGTCGAGAAGGGGGTGGAAAGCCGCCACTGCATCTCGGCGATGTCCTTGGGCGCATCGGACGCGATGAGCTCGGCGCTGCTGGCGGCGACGGAGCTGTATTCGAGCGGCGTCTGATCGTGCCGGTTCGGGTCGACGATGATGCTCGACGCCGTCAGGACCCGATCGTCGTCTCCGGCTTCAGGGCTCAGCTCGTAGATGTGGGCGTCGGTCAGCAGAATCTCCGAGTCGCTGTGCTGGGCCGTCGGCGATAACGGGTATGCCAGCTTCGCATGAATGACCTCGGTATGGCCGTCATGCCAGCGCTT
>NZ_DATGFH010000091.1:0-22681 GCF_035309285.1 Bradyrhizobium sp. | reverse complement strand
AGGATGCGTTCGTTGTTGATCATCAGCGGCGACGACAGCACGTCGCGCAGCAGGCGTCCGACCGAGAATTCGCCGTCATTGCGATAGCCGGCAAGCCCGCAGGCGCGCATCGCGCTCATCACCGTCTGCACAGCAAGTTCGGAGGCCTCGACCTTGAGCAGGTTGATCGAGGACTGGAAGTCGATCGCCGACAGCGCGCGGTCGTCATGCTCGCGCGCGGCATAGTTGTCGAGGTTGGCGGTGATGATGGCGCGCAGCTTTGCCAGCGACATCTTCGCCGCGGTGAAATGCGCAGCGCCCGGCGGCATCTGGCCGCCCGCCCCGCGCGCCGCCTTGCGGATGAAGCGCTGGGCGCGATCGACGGCGGCAGCCGCAATGCCGGCCCAGACCGAGGACCAGCAGAGATGCGCGACCGGCGTCATGGTCTGCGCATGGATCTTCTCGTAGGCTTCGGGGAAGACCTGCTCCGCGGAAGCCTTTGCTTTCAGCTCGAAGCCCGCGCTGCAGGTACCGCGCATGCCGAGCGTCTCCCAGGCGAGGCTACGCTCCAGCGTGTAGTTTTCCTTGGTGAGGGCGAGCAGCACCTGGTCGGAGGACGCTGCGTCGCTGCTGCGGCGGGCGATGGTGACGATGCCGTCGGCTTCGGCGCCGTAGGAAATCACGGTGGCGTTGCGGTTGAGCGAAATCTCGGAATCATTATGTTCGACCGCGGCGGCGGAAGAGCGGATGTTGCCGCCGTTCTGGCCCTCGGTGGTCGAGGACGCCAGCAGCAACTGCTCGGCGGCGACGCGGCGCATCAGGTGTTCATGATAGGCGCTGCCGCTGCCGTGGCGCACGAGGCAGGCGACCTTGGTCTGATGCATGGCGAAGATCATCGCAGCCGACGAGCAGGCGCGGCCGAGCGTGTAGCACATCTCGGTGATGTCGTAGATCGAGGCGCCGAAGCCGCCGAACTCGACCGGGATCTGGGCGCCCAGGAGTTTCCGCTCGCGCGCCGCGTCGATGGCGGCCTTCGGAAAACGTCCGTTCCGGTCGACGTCGTCTGCCTCGGCCGCGGCCACGGCGGCGACGCTTGCGGTCCGCTCCACGAAGGAGTGGCCGCAGTCTAGCAGCATGGGCTCGGAGGTTTCGTGTGCGTGACGAAAGCTCGCTTCCTGGACGTTCATGTCTCGACGCCTCCGGGGTTGATCGCTGTGAGCAACGCTGCTGTTCGCGCGATGCCGTATCGATGGTCCGATTGTGTTTGCGATTTGCGACCAAGGGTATGGATTTAATTCAAATGCGTCGATCAGATTCAGGGTAAACGGCCTCAATTCGAGATCGACGGTTAATCCGATGTTCCTTAATGCCGGAGATTTCCGGCATTGCGTTAGCGTTAAGGAAAGAATGCGCATTGTCTCAAAGCTTGAGTCACTGTTTTTCAAAACTTGCCGGAGTTATATCGGCGCTGGCTCCGCGCTTAAGCCTGCCGAGCAAGGCTCAAGACATCAACGGATTTTCGAGAATGCAGAAACTTGACGCCGACATTCGCAACCGCGTCGTTGCCCTGGTCACATCGATCCTCGAGCAGAATTCGATCACCCTGAAAGTCACGCCCGATGCGCGGCTGGTCGATATCGGTCTCACCTCGATGGACATGGTCAATCTGATGCTCGGCATCGAAGCCGAATTCGATTTCATGATCCCGCAGGATCTGATCACGCCGGAGAATTTCCAGTCGGTCGAAACGCTGGAGCGCCTCGTCGCCGGCGAGCTCGCCGCCGCACGGGCGGCTTAGCTCATTCCGTCATTCCGGGGCGATGCGCCAGCATCGAACCCGGAATCTCGAGATTCCGGGTTCGCGCTCCGCGCGCCCCGGAATGACCGTGCAGCACTGTTCCAAATCCCCCGCAAAACTGGCATAGCTCAAGCCCTTCGTCAGTGGAGTGAGCATGGCAAAGGCGGTCCTCGGCATCATCGGTGGTTCCGGCATTTACGACCTGCCGGGCCTTGAGAACGCGCGCGAGGAGGCGATCGCGAGCCCCTGGGGCGAACCGTCGGCGCCCGTCCGGCGTGGCACCATCGCGGGGCTGCCGATCGTGTTCCTGCCGCGCCACGACAAGGGCCATCGGCTCTCGCCCTCCGACATCAACTACCGGGCCAATATCGACGTGCTGAAGCGTGCCGGCGTCACCGACCTCATTTCGCTGTCGGCCTGCGGTTCCTTCAAGGAGGAACTGCCGCCCGGCACCTTCGTGCTGGTGGACCAGTTCGTGGATCGCACCCACAAGCGCGAGAGTTCGTTCTTCGGCAAGGGCTGCGTCGCCCATGTGTCGATGGCGCATCCGGTCTCGCCGCGGCTCGCCGGCCATCTTGGCGCGGCGGCCGACGCCGAGGGCCTCGCGATCGCGCGCGGGGGGACCTATATCTGCATGGAGGGGCCGCAATTCTCGACCTATGCCGAGAGCATGACGTACAAGAATCTCGGCTATTCGGTGATCGGCATGACCAACATGCCCGAAGCCAAGCTCGCCCGCGAAGCGGAAATCTGCTACGCCACGGTGGCGATGGTGACGGATTTCGATTGCTGGCATCCGGGTCACGACGCGGTGACTGTCCAGGACATCATCCGCGTGCTCACCTCGAATGCCGACAAGGCGAAGGCGCTGGTGGCGCGGCTCGCCCGGGATTTTCCGAGGGAGCACGAGCCGTGCCCGATCGGCTCGGACCGCGCGCTGGACACGGCGTTGATCACGGCACCGGAGGCGCGCGATCCGGCGCTGTTGAAGAAGCTCGATGCGGTGGCCGGGCGCGTGCTTGGAACGAAACCTGCAACGGAAATCGGCGTGCCATGAAGGTCGACGGCAAGCATTTTCGCAGCATCTGGCGCGACGGCCGGACGGCGCTTGCGATCGATCAGCGCCGACTGCCGCATGAGTTCATCGTCACGCGGCTGACCACCTGCGCGGACGCGGCAGAGGCGATTCGCACCATGCTGGTGCGCGGCGCGCCACTGATCGGAGCGACCGCGGCCTACGGCATGGCGCTGGCGATGCGCGACGACCAGTCAAATGAGGCGATCGATCGCGCCTACGAGACGCTGATTGTAGCGAGGCCCACAGCGATCAATCTGAAATGGGCGCTGGAGGAAATGCGCCGCGTGTTGCGGCCGCTGCCGCCGTCTGCACGTATCGATGCCGCCTACGCCCGCGCCGACGATATCGCCGAGGAAGACGTCGTCATCAATCAGGGCATCGCGCAGAACGGCCTGGCGCTGATCGAAGCCATCGCGGCGAAGAAGCCGGGCGAGACGGTCAACGTGCTGACCCATTGCAACGCCGGCTGGCTCGCCACCGTCGATTGGGGCACGGCGACCGCACCGATCTATCTGGCGCACGACCGCAGTATCAACGTCCATGTCTGGGTCGACGAGACGCGTCCGCGCAATCAGGGCGCTTCGCTGACGGCGTGGGAGCTTGGCCATCACGGCGTGCCGCACACGGTGATCGCCGACAACACCGGCGGCCATCTGATGCAGCATGGCAAGGTCGATCTCGCCATCGTCGGCACCGATCGCGTCGCAGCCAATGGCGACGTCTGCAACAAGATCGGCACTTATCTCAAAGCGCTCGCCGCGCACGACAATGGCGTGCCGTTCTATGTCGCGCTGCCCTCGCCGACCATTGATTTCAGCGTGTCGGACGGCGTCACCCAGATCCCAATCGAGCAGCGCAGCGCGGAAGAGGTCACGCACATGACCGGCCGCACCGCCGACGGCCGGATCGAGACGGTGCGCATCGTGCCGGAAGGATCGCCGGCCGCGAATTACGCCTTCGACGTCACGCCGGCGCGGCTGGTGACCGGACTGATTACCGAACGCGGCGTGCTTGGTGCGAGCCGCGCGGCGCTGGCTGCGGCATTTCCGGAGCGGATCGCCGCGGCTGCGGAGTAGCCGCTTGCTCCGTCATTGCGAGCGAAGCGAAGCAATCCACAATGTTTCCACGGCGGCAGTCTGGATTGCTTCGTCGCTTCGCTCCTCGCAATGACGAGCAGTATCTACTGCAGCTTCAACCCCGTCGCAGCTTCCAGCTCCGCCAGCGCCTGCGGTGCACTCGACACCTTGATCGTGGTCATCCCCATCTCGCGCGCAGGCTTCAGGTTGACGCCGATATCGTCGAGATAGACGCATTTGGTGGGATCGACTTTCAGCGCGTCGATCATCATCCGGTAGATGCGCGGGTCGGGCTTGCGCAGACCGATCTTGGCGGATTCGATCACATGGTCGAACAGCACCATAACCTCGGCAACGTAAAGCGAGCGGCCGCTCAAGCTTCCGATCGCGTTGGCCGGCAGGTTGTTGGTGATGCAGCCGGTCCTGCACTGCGCCTTGATGCGCTTGAGCGCCTCGACCATCTCGGGACGCAGATCGCCCTGCAGCAGCGGCAGCACGTCGCGCCCGCGGACTTCGGCGCCGAGCGCGCGGGATTCCTCGGCGAACAACTGATCGAAGGTCTCGACATCGACCTCGGCGCGCTCGAACTTCGCCCAGGCGTTTTCGAGATGGTTGGCGGCATTGGTGCGGCGGATGATATCGATGGGCAAGCCGCGCTCACGCTCGAACCGCGCAAAGGCCTCGAACGGCGAGGTGGTCAGCACCCCGCCAAAGTCCCAGATCACCGCTTCGATCATCGTCCCCTCAAGCCGTGGTTTCTGGGCCCCCCGCTAACATGGGCCGTGCATCTCCGCCAGCCCATCTCGCGCTTGGCGCGCAACGCCGTCCGGGCTATGGCATGCAGCCATGAAGAGATTGCCTTTCCTCGCCGCTGCCGTGGCGCTGCTTGCTTCCACACCGGCTTGCGCCATCGTCGGCGGCGCAGAGCCTGCGGCAGGGGCAATCAGCCATTCCGTCGTCACCATCGTCGGCTCGCGCGCCACGTTCTGCACCGGCAGCCTGATCGCCCCGAGCCTCGTGCTCACCGTTGCGCATTGCGTGCAGCCCGGCGCGGACTATAAGATCGTGCGCTATGGCGCGGACCGCAAGCCGGAGCTGGAGGACGTCAAGTCCGTCGCCATCCATCCCGGCTTCAGGATGGCGGAGATGCTGGCGCACCGCGCCACCGCCGATGTCGCGCTGTTGCGTCTGGTCATTCCGGCAAGCGGAAAGATTCCCGCGCGGCTCGCCACGCCGCGAGCCCCGCTCGCGCCTGGCAACCCCTTCACCATCGCCGGCGTCGGCGTGACCATCCGCGGCGACGGCAGGAGCGCGGGCATCATTCGCGCGGCTCACCTGGTTGCGACCGGCAAGCCCGGCACCTTGCAGATCCGCCTCGTCGATCCCGCCGGGCATGGCACGCAGGCCGGACTCGGGGCCTGCACCGGCGACTCCGGCGCGCCCGTCTTTGAGGATCAATCGGCCGGGTCCGCCATCATCGGGGTCGTCTCCTGGTCCACCGGGCCGAATGGCAGCGCGGGCTGCGGTGGCCTCACCGGCGTGACGCCGCTAACGCTTTACCGTGACTGGATTTTGCAGACGGCGCGGCAATGGGGTTTCGCTCTGTGAAATCCGAGGCGTGAAATCAAACACCGTTTGATTTTTTGCCTTGCGTGAACGTGCCTTGACCGGAGCCCGCAAATAAGTCCAGCTTGCTTCAACCTTCACGCAAAGACCATCACGATGAATGTAGAAGCCGCCCGCAAGACCTTTGCTTCCGCCGAACAGGCCACCGAACATTTCGACGTGCTGATTGTCGGCGCCGGCATTTCCGGCATCGGCAGCGCCTATCATTTGACCAAGCAATCGCCGGGCACGAGCTTCGTGATCCTGGAAACGCAGGAAACTTTTGGCGGCACGTGGTGGACGCATAAATATCCGGGTATCCGCTCCGATAGCGACCTTCACACCTTCGGCTACAGCTTCAAGCCATGGGTCGGACCGCCGATCGCGACCGCGGCCGAAATCCTGTCTTACATGCGCGAGGTGATCGAGGAGAACGGCCTCGCCAAATACATCCGCTACAAGCACCGGATCCTGAAGGCGAGCTGGTCGAGCGCGACCAATCTCTGGACCATCGAGGCCGAGAAGACCGACAGCGGCGAGCCCGTCACGATCACGGCGAATTTCCTGTGGATGTGCCAGGGCTATTACCGGCACTCCGAAGGCTACGCGCCCGAATGGGAGGGCATGACGGATTTCAAGGGCCGCATCGTGCATCCGCAAACCTGGCCGGATGACATCGAGCTCAAGGACAAGCAGGTGGTGGTGATCGGCTCGGGCGCGACCGCCGCGACGCTCATTCCCAACATCGCAGACAACTGCGCGCATGTCACCATGCTGCAGCGTTCGCCGACCTTCTTCCGGCTTGGCCGCAACGCCATCGAACTTGCCGAGGAGCTCAGGCGGCTGCAGGTGAAGGAGGAATGGATTCATGAGATCGTGCGGCGGAAGATCCTGTTCGAGCAGGATGCCTTCACGCGCCGCTGTCTCGCCGAGCCCGAGCAGGTCAAGAAGGAGCTGATCGGCCAGATTTCAGCCGTGCTCGGTCCCGACTACGACGTCGACACGCATTTTACGCCGCGCTACCGGCCGTGGCGGCAACGCATCGCCTTCGTGCCGGATGCGGATTTCTTCCACAGCGTCAAGGACGGCAAGGCCTCTGTCGTCACCGACGAGATCGAGCGCTTTGTCGAGAACGGCATTTTGCTGAAATCAGGCAAGCGGCTTGCCGCCGACATCATTGTGACAGCGACCGGTTTCAATCTCAGTATCCTTGGCGACATCGACTTCGCCATCGATGGCCTGCCGCTCGACTTTGCGGAGACCGTCACCTATCGCGGCATGATGTTCACGGGCATTCCGAACATGGCCTGGGTGTTCGGTTATTTCCGCGCAAGCTGGACACTGCGCACGGACCTGGTCGCTGAATTCGTGATCCGGCTGCTCACGCATATGAAGAGGAAGGGCGTGCGCAAGGTCGTGACGGCGCTGCGGCCTGAGGACCACAACATGCCGCTGCTATCCTGGATCGATCCGGAAAACTTCAATCCGAACTATCTGATGCGCGACATGCACCGCTTGCCCAGGCGCGGCGACAAGCCGGAATGGCAGCACAGCCAGGATTACTGGGCCGAAAAGGACCAGTTTCCGGCGATCGATCTCGACGACAAGGCCTTTGTGTATAGCTGAGTGACCGCAGCCGGCTGCCGCACCTTCGGTGTCGTCCCCGCGAAAGCGGGGATCCATAACCACAGGCGGATGTTGCAGGCTCGTCATTGCGAGGAGCGAAGCGACGAAGCAATCCATACCGCCTCGGTGGAGCTATGGATTGCTTCGCTTCGCTCGCAATGACGGCGTGGCGGTCCTGCAGCCTACGCCGACTTCAGCGCCTGCTCCACAGCCCGGCCGATGGTGGGGGCACGGGGGCTCGTCTCGCGCGAGGCCGCGATCCTTTTGAGTGGCATCGACAGGCAGCACACCAGGCCTTCGGCTCTCCAATCGAACTCGGCTCTGCCGCCAAGCTGCGATTCGATGCTGGCGATCACGCTGCGTGTTCCGAAGCCGCGCGAGGACGGCTGGGCGACGGGCGGGCCGCCGTGTTCCTCCCAGACAAGCTGCAGCGTCTCGCCACGCACGTCCCATTTGATCCTGAGCCGGCCGGACAGCGTCGAGAGCGCACCGTATTTGGCCGAGTTGGTGACGAGCTCGTGCAGCGCCAGCGCCAGCGTCTGCGCGGTGGCAGGCTGTAGCTGCAGCTCCGCGCCTTGCAACTCGATCTGGCCTCCCGTGGAGTAGGGCGCGAACTCCTCCTCCACCAGGCGGCCGATCTCCGCGCCCTCCCAGTTCGACAGCGACAGGATCGTGTGCACCCGCGCCAGCGCGCTGATCCGCCCCTCCACGGCCTGCATGTAGTCCTTGACGTCGCCGGCACGCGTCAGGCGGACGATCGATTGCGCCAGCGCCAGCGCATTCTTGGCGCGGTGATCGACTTCGCGCGCCAGCAGGTTCTGGCGTTCCTCGGCGCGCTTGCGCTCGGTGATGTCGATGGTCACGCCGCTCAGGCGGACCACGCGGCCGGTCTTGTCGAGGCTCGCGGCAGCGGAGCCGACGCACCAGCGCACGTCGCCATCCGGCCGCGTGATGCGGAATTCCGCCTCATAGGCGCGGCCGCCCCGTTCGAAATGGGTGATCACCCTGCGGAAGCCCTCGACGTCCTCCGGATGCAGCAGCGTCTGGATGTTTTCGGAGGTGACCTCGAAGGTCTTGGGATCGACGCCGAAGATCCGGTACTGGCCGGCGTCCCACATCCAGTCGCCGTTGATCCAGTCCCAGTCCCATGACCCCATCTTGCCGGCGGCGATCGCCATGCTGCGCCGCCGCTCGCTCTCCAGGAGTTGCGCCGTGGAGCGCTCGAGCTCGGCCGTGCGCGCACTGACGCGATCCTCAAGCTCGCTGTTGAGCCGCTCGAGCTGCCGCGTCTTGCGGTAGAGCTCGGCGAACACCTTGATCTTGGCGCGCAGCACTTCGGGCACGACCGGAACCGGAACGTAATCGACGGCGCCCATCTCGTAGCCGCGCAACCGGTCGATATCGCTGACCTGGATCGCGGAGATGAAGATCATCGCCGTCTTCTGGAAGCGCGGGTGCTCGCGGATCATGGCCGCAAGCTCGAATCCGTCGAGCTCCGGCATGCAGACATCGACCAGGATGACGGCAACTTCGTTCTTGAGCAGATATTCGAGCGCCTCGCGGCCGGAGGTGGCCACTGCAAGGTTCTCGCCGAGCTCCTTGAGTATCACTTCATAGGCGAGCAGCTTGGCCGGCTGATCGTCCACGAGGAGAATGTTGACCTTTTCATGCTCCATCGTCGTTCCGCCGATCAGCGATGTAGCCACATGCGAATGGCGAGCAGCAATTGCTCGGTGTTGACGGGCTTGGCGAGGTAGTCGGAGGCACCGGCCTCCAGGCATTTCTCGCGATCGCCCTTCATCGCTTTAGCCGTCAGCGCGATGATCGGCAATCTCCCGAACGACGGATTCAGCCGAATCGCGCCGATCGTCTGGTAGCCGTCCATCTGCGGCATCATGATATCCATCAGTACAATGGCGATTGCCGGGTTGGACTCGACCAGCGCCACGGCTTCGCTGCCCGTGGTCGCGGTGAGCACCTTCATGCCGCGCCGCTCCAGCACGCTCGATAGCGCGAAGATGTTGCGGGCGTCGTCGTCGACGAGTAGCGCGGTCTTGCCTACCAGGTCCTCGTCGGAGCTGTTGAGCTTCTCCAGCATTCGCTGCTTCTCGATCGGCAATTCCGTGATCACACGGTGCAAAAACAGTGACGTTTCATCCAGCAGGCGTTCCGGCGATTCCACGCCCTTGACCACGATGCTGCGCGCCATGGTGTGGAGTTCCGCGTCCTCTTCCGCGGAAAGCTCTCGGCCGGTGAACACCACCACCGGAACCGCGGAAAGTTCCTCGTCGCCGCGGATCCGTTCCAGCACCTCGAAGCCGCTCATGTCGGGCAGGCGCAGATCCAGCACCACGCAATCGCAGGGGTTTTCGCGCAGCACCGAGAGCGCGCCCGCGCCGGTGTCGGTCGAGACGATCTCGATGTCGTCGTGATGCAACAGCTCGCGGATCGAGAGCTGTTCGGCCTCGTTGTCCTCGACGATCAGGAGCCGCTTGCGGCGCGGCTTGGCGTATTCCTTGATCTGCGCCAATGCCGCCGCCACGCCTTCGGTCGTGGTCGGCTTGTTGACAAAGGAGAAGGCGCCGCGGGCGAGCGCATGCTGGCGGTCTTCGTCCAGCGTGATGATCTGCACCGGGATGTGCCGCGTCAGCGGATTGTGCTTGAGCTGGCTCAGCACCGTCCAGCCCAGCACGTCGGGCAGGAACACGTCGAGAGAGACCGCCGCGGGCTGATATTGCTTGGCGAGATCGAGCGCCTCGGCGCCGCGGGTAGCGACCAGCACCTTGAAACCCTTGTCGCGCGCGAGATCGATCAGCACCCGCGCGTAGTGCGGATCGTCCTCGACGATCAGCAGGATCGTGTCGCCCGGCTCGAGGCTGTGCCGGTCATCCAACAATTGCTCGATGACGCGCGGTTCCTGCGCCGACGCCTGCAGCGCCGGCGCCGCCGTATATTGCGGCGCGTTGGTACGCGGCGCGACCGTCGGTCCCGAATATTTGAGCGGCAGGTACAGCGTGAAAGTCGAGCCCTTGCCGGGTGCGCTCTTCAGATGGATTTCGCCGCCGAGCAGGCTCGCAAGCTCGCGGCTGATGGCAAGGCCCAGGCCCGTGCCGCCATATTTGCGGCTGGTGCCTGCATCCGCCTGCTGGAACGCCTCGAAGATCAGCTTCTGCTTCTCCGAGGGAATGCCGATGCCGGTGTCGGACACCTCGAAGGCGATCACGGCCGGCGCGCTGTTGAGCACGGGATGATCCGCGCTCCAGCCGCCCAGCGCCGCGGCGACATTGAGGCGCACGCCACCTTCGGCGGTGAACTTGAACGCGTTCGACAGCAGGTTTTTCAGGACCTGTTGCAGCCGCTTGGAGTCGGTAACGATGCTGCGCGTCAGATTCGAATCGACATCGACATGGAACGTGAGCTGCCGGTTGTCGGCTTCGTGCCTGAACGGGCGGCCGACCGTCTCCAGGAGGTTGGCGACCAGGATTTCCTCGGCGTCGACGGTGACGGTGCCGGACTCGATCTTGGAGAGATCGAGAATGTCGCTGATGAGGTTGAGGAGATCGGTGCCGGCGCCATGGATGGTGCGGGCGAATTCGACCTGCTTGTGGGTGAGATTGCCGTCGGGGTTCTCGGTGAGCTGCTGGCCCAGGATCAGGATCGAGTTCAACGGCGTCCGCAGCTCGTGGCTCATATTGGCGAGGAATTCGGACTTGTACTTCGAGGTCAGCGCAAGCTCGCTCGCCTTTTCCTCGAGCGCGCGCCGCGCCTGCTCGATTTCCTGGTTCTTGCGCTCGACCTCGACGTTGCGCTCGGCGAGCTGCTGCGCCTTCTGCTCGAGCTGCTCGTTGGTCTGCTGCAACTCGCGCTGCTGCGCCTGCAATTCGCCGGCGAGCTGCTGCGATTGCTTCAACAGGCCCTCGGTCTGCATCGTCGCCTCGATCGAGTTGAGCACGATGCCGATGGAGTCGGTAAGCTGCTCGAGGAAGGTCATCTGCGAGGTCGTGAACGAGCTCAGGGAGGCGAGCTCGATCACGGCCTTGACCTGATTCTCGAACAGCACCGGCAGCACGACGAGGTTGCGCGGAACGACGCGCAGCAGCGCCGAGTTGACCGGCACCACGTCGCCGGGGATGTTCGCGACCAGCCGCGGGCGTTTGTCGGACGCGCACTGGCCGACCAGCCCTTCGCCGAATTGCAGGGTCTGCTGGTGCGGGTAATTGCCGTCGTTGGCATAGGCCGCGAGCAGCCGCAGTTGCGGATAGTCCTCGTTCTCGACCTGGTAGATCACGCCCAGCTGCGCGTTCACCAGCGGCGACAGCTCGGTCAAGAGCAGCCGGCCGACGGTGGCGAGATCGCGCTGGCCCTGCAGCATGTTGGTGAAGCGGGCGAGATTGGTCTTGAGCCAGTCCTGCTCGGTGTTGACCTCCGTCGTGAGACGAAGGTTGGTGATCATCGTATTGATGTTGTCCTTGAGCTCGGCGACTTCGCCGCGCGCATCGACCTGGATCGAGCGCGTGAGATCGCCCTTGGTCACGGCGGTCGCGACCTCCGCGATTGCGCGCACCTGCGAGGTCAGGTTCGCCGCCAGAAGATTGACGTTGCCGGTCAGGTCCTTCCAGGTGCCGGCCGCGCCGGGCACGTTGGCCTGGCCGCCGAGGCGGCCTTCCACGCCGACCTCGCGCGCGACCGACGTCACCTGGTCGGCGAAGGTCGCGAGCGTCTCGGTCATGTTGTTGATGGTGTCGCCTAGGGCTGCGACCTCGCCCTTGGACTTCACGGTGAGGTTCTGCTTCAGATCGCCGTTGGCGACCGCGGTCACCACCTTGACGATGCCGCGCACCTGCTCGGTCAGGTTGGCGGCCATGAAGTTCACGGTGTCGGTCAGGTCCTTCCAGGTGCCGGCGACGCCGGGCACCTGCGCCTGGCCACCGAGCTTGCCTTCGGTGCCGACCTCGCGGGCGACGCGCGTCACCTCGCCGGCAAAGGCGTTGAGCTGGTCCACCATGGTGTTGATGGTGTTCTTCAGCTCGAGGATTTCGCCCTTCACGTCGACGGTGATCTTGCGCGACAGGTCGCCGCGCGCCACCGCGGTGGTGACTTCGGCGATGTTGCGGACCTGCGTGGTGAGGTTCGCCGCGAGCAGGTTGACGTTGTCGGTCAAGTCCTTCCAGGTGCCGCCGACGCCGGGCACGACGGCTTGTCCGCCGAGCCGGCCTTCGGTGCCGACCTCGCGGGCGACGCGCGTCACTTCGGCCGCGAACGAGCGGAGCTGCTCGACCATGGTGTTCAGCGTGTCCTTGAGCAGCAGGATTTCGCCGCGTACGTCCACCGTGATCTTCTTCGACAGGTCGCCGCTGGCAATGGCGGTCGCGACCTCGGCGATATTGCGGACCTGCGCCGTCAGGTTCGAGGCCATGAAGTTGACGTTGTCGGTCAGGTCCTTCCAGGTGCCGGCCACCTCCGGCACCTGCGCCTGTCCGCCGAGCTTGCCTTCGGTGCCGACCTCGCGGGCGACGCGCGTCACTTCGGAGGCGAACGAGTTGAGCTGGTCCACCATGGTGTTGATGGTGTTCTTCAGCTCGAGGATTTCGCCCTTCACGTCGACGGTGATCTTGCGCGACAGGTCGCCGCGCGCCACGGCGGTCGTCACTTCGGCGATGTTGCGGACCTGCGCGGTGAGGTTGCCCGCCATCGAGTTGACGCTATCGGTCAAATCCTTCCAGGTGCCGGCGACGCCGGGCACGTTGGCCTGGCCGCCCAGTCGCCCTTCGGTGCCGACCTCACGCGCCACGCGCGTCACCTCGCCGGCGAAGCGGTTGAGCTGGTCGACCATGGTGTTCAGCGTATCCTTGAGCTGCAGGATTTCGCCGCGCACGTCGACCGTGATCTTGCGCGAGAGGTCGCCGCCGGCGATCGCGGTCGCGACCTCCGCGATGTTGCGGACCTGAGCGGTCAGGTTGCACGCCATTGAGTTGACGGAGTCGGTGAGGTCTTTCCAGGTGCCGGCGACGCCGGGCACATCGGCCTGGCCGCCGAGCTTGCCGTCGGTGCCGACCTCACGCGCCACGCGCGTCACCTCGCCGGCGAACGCATTGAGCTGGTCCACCATGGTGTTGAGCGTCTCCTTCAATTGCAGGATCTCGCCCGACACGTTCACGGTGATCTTCTTCGACAGGTCTCCCTTGGCGACCGCGGTCGCGACCTCGGCGATGTTGCGGACCTGGCCGGTCAGGTTCGAAGCCATGGAGTTGACGCTGTCGGTCAGGTCCTTCCACGTACCCGCGACGCCGCGCACCAGCGCCTGTCCGCCGAGCTTGCCTTCGGTGCCGACCTCGCGGGCGACGCGCGTCACTTCACCGGCAAAGGCGTTGAGCTGGTCCACCATGGTGTTGATGGTGTCCTTCAGCTCCAGGATTTCGCCGCGCACGTCGACGGTGATCTTCTTGGACAGGTCGCCGTTGGCGACCGCGGTCGTCACCTCCGCAATGTTGCGGACCTGCGCCGTCAGGTTCGACGCCATCGAGTTGACGCTCTCGGTCAGGTCCTTCCAGGTGCCGGCGACGCCGAGCACGTTGGCCTGCCCGCCGAGCCGTCCCTCGGTGCCGACCTCGCGCGCGACGCGCGTCACCTCGCCCGCGAAGGCGTTGAGCTGGTCGACCATGGTGTTGAGCGTTTCCTTCAACTGAAGGATTTCGCCCGAGACGTTCACGGTGATCTTCTTGGACAAATCGCCGCCCGCGATCGCGGTGGCGACATCGGCGATGTTGCGAACCTGCGCCGTCAGGTTCGAGGCCATGAAGTTGACGCTGTCGGTCAGGTCCTTCCAGGTGCCGGCGACGCCCGGCACCTGCGCCTGGCCGCCCAGCTTGCCTTCAGTGCCGACCTCGCGCGCGACGCGGGTGACTTCCGAAGCGAACGAGTTGAGCTGGTCCACCATGGTGTTGATGGTGTCCTTCAGCTCCAGGATTTCGCCGCGCACGTCGACGGTGATCTTGCGCGACAGGTCGCCGCGGGCGACTGCGGTGGTGACGTTGGCGATGTTGCGGACCTGGGCGGTGAGATTGCCGCACATCGCGTTCACGGAGTCGGTCAGGTCCTTCCAGGTGCCGGCCACGCCGGGCACGATCGCCTGTCCGCCGAGCTTGCCGTCGGTGCCGACCTCGCGCGCCACGCGCGTCACTTCGGAGGCGAAGGAGCGGAGCTGGTCCACCATCGTGTTGATGGCTTCCTTGAGCTGCAGGATCTCGCCGCGCACGTCGACCGTGATCTTCTTCGACAGGTCGCCGTTGGCGACCGCGATCGTCACCTCGGCGATGTTGCGGACCTGGCCGGTCAGGTTGTTCGCCATCGAGTTGACGCTTTCGGTCAGGTCTTTCCAGACGCCGGTCACCTCCGGCACCTGGGCCTGGCCGCCGAGCTTGCCTTCGGTGCCGACCTCGCGCGCCACGCGCGTCACCTCGGAGGTGAACACGCTTAGCTGCTTGATCATGGTGTTGACGATGTTGGCCGATTGCAGGAATTCGCCGCCGAGCGGACGGCCGTCGACGTCGAGCTTCACGGTCTGCAGAAGGTCGCCCTGCGCCACGGCGGCGACCGCCCGCGTCACCTCGCGGGTCGGCCAGAGCAGATCGTCGATCAGGGTGTTGACCGAGCCTTCCATGTCGGCCCAGGACCCTGAGGCGAGCCCAAAGCGGACGCGCTGGCGGGTTTTGCCTTCGCGGCCGACCACCTGGCCGACGCGCTCGAGCTGTTGCGCCATGCGCTGGTTGGCGGCGACGATCTCGTTGAAGGTGTCGGCGATCTTGCCCTCGATCCCGAGATGGTCGCCCGTCATTCGCACCGAGAAATCACCGGCCCGCATCGCCTGCAGCGCGTGCAGCAATTCCTGCGCGGCGTCGGTCTTTCCGTTGCCAGAATGGGATTTGTCTCGTGTGCGCCGGCGCGTCGACGACGTGACGGAATCGAGATCACTCATAGTGCTCCCCCCAGCAGGTCGCAGCGGATTCGGAACCGGTACGAACGATCAAAGCGCGAGCCAAGCATTTGATCAAGCGGGAAGCAATCTGTGGCGAGCTTGGAACGCGCTTGAATTGACGCAACAGGCACAACAGCGCCGCGCCGTACGGGTTCCAATGGCTGTAAAACAGTCTCTGGAATCGGCAAGAAAGTTAACACCCGGTCATCCCGATTGGTTCCTTTGAGCGGAACCGATTTACTGTCGCCTCCGGGCCGTCGGCCGACGAGGTGGAGGCGCAGCAAGGGCAGACGGATTGATCTTGCGGGTGAAATTGTTGGCGCCGTCGGAGACGTCGGCCAGCATGCGGTGGCCTTCCTCCATGAAGGTCGCGGACTTCTGCCGGTAGGTGTCGGCGAGTTCGCTAAACGACTTCAGCTTCTCGAACAGCTCCTGGGCCTTGCCGTCGGCAAAGCCGGGGACGGCGTCGTTGATCTTCGCCATGGTGTTGTCGAAGCCCGCAAAGGCATCCTCGGTCTTGCTCATGATGCCGTCGATGGCCTCGCCCTTGTCCTTGAGCTCAGCCGTATAGGTCTCGAAGGAGCGCATGCCGCTCTTGATCGTCTCGCGGTTGTCGATCAGGAGATGGTCGACGTAGTGCAGGGTGTCGGTGATCGATTGCTGCTCGCTCCAGTCGGCGGTCAGAACAGGCACGCCGTCCTTGTCGAGCGGCGCCGGTGGGGCGCTCGGCGCGCCGCCGACCAGCGCGATGTCGGCCACCCCGGTCAGTCCCTGGAATTCGATGCCGATGGCGGTGTCCTTGCGGATCGGAGCGGCGTTGTCGAGCATGACGAGGGCGACGATCTTGGTCGGACTTTCCAGCTTGATCGACCGGATCCGGCCCGCGGGCACGCCATCGAAGGTCACCGTGCCGCCCTTGCGCAGACCGCTGGCGGAGCCGTTGAAGACGATGCGCAACGGGCTCTGGTTGCGCAGGCCGTGAACCCTTTCGAAGATCAAAAGCCCACCAAGCGCCGCGCCGATGATCGCCAGCGTCGTTGTTCCGACCACGAGGTTGGTTGCCCGCATGGCCCGATTTTATGACCAAAGTTCCGTGAACAAAAGGCAAATGGCAGTGCAGAACGGGACTTTTGCCGCTGCTTGACAGCACGCTGGGGCAGCGCCACGCTTCATTTGACCAGCGTCAAGAACAAGACTGGAGGAAGCAGACACGTGCCCAAGGTGCTGAGCGAGGCCGAGGTCGCCTCCTACCGTGACAACGGCTATCATTTCCCGATCGATGTGCTGTCCGCGGGCGAAGTCGCCACGTTTCGCAAGAAGCTCGAGGACTACGAGGCGACGAGCGGCGGCCCGATCAACGGCGAGATGCGCCATCGCAGCCATGTGCTGTTTGCCTGGATCGACGAGATGATCCGCCATCCCAGGGTCCTCGACGCGGTCGAGGATGTGCTGGGGCCGAACATCCTGTGCTGGAACACCAGCTTCTTCATCAAGGAGGCGCACGATCCCGGCTTCGTCTCCTGGCACCAGGACGCGACCTATTGGGGCCTGAGCTCGTCCGACGTCGCGACCGCCTGGATCGCGATGTCACCGGCCAACAAGGTGTCCGGCTGCATGAAGTTCGTCGCCGGCACGCATCGCCGGCAGGTCGCCCATCAGGACACCTTCGACAGGGACAACCTGCTCACGCGCGGGCAGGAGATCGCCGTCGAGGTGAACGAGCAGGACGCCGTGCATGTCGAATTGAAGCCGGGACAGGCTTCGCTGCATCACGTGCTCCTGTTCCACGGCTCGGAGCCGAACCGCTCCGACGAGCGACGGATCGGGCTTGCCGTGCGCTATATCCCGACGCATCTGAAGCAGGCGGTGGGCTCGCGCGACTGGGCGACGCTGGTGCGCGGCAAGGACACCTACCATCATTTCGAGCCGGCGCATGTGCCCAGGCGCGACCTCGAGCCGGAGGCGCTGGCTTTCCACAAGATGGTCTCGGAAGAGCAGGTCAAGGTGCTCTATCGCGGCACGGGGAAGACGGCGTATCGGGCGTAGCTCGTCATTGCGAGCGAAGCGAAGCAATCCAAGCTTCCTCCGTGGACACCGCGTGGATTGCTTCGGTCGCTTCGCTCCTCGCAATGACGGCGTAGAATCGTAGGGTGGGCAAAGCGACTACGTCCGCCGTAGCTCAACGAGCGAAGGCGGAAGCGTGCCCACCATTCCGGACGACGCCGGTTGCGAGACGGTGGGCACGGCGCAAGAGCACCTTTGCCCACCCTACGGTTCTGAAATTTGAGTCGGATCGTAGCCCGGATGAGCGAAGCGACATTTCGCTGCGCTCATGCGGGCTACAAACTATACCGGCTCCCTTACTCCGCCGCCGTCCACTCTTCTGCGGTGGCGCCTGCGAGCGAGCGGACGCGGGCCTCGTCAGCCGCGAGCTCCCGTGCCGATCCCGAATAGACCACCATGCCGTCATCGAGCACATAGGCGTCGTCGGAGATCTCGAGGCTCATTCGCGCATTCTGCTCGACCAGCAGCACCGAAATGCCCTCGTCCTTCATCTGCTTCACGATGCGGAACACCTCGCGCACGATCAGCGGCGCGAGCCCCTGCGAGGGCTCGTCGAGGATCAACAGCCGTGGATTGAGCAGCAACGCACGCGCGATCGACAGCATCTCCTGCTCGCCGCCCGAGAGCTGCCGCCCCCGATTGGACTTGCGCTCTTCGAGGCGCGGGAACAGCTTGTAGATGCGCTCGATGGTCCAGGGGCCGCTACGCTCCAGCGGCACCTTGAGGTTTTCCTCGACGCTGAGGTTCGCAAAAATGCGCCGACCCTCGGGGACGTAGCCGACGCCGTGCGCGGCGATCCGGAAGGTCGACCAGCGCGTGGTGTCCGCGCCGAAGATGGTGATCTTGCCCTCGCGCGCCGGCGTCAAGCCCATCAGGCTGCGCATCGTGGTGGTCTTGCCGGCGCCGTTGCGGCCGAGCAGCGCGGTGATCCGCCCCTCCGCGACGTCGAGACTGACGCCGTGCAGGATGTGGCTTTTGCCGTAATAGGTGTGCAGGCCCTGGGCAGAGAGTGCGATGCTCATGCGGCTTGTCCCAGATAAGCAGCCTGGACGGTCTCGTTGGCCGCGATTTCCTGTGGCGTCCCCTCTGCCAGCAGACGGCCCTGGTCGAGAACGCAGATACGGTCGGCGAGATGGAACACCACGCGCATGTCATGCTCGATCAGGATGATCGTATAATTCTGCTCGCGGTGCAGGCGGCGTATCAAGGTCGTGATCTCGTATGTTTCCTGGTCGCCCATGCCGGCCGTCGGCTCGTCGAGCAGCAATAGCCGCGGATTCTGCGCAAGCGCCATCGCGATTTCGGTGGTGCGCTGATCGCCGTGCGAAAGCTCGCCGACGAGCCGATCGGCCTTGGTGGCGAGCCCGACCATCGCCAGCATTTTGGCTGCAACGTCGTTGGCCCGCCGCGCGTCGTTCCGGTTCGGCAGCATGTGAAGGGTCTGTCCCGCCGCGACCTCGGCCGCGGTCAGGACGTTCTCATGGACCGTCAGCTCAGGGAAAATCTCGGTGATCTGGAACGTGCGTCCCATGCCCATTCCGACCCGCAGATGCGCCGGAACGTGCGTTACGTCCTGACCTTCGAGCCAGATCGAGCCGTTGGTGGGAGGAAAATACCCGCTGATCATGTTGAAGAAAGTGGTCTTCCCGGCCCCGTTCGGACCAATGATGGCGCGCAGCTCGCCGCGCGCAACGGACATCGACACGTCCCTGACGGCAACCAGGTTGCCAAACCGCTTTGTGACGTTGCGGACCTCGAGCATGGTCATTATTCGGAACCTCGCATGCGCCGCATTCCGAGCAAGCCGCGCGGGAAGAAGAGCACCACCAGCACGAAGATCGCGCCGACGAACGACATCCAGTTCACGGTCATCGAAGAAATGTAGTCCTGGAGCACAACGAAGACGGCCGCGCCGATCAGGGGCCCCCAAAACGACCGCATCCCGCCCATCACGCACATCACGACGAAATAGCCGGATAGGGAGTAGTGCAGCGCCAGGGGATCGGCGAAATTGTTGAGCAGCGCATAGAGCGTGCCGGCGAGGGCCGTCACGAAGCAGGAGATGGAGAACGAGAGCCAGATCTGCCGTTCGACCGGGATGGCCAGGAAGCGCGCCCGCCGCTCATTTTCCCGGATCGCCCGCAGGGTATGTCCGAACGGCGAGCGGATGAGAAGACCGAGCAGGCTCACAGCAACGGCGAACACAGCCAGCAGGAAAAGGTAAAATCGCGTCCCGCCGTCCGTGATGTCGAGCGTGAATGGGCCGAAGCCGATCGGCTCGCGGTGAAAATCGCGCAACCCGTCGAAGCCGCCCGTGAAGTCATTCCAGCTATAGGCGAGATAGTACCAGAGCTGACCGAACGCGATCGTGCACATCGCAAAATAGACGCCCCGCCGGCGCACGATCAGAAGGCCGAACAGGGTGCCGGCCAATCCGCCGAGCAGCGTTCCGGCCAGCATGGCGAGCGGCGTGCTATGGACGAGATAACGCAGCGTGAGGCCGGCGCCGTAAGCGCCAAGCCCGAAATAGGCCGCGTGGCCGAAGCTCAGCACACCGGTAAAGCCGAGCAGCAGGTTCAGCCCCATGGCGGCCAGTCCGAACACCAGCACGCGGCCTGCAAGCGCCGTGTACCCGCCGAGCAGCGGAAGCCAGAAGGGAACGGTGATCAAAAGGCCCCAGATGACGACCAGCATCGCCCAGCGCGGCAGCGCAAGAGGTTGCTTCGCGGCGGCGGCCGGCGCGGTGACGCTCGTGCTGGCGTCGGTACTCATGACATCATTCCTTCCTCACCCATCAGACCCCGCGGACGCACAAGAAGCACCAGCATCATGATGGCATAAATCACCGCCTCGCTCGCCGAGGGGTAGAACACGGTGGTCAGCGCCGCCGCCACTCCGATCAGCAGCCCTCCGACCAGCGTGCCGACCAGGCTGCCGACGCCGCCCACGATGATGGCGATGAAGCTCGGCATCAGCAGGTCGTCGCCCATGTTGGGATTGAGTCCGATCTGCCCGGCGGCGAGCACGCCGGCGAGGCCGGCCAGCAGGCAGCCCACCGCGAAATTGAATGTCCGCAGCAGGCTGATGTTGACGCCCAGCGAGGCCACGGTTTCGAGGTCGAGCACGCCGGCCCTGATGCGGACGCCGACCTTCGTGTAGCGCAGAAACGCGAAGAGACCGAGGACGGTCGCGATGACCACCATCACCATGAACACGCGATACCAGGTGATGAAGAACAGGCTGGAGCTGATCGGCTGCGACAGAAAATCCGGCAATCCCAGCGGCACGCCGTTGGGGCCCCAGATGTAGCGGGCGGCGTCCTGCATCACGAACGCAAATCCGAACGTGAGCAGGAGGCTGTAGACCGGATCCCGATTATAGACGCGGCGGATCATCAGCCTCTCGACGAGAAGGCCGATGAGCGCCGTAAGGAGCGGCGAGATCAGCAGCGCACCCCAGTATCCCAGCGCCGGCGACAGCGTGTAAGCGAGGTAGCCGCCGAGCGCCAGGAAGTTTCCGTGCGCAAAGTTGATCACGTTGCTGAGGTTCAGGATCAACGAGAGACCCAGCGCCATCAGGACGTAGAACGCACCAATGATGAGCCCGTTGGTGACGTTGAACAATATGACCTGGGTCATCCCTTAACCCCGCTCAGAACAATTCCAAACCGGCCAGACGATCAGGACGGCTCGACCATCTTGCACCCGGTGTCCGCCACCGAGCCTGCCGCCTGCTCACCCGAAACCAGCGTCGACGCGGTGAAGACGTCGTCGGGGCCGGACTTCGGCGGATGCGCCTGTCCGACAAAGATATTCGGCATCAGCTCGTGATCGCCGGCGCGGTAGCGCACCTTGCCGGGCTGCAGGGCGACCTCCGGCGGCAGCTCCATGTCTTCCATGGCTTTTGCCATCTTCGGGCCTTCCAACGACTTTGCGCGCTCCGCTGCGAGGCGGACCGAATGCATCGCCACGTATCCGAACCAATCGCGCGCCGACGGCGTCTTCTTGGTCGCGGCGCGGAAGTCGGCCACGAATTTGACGGCCTCGGGCACGTTGGGCTGATTCCACCACCATTCCATCGCCCACCAGCCGGTCTGCGCATCCGGCGGACAGGCCTTGACGCTTTCAAGCTCGAACAGCGCGCCGCCGAGCGCCATGTCCTTCTGCAGCCCGAACTGCACGACCTGCTTCATGCAGTTGATCTGCGTGAGGCCGCCCATGTTGTTCAGCAGCACGTCCGGCTTGTAGCCCTTGGCCTTGATCAGCGTCGCGGAGAAGTCCTGGTTGTTGATAGGCAGGTAATCGCCGTCGTAGGTGCCGCCGAGCTTCTTCAGCGCCTTGATGAACCCGTCCTGCAGCGAGTGGCCGTAGGCGTAATCGGGCGTCACGAAGAACCATTTCTTGCCGAACCGCTTCACCAACTCGGGCGTGATCGCCGCGGTGTCCATCGACGTAGTGTTGCAGACGCGGAACACATTCCAGTGGCAATCCGTGCCGGTGATCGTGTCGGTATGGCCGCCCGGCACGATGTGGAACACCTTCTTCTCGTTGGTGACCTGGCCCATCGCGGCGGCGATGCCCGAGTTCACGTCGCCGAGGATCACGTTCACCTGGTCGCGGTCGATCAGCTTACGCGTCTTCTGCACGCCGGTGCCGACGTCGTTGGCGGAGTCCTCGACGAGGAGCTCGACCGGGCGGCCGAGAATGCCACCCTTCTTGTTGAGCTCGGCCTCGGCGTATTTGGCGCCGTCGACCTCGCTCTGGGCCAGCGCGGAGAGCACGCCCGTGAGCGGGTTCACCATGCCGATCTTGACCGGCGTCTCGCCCCGCGCGGTCAGGATGAAGGGCGACGCGATCTGCAGGGCACCCGCCGCCACGCCGGCGCGCAGGATCGTGCGACGCGGAATCCGGCCCAATGCTGAAATTTTGCTCATGTGCTCCCTCCCAGACTGTTAATTCTCGAGCCTGCCATTCTTTAAGCGATGGTCAGGCGACGCACCTATATGCCTTGTGGTCGGCCCGCCGTCGAGAGGTTTTGGATTTGTCAGGTCCCGATGCGGAGCGGCTCGACCAGGCCCTTGAGGCAGGCGATGACGCTCAAGGGCGTGAGTTTGCCCGTGCGCGCATTGTCCTCGGAGGGCACGCCTTCGATCGTCATGGAGAAGCGGGCGCTGTCGGCCTCGACCTCGATCCGATGCGTGTTGCGCGTGAGCGCGGGATCGGCCCAGATCTCCAGCGTCGTGGCGTCGGGTCCGATACCCGCCATGCCCAACGCCGCCGCGACATTGACGTTCGCCGGAAATCCGCGCGCGCCCTCTCGCGCGGTGCCCGCGAACACCCGGATCGGTCCGGTGAGCCCCTCGAGAGAAATACGGTTCTGCTCGAGATAGGGCGAGCCTGCAAGGCTTTGCGGCGGCTTGCGCGTGATCATCTTGACCGAGCGGATGGTACCCTGCGCGGCGCCGCGCACCGCGTCGAGCC
>NZ_DATGFH010000090.1:0-40076 GCF_035309285.1 Bradyrhizobium sp. | reverse complement strand
TTCGAGTGGACCGTCGGCGACAAGGACCTGACCGACGCCGCGTTCCGCAAGGCCGAAGTCACGATCAAGGAGATGATCTCCTATCACCGCACCCATCCCTCGCCGCTGGAGACCTGCCAGTGCGTCTGCTCGTTCGACAAGATCAGGGGCGAACTGACGATCTGGGGCACCTTCCAGGCGCCTCATGTGATCCGCACCGTGGTGTCGCTGATCGCAAAAATACCCGAGCAGAAGATCCATGTGATCTCCCCCGATATCGGCGGCGGCTTCGGCAACAAGGTCGGCGCCTATCCCGGTTATATCTGCGCCGCGGTGGCTTCGATCGTCACCGGCAAACCGGTGAAGTGGGTCGAGGACCGCATCGAGAACCTGACCGCGACCTCGTTCGCGCGCGACTATCACATGACCACCGAAATCGCCGCGACCAAGGACGGCAAGGTCACGGGACTTCGCGTCCACGTGCTCGCCGATCATGGCGCCTTCGACGCCTGCGCCGATCCGTCGAAATGGCCGGCCGGCTTCTTCAATATCGTCACCGGATCCTATGACTTCCCGGTGGCTCATCTCACCGTCGACGGCGTCTATTCCAACAAGGCGCCGGGCGGTGTCGCCTACCGTTGCTCGTTCCGCGTCACGGAGGCGGCCTATTGCATCGAGCGCGCGATGGATATCCTCGCGCAGAAGCTCGGCGTGGATCCGGCCGAGCTCAGGCTGAAGAACTTCGTCAAGCCGGAGCAGTTTCCCTATCATTCCGCGCTAGGCTGGGAATATGATTCCGGCGACTACCACACCGCCATGCGCAAGATGATGGAGAGCACGAACTACGCTGCACTCCGGAAAGAGCAGGCGGAAAAGCGCGCTGCGTTCAAGCGCGGCGAGACCCGCGAGATCATGGGGCTCGGCGTCTCCTTCTTCACCGAGATCGTCGGCGCGGGACCATCGAAGAATTGCGACATCCTCGGGATCGCCATGTTCGACTCCTGCGAGATACGCATGCATCCGACCGGGGCGGGCATCGCGCGCATGGGTACCAAGAGCCAGGGCCAGGGGCATGAGACCACCTGGGCGCAGATCATCGCGACCGAAATCGGCATCCCGGCCGACAACATCCAGGTCGAGGAGGGCAACACCGACACCGCGCCCTACGGGCTGGGCACCTACGGTTCGCGCTCGACGCCAGTCGCCGGCGCCGCGATCGCCATGGCTGCGCGGAAGATCAAGGCGAAGGCGCAGATGATCGCGGCCTATAAGCTCGAGGTCCATGAGGACGATCTCGAATGGGACATCGACGGCTTCCGCGTCAAGGGCCTGCCCGAGAAGTTCATGTCGATGAAGGACATCTGCTGGGCGGCGTATAACTCGGTGCCGCCCGGCATGGAGCCGGGGCTGGAAGCGGTGAGCTACTACGATCCGCCCAACATGACCTATCCTTTCGGCGCCTATATCTGCGTGATGGACATCGACGTCGACACCGGGGTCTACAAGATCCGGCGCTTCTATGCGCTCGATGATTGCGGCACGCGCATCAACCCGATGATCATCGAGGGCCAGGTGCATGGCGGCCTCACCGAGGCGTTCGCCATCGCGATGGGCCAGGAGATCCGCTACGACGAGGCCGGCAACGTCGTGACCGGCTCGTTCATGGATTTCTTCATGCCGACCGCGGTCGAGACGCCGCATTGGGAGACCGACTTTACGGTCACGCCTTCGCCGCATCATCCGATCGGCGCCAAGGGTGTCGGCGAAAGCCCGAATGTCGGCGGCGTGCCGGCGTTCTCCAACGCCGTCAACGACGCCTTCTCGTTCCTGGGCTCGACGCACATCCAGATGCCGCATGATTATTGGCGCAACTGGAAGGCGGCGAAGCAACTCGGAGCCGTCGCTTAGTGGGTCCGTCATTGCGAGCGAAGCGAAGCAATCCAGAGCCGCACGAACAGTCTGGATTGCTTCGTCGCTTCGCTCCTCGCAATGACGAGGAGACATGTTGAGCATGAAAAATCGCGAGGAGATCGCGGAAGCGCTAGCGAAATCTGGCTACATCGCAGACGGCGAACTCGCCACCGCGATCTCGCTGATGCAGCGATTGCGGCGCCCGCTGCTCCTGGAGGGCGAGGCGGGCGTCGGCAAGACCGAGGTAGCCAAAGCGCTGGCCGCGGTGCATGCGACCGAGCTGATCCGCCTGCAATGCTATGAGGGGCTGGACCAGTCCTCGGCGCTCTACGAGTGGAACTACCAGCGGCAATTGCTGGCGATCCAGGCGCATCGCGGCGACGCCGATTCCATCGAGGACCAGATCTTCTCCGAAAAATATCTCCTGGAGCGACCGCTTCTCGCCGCGATCCGTCGCGACGAGCCACCGGTGCTCCTGATCGACGAGATCGATCGCGCCGACGACGAGTTCGAGGCGTTTCTGCTGGAGCTTCTCTCCGACTTCCAGGTCTCGATCCCCGAGCTTGGCACCATCAAGGCGATTTCGATCCCGCATGTGGTGCTGACCTCGAACAGCACCCGCGAATTGTCCGACGCGCTGCGCCGCCGCTGCCTCTACCACTATGTCGATTATCCCGATGTCGAGCGCGAGGCGCGCATCATCATGGCGCGGATCGACGGCGCCAGCGCCTCGCTGTCGCTGCAGATTGCGCGAATGGTCGAGAGCATCCGCAAAGAGGAGCTGCGCAAAGTGCCTGGTGTCGCCGAGACGCTGGACTGGGCGGCTGCGCTGGTCGGTCTCGACGTGCGCGACCTGCATGATGCGCGCGAGATCGTGCACGAGACGCTGATGTGCCTCGTCAAGACGCAGGAGGACAAGGTCCGCGTCACGCGCGAGGTGGCGGAGCGCATCCTGGGGAAGGTCGCATGAGCTGCTGCGGCACCACGCCCGCCTTCGATGAGATCGATGAGGTCTCGCGCCTCGTCTCGGGCAAGCTTGCCGCGTTCCTGCGCACGCTGCGCGACAATGGATTTGCCGTTGGTCTTGCGGAGGGGCAGGACGCGGCGTCGCTGATGACGTCGGGCTATGCCGCCAAGCCGGGCCTGCTCCGCTCGGCGTTCAAGCATCTGTTCTCGGCGCGGAGGTCCGACTGGGAAAGGTTCGACGGGATCTTTGACGCCTTCTGGCTGGGAAAGCGCGTGCGCTCGCGATCGTTTGCGTTGGGCTCGGCGAAATCAGCGAACAATCCTTCCCTCAAAAGCATTCAGGACGGTACGCAACAGAGCGGCACACAATCCGCAACCGACCAGGTGCCCTCCGCCGCCGACGCGCCGGCATCGCGCGGCGGCGAGGGGCGCATGGAAGGCGCCTCGCGGGCCGAAAACCTGGCCGAGGTCGATTTCCGCAAGCTCGCCGATCCCGAGCAAATAGCGCAGGCGCATGCGGCCGCGGCGCAGCTTGCGAAAATCATGCGCACGCGGCTGACGCGGCGCGATCTTGCCCACCGCCGCGGCCGTCGCCTCGATCTGCGCCGGACCATCCATCACAACATCAGCCATGGCGGCGTGCCGATCAGCCTCGTGAAGCGTCAGCGCAAGGACAAGCCGCTTCGTCTCATTGTTCTCCTCGATGCGTCGGGCTCGATGAGCCTATACACCAGCGTGTTCCTGCGATTCATCCATGGTGTGCTCGACGCGTTTCGCGAGGCCGATGCGTTCCTGTTCCACACGCGGCTCGCGCATGTTTCCGATGCGATGAAGGAAAAGGACGCCGCCCGCGCGCTCGATCGCCTGTCGCTGCTGGCGCAGGGCGCCGGCGGCGGAACGAAAATCGGGGAGAGCCTGCAAACCTTCAACCGCTGGCATGCCGCGCGCGTGATCCATTCGCGCTCGGCCGTGATAATCGTCTCCGACGGTTACGAGACGGGAGATGCCGAGTTACTCGGTCGAGAAATGGCCGCGCTCGCGAAGCGCTGCCGCCGCATCGTCTGGCTCAACCCGATGGCGGGCTGGGAGGGCTATGCGCCGGAGGCGCGCGGCATCAAGGCCGCGCTACCTCATGTCGATCTCTATGCACCGGCCAACACGCTGAAGTCGCTCTCCGCGCTCGAACCGTATCTCGCGAGGTTGTGACATGACAGCTCATGTCGAGGTGATGGATCTGGTGGCGCGGATGAAGGCCGCCGAACAGGCCTTTGTGCTCGCGACCGTGGTGCGCACCGTGTCGGTGACGGCGGCAAAGGCCGGCGCCAAGGCGATCATCCGTCCCGACGGCACCATTGCTGCGGGCTGGATTGGCGGCGGCTGCGCCAAAGGTGCGGTGTTGAAGGCGGCGCGCGAGGCGCTCGCCGACGGCGAGCCGCGTATGGTCTCCGTGCAGCCGGAAAATCTCCTGGCAGAGCTCGGCGTCAAGCCGGGCGAGACGCGCGAAGGCGTAGGTTTCGCCAGCAATCTATGCCCGAGCAAAGGCACGATGGATATTTTCGTCGAACCGGTTCTGCCGCATCCGTCGCTGATCATTCTGGGCGCAAGCCCGGTGGCGCTGTCGCTGGCCGCGCAGGCGCGCCCCCTCGGCTATCACGTGACGCTGGCCGCGCCCGCGTCGGACTTCGTTGCAGCGCCAGAAGTCGACATGCTGATCGACTCGTTTTCCCTTGGCGAGCTGCATCCAGCCCGCCGGTTTGTCGTGGTGTCGACGCAAGGCAAGGGCGACGAGGCCGCGCTGAGAGAGGCGCTTGCGATCGACGCCGCCTATCACGCCTTTGTCGGTAGCCGCCGCAAGATGGCGTCCTTGCGGGCGAAACTCGCGGCCGACGGCGTCGACACGGCTGCGATCGACCGCGTCAAGGCGCCGGCCGGGCTCGATCTCGGCGCCATCACGCCGGAAGAGATCGCGATGTCGATCCTCGCCGAGATCACCATCGAGCGGCGACGCGGACAACGCAGCACGAAACCCACAGCACGGAGTTAAAGACAGCCATGCAGATGAGTGACAGCCAGCGCATCCTGGCCTCGAAGGAACAGGTCTGGGCGGCCCTCAACAATCCGGACATCCTGAAGCAATGCATTCCCGGCTGTCAGTCCCTTGAAATGTCAACACCGAACGAGATGACGGCGACCGTCATGCTCAAGATCGGTCCCGTGAAGGCGGCGTTCGGCGGCAAGGTCACGCTCTCCGATCTCGATCCGCCCAATTCCTATCGCATCGCGGGCGAGGGAAGCGGCGGCATCGCCGGCTTCGCCAGGGGTGGCGCCACGGTGAAGCTCAGCGAAGAGAGCGCCGAAGTGACGATCCTCTCATACGCAGTCGACGCCCAGATCGGCGGGAAGCTCGCGCAGCTCGGGGGACGGCTGATCGACTCCACGGCGAAGAAACTCGCCGCGCAGTTCTTCGCGTCGTTCGGCGAACTGGTTGGCGGCGTCGCGGTAGCGGGCGCGTAGTCTGCTGCGTCGCGGTACGGCGTCCACGGAGCAGCGGCCGTCCAGATTGCGACATCGATGCTTGCCGGGATGGCGCTGCAGCGCGGGCGTGGGCAGCGCAGTAAGCCTAAAGGATGGGCAGCGTTTGGCCGGAAAGGAACCAAGGCGCGCCGATCGCGCTTGTCAGCGGATTGCCGCAGCGACATACTGCTCACGAACAAATGACAGAGATCAGCTGCGGGAGTCGCCGATAGTGCGGTGCAGCAGCAAATACGACATTTCGTTTTCTGAAGACTGACCACTGAAACTTTCGACCCGGCGGCTTCGGCCGTCCAAACAGTCCTGCTCAGACGGCGACCACAGCCGCGCAGGGAAGCCACGGAGAGCAAGTTGACGTAAATCACGAGGGAGGAAGCGTATGACGATGACGGCTGATGTACCCGGCCAGGTGCCGTGGTGGAAAGAGCCTACCAAGGACCAGTGGATCGCATGGATCGCCGCCTGGCTCGGCTGGACGCTCGATGCATTCGACTTCACGATCTTCCTCCTGATCATGGTGCCGATCTCGCAAACCTTCCACGTGCCGCTGATCGAAGTGACCGCCGTCTTCACCATCACGCTATGGCTGCGGCTGGTGGGCGCGGTCGGAAGCGGCTGGCTCGCCGATCGCATCGGCCGCAAGGCGCCGTTGATGATCTCGATCCTGTGGTACTCGATCTGCAACTTGCTGGCCGGCATCGCGCCGACCTTCTGGCTGCTGTTCCTGTTCCGCGCGCTGCTTGGCATTGGCATGGGCGCGGAGTGGCCCGCCGGTGCGGCGCTCGCCATGGAATCCTGGCCGGCGCGCTCGCGCGGTCTGATGAGTGGCGTGCTACAAGGATCCTGGAGTATCGGCTTCCTGGCGTCGAGCCTGGCCTACGGGCTGCTCTATGATCGCATCGGCTGGCGCGGTCTGTTGATCCTCGGTGTGCTGCCCGCACTTGCCGTGGTGTGGATCCGCTTCTACGTCAAGGAACCGGCGGTCTGGGTGGAGAACCGCCGCATTCAGCGCGAGCAGCATCACGAATTCAAGGCGCCGCTGCTCGACATCTTCCGCCTGCGCATCCTGCCCAACACGATTATGGCGTGCCTGTGGATGGCAAGCGGCTTCATCATCTACTACTCCGTCTACGGCATGTTTGCGACCCACCTGCAGAAGGATCTGCATCTGAGCGCCGGCATGGTCGCGATGCCGATCGCGATGGCCAACCTGATCGCGTTCCTGGCGTCCGGCTTCTGGGGCTATGTCGCCGACGTGCTCGGGCGCCGATGGGCGATGATCATCCCGGCGGCGATCGGCGCGCTGGTGACGCCGTTCTATCTGATGTTCGACTCCTACGCAGTGGTGGCTGGCGCCTTCATCCTGCAGGGCGCCTTCCTCGGCGCGATCTATGGACAGAATCCGGCTTACCTGAGCGAACGCTTCCCGACCGAGGTGCGGGCGACGGCGTCGGGCTTCTGTTATCATCAGGGCGCGATCTGGGCCGGCTTCACCGGTCCGGTGCTTACCTACTTCGCGGCCGGTCAGCCGGCGGGCTTCACGATTCCCATGCTGATCTCGACGACGGCTGCCGCGATCGTGTTCGTGGTCACGCTGCTCTTTAGCCCCGAAACCAGGGGCAAGGAGCTGGTGTCGCAGATCACGTTGGTGGCCGAGCCGGCGGAATAGCGATTTGCCGCCGGCTTCGGCCGGCGCAGCTCGCAGTGTGTGCGAGGTCAGGGCGCGATGGTGCTTCAGTCTGAAGCTCGTCGCGCTCTCTTTGTTGGACCTCGCTCGCGGCGGCCTGCTATGTTTCTCCGCTTTTCAATGATGCCGGCGGAGCAAACATGGCGCGCATTCTTGTCCTCGGAGCGGGCTTTGCGGGGCTATGGGTCGCGATCGGCGCCGCCCGGAAGCGCGAGGAGATCGGCGCGCGGGCGACGGACATCGAGATCGTCGTCGTCGACCGCAATCCCTATCACAACATCCGTGTCCGCAATTACGAAGTCGATCTCCGCGAGGCCGCGATCCCATTGACAAAGCTGCTTGACCCCGTTGGCGTGAGCCACAGGGGCGCCGAGGTCGAAGCCATCGATCCCGCCGCGCGGCAGGTCACCGTTGTGAGCGGCGGCCGTCGCGAGACAGTGGCCTATGATCGGCTGGTGCTAGCGCTCCACAATGTGGTCGCGGATTTGCTCGGCGAGCCGATGCTGCCGCTGCATTCGACTGGTACGTCACGGTGCTCGATCTCGGCGCCTGGGGCGCTCTCTATACCGAGGGCTGGGATCGCAAGGTGCGCACGACCGGGGGCGGCGGCCAAGCAGACCAAGCAGACCATCAATCGCTAGCGCATCTACCCGCCGCTGAACGGCAAGCGCGCCGATCTCCTGGCCGCCGCGGCACCTGCCGTGCAGGCTGCGCCGCCCACCAAAAAGTAGCGGCGACCGGCGCGGGGGCAATTTGCGGCTCAATCCGGAAAGCCGAACAGCTTCGCCGGATTCTCGACCAGGATCTTGTGCAGCGTCGCCTCGTCCGGCGCATAGCGATACATCAGCTCGATGAGATCGGCGTCGTTAGGCGGCTGCTTGACCGACACCGGGTGCGGCCAGTCGCTGGCCCAGACGCAGCGGCCGGGCGCGGCCTCGATGTAGGCTCGCGCGATTGGAATGACGTCGTCCCAGGGCGGACCGGCCTTCGACGTCTTCTCGCCGAGCGAAAGCATCACCCAGAAATTACCCTTCGCGAGCAGGTCCAGCATCGTCTTCAGGTTCGGATCGTTCCTGCCGGCGGTTGGGTCAGGCCGCGCCATGTGGTCGATCAGCACGGGGACGTCGAGCGAAGCGTATTTCTCAACGCTGGAGATGATGCCGTCCTTCTCCGGCTGGATTTTTGCGTACCAGCCGAGCTCACGGATACGCGCGATCGCGCGGGCGAAATCCTTGTCCGACAGCACCGCCCCCAACTCCTGGCGAAAGGAGAAGCGCGCGCCGCGCACGCCGGCGTCGTGCAGCCTGGCGAGATAAGCGTCGTCGGCTTCGGCGAACACCAGTGCATTGGCGCAGCCGCGATAGTCAGGGCCCATCATGGCAAGGCCGTCGAGCACCACGCTGTGGTCGGCGCCGTAGGTCGTGGTCTGCACAATGATGCCGCGCTCGATCCCGAGCGCCTTGTGCATCTTGAGCGCCGCCTCCCAGGTCGCGGTCGGCATCTGATAGGCCGCGCCCGGACGCACCGGATATTTCTCGAGCGGACCCAGCACGTGAAACTGGCTGTCCACGGTTTTGGGCGGCGGAAGCCTTGACGGGCGCTGCGGATTCGGATCGAACGGAAGATAGGTCGGCACAGCCAAGATCCCTTTCAGTCAATCACGGCGGTGAAATCGCATTGCACCAGCGCGCCGCCTTCCATGTCGCTCTGCAAGGAATGACGCGCCGGGCGCGAATGCTCGTCGGGAAACATCTTCACCCATTCGACGTTCAGCGGCGCGCGCTGCGAGCGGTCCTTGAGCCAGACCGTCATTTTGATGATGTCGTCCGTGGTGCCGCCGGCGGCTTCGACGGTCGCCTTCATGTGCGCGAACATGTTGGCGCATTGCGCTTCGAGACTCACGGGCATGTTGCCGGCTTCATCGCGGCCGAGGATGACGCCGCTCATGACGAGATTGCCGATGCGGCTGGCGTTCGGAATCGGATTGGCGTGCTTGAAGCCGCCGATGTGGATGCTCTTGCGCCGCGCGTTGCCGGTCATGATGCGATTCCTCTTGGCTGTTCACTCGGTCGATTTCGGGGTCTGAAATACGCTCTTCAGCGTGACGATCTCGCCGAGCCGCGCATAGCGCGGGCCGCCGATGCGGGCGATCGGATCGAGTGCGGATGTTTCGACCTTGCCGTTATTCACGAGGCCGTCGCGGACATGAACCATCACGACTTCACCGACAATCAGGCGGCTGCGGAGCTCGCCGAATTCGAGGCATTGCCGGAAGCGGCATTCCATGGCGACCGGCGGCGATGCGAGCCGCGGTACCTTGATGCGTTCGCTCGGCAGCGTTTCGAGCTCAAGCGCCTCGACCTCGCTCACCTCGGGCGGATGCTCGGCCGAGCTTTCGTGCAAAACTTCCATCAGCGGCGTGTCGGCGATGTGGATCACGTATTCTTCGATCGCCAGGATATTGTGCGCGGTGTCCTTGAAGACGCCGCCCTTGCGGCCGACGCTGATCGCGAGCAGCGGCGGCTTCTGCGAGACGAAGGTGAAGGCCGAGAAGGGTGCGAGATTGAGCACGCCCGTCGCCGACAGGCTCGTCACCCAGGCGATCGGGCGCGGCACCACGATTCCGGTCATCAACCGGTAGATCTGTTCGGCACCATGATCAGATGGATCGATCCGCATGTTGGCCGTCACCTCGTCAGCTGCGCCAACCGTTCAATCGGCCTTGATATTCGCGGCGCGAACCACTGGGGTCCATTTCGCGTCCTCGTGCCCCAGATAGGTCGTAAAGTCGGCCGGCGTCATCGTCACCGCCTCGGCGCCGAGCTTGTCGAACTTGTCCACGACAGACGGGTCTTTCAAAATCTCGGCCATCGTGTCGTGCAGCCTTGCGACGATCTCGCTCGGGGTGCCCGCTGGCGCGAACAGGCCGGTGAAGGTCTGCTCTTCAAAATCCCTGTAGCCGAGCTCGGCGAGGGTCGGCACATCCGGCAGCGAGGCGAGCCGGTGCGGACTGGTGACCGCGAGCGCGCGGATCATGTTGTTCTTGATATAAGGCAGGGCAACCGAGACCTGGTCGAAGGCGAATTGCACCTGTCCGCCGATCAGGTCATTCGTTGCCGGCGCATTGCCGCGATAGTGCACGGTGATCCATTTCAGGCCAAGCGTGGATTGCGCGAGTTCGCTCAGGAGATGGTTGGTCGTACCCGCGCCGGGAGAGGCCATTGTCAGCTTGCCGGGCTCGCGGCGGGCCAATTCGAAAAGCTCTTTTGCGGTCCTGGCCTGAACGGACGGATTCACTTCCAGCACGAGCGGCGTCATCGAGATCGACGTGATCGGAATGAAGTCGCGCTTCCATTGATAGGCGTCGCGCCGGTTGATCAGGGGCGCGAACAGCACCGGGCCATTGGCGCCGACGAACAGGGTGTAGCCGTCCTTCTCCGATTTGGCGAAGGCTTCGCCCGCGATCATGCCGCCGGCGCCGGCCTTGTTCTCGATGATGAAGGGCTGACCCAGCTTCTGCTGCAATTTCTCGGCGATGATGCGCGCCGCGCTGTCGACATTGCCGCCGGGCGGATAGGGCACGATCAGGCGGACGTTGCGGGACGGATAGGGCTCAGCGGCCACTGCCGCACCGGCAAAAGCGACGGCGATCAAGGCGGCTGCGAGCCATCTCATCAAAATCCTCCCGAAACTTTCGGCTGGCGGATCATTGTCCACCTGATCTGTTGTGGGGCGGCGCGTTGGCGCGCGCCGGGCCTTGGCCATCATTTCGACTCCGGGCTTTACCTGTCGACCGAATTGTGCCGATCATGTCCACATGGTGGACAATGGCAGGGCTGGTGCGTTAACGACGGAACCGCGTAGAGGCGCGCAAGCGATCCGGCGCGCGCTCGCGGTATTGCGCATCCTGGCCTCGGGGCGCGAGGCGGGTTTGCCGTTGTCCGACGTCGTGCAGGCCACCGGATTGACGCGGCCGACCGTGCACCGGATCGTGCATGCCCTGATCGAGGAAGGCATCGTCGAGCGGCACGGCAAGACCGGGCGCTACGCGATCGGTGGCCAGGTGCTCGAGCTTGCGCTGGCGCGGCCATCGCGCTCGCCGCTGCTTGCGGCCGCGGACGACATTCTGAAGGACACGTCGGAGCGTGTCGGCGATACCCTGTTTCTCACCGTGCGCACCGGCAACGACACGCTGTGCGTCGACCGCCGCATCGGCTCATTCCCGATCCAGGTGCTCTCGATCGAGGTCGGCGCGCGGCGTCCGCTCGGAGTATCCAGCGCAGGCGTAGCCATCCTCGCGGCGATGCCGGCCGCGGAGGCGAGAAGGATCGTCGCCGCCAATGAAGCGCGGCTTGCGGCTTATCGCACCGAGGCACCGGCCGTGTTGGCGCAAATCGCCGCCGCGCGCCGCCGCGGCTACAATCTGCGCGAGATCGGCCTGGTGCAGGGAACGAAGTCGATCTCGACCTGGGTCAAGACACCGGACCATCGCCCGGTGGCGGCGATCACGTTATCGGCGGTTCGCACGCGGCTCGGCCCCCGCCGCGAGGCCGAGGTCGCCGAGATTTTGCTCGATGCGTCGCGCGCGATTCAGGAGGCGATCCGGCCTGCGGGGGTGTGAGCCTCCGCTACTTCACCGGCACGGTATAATTCAGCACCAGCCGGCCGCCGTCAGGATAAATCGTCTGCCCGGTGACGTAGGACGCATCGTCGCCAGCGAGGAAGGCGACGACGGCGGCGACTTCGCTCGGCTCGCCGCCGCGCCCGATCGGCGTGCGCGACATGACCGTGCGGCGCGCCTCATCCGAAGAGAAGATCGCGGACGCCACCATGTCGGTCAGGATCGTGCCGGGTCCGACCGCGACCACGCGAATGTTGTGCGGAGCGAGCGCCACGGCGGCAACCGAGGTGAGCTGCTTCATGCCGCCCTTGGAGATGGCATAGGTCGCAAGCGTCGGGATCGCAAGTAAGGCATTGACCGAGGACATGTTGATGATGACCCCGCCGCCGCCCTGCGCGATCATCTGTTTCGCCGCAGCCTGCACGCCGAAGAACGCGCCCCTGAGGTTGATGGCGATGACGTCGTCAAAGTCCTTCTCGGTGATGTCGAGCAGGTCCTGATTGCGTGCGACGCCGGCATTGTTGACCATGATGTCGAGCCGGCCGAAGGCGTCACGCGCGGCGGCCACGAGCCGGTCGACGTCGGCGCGCCGCGCGACGTCGCAAGCCACGGCGCGCAGATTGCTCGCGTGCCCGAGCTCCTTGACCGTGCTGGCCAGAGCCTCGCCGTCGACGTCGGAGATGACGACCTTCACGCCATCCTTGAGGAAGCGTTCCGCGCAAGCCCGGCCGATCCCGCGTGCCGCGCCGGTGATGGCGGCGACCTTGCCCGATAGTTTCATGGTTCTGCTCCATGGTGCTGCTTTTCGGATACGACGGGCCGCGCCCGCCATGCCATTCTGCACCTTTTGACGCTTGCGCGCAGCGCTTGGCAGGCCCATTTGGATATGGGATTTTGCACCTCCGAGCGGAAGCGGCGGAGAATTGAGTGAAGATCGGATCGGGATTCATGTCACGACGCGAATTGATGCAGGACGGCGTTGGACTGGCGGCGGCAGTGACAGCGGGCGGCGCCGCGATCACGCCCACCAGCGCCAGCGAGGCGTTCAAGGACCTGCCGTCGACGCCCCGACTGCCGGCGCTGTTCGTCGGTCATGGCAGCCCGATGAACGCGATCACGGACAACGCCTATAGCCGGGAATGGAAGAGGCTCGGCGATACGCTGCCGACGCCTTCGGCGATCCTCTGCGTCTCCGCGCACTGGATGACCCGCGGCACGACGCTGGTGCATATCGGTCCCCGCCCGCAGACGATCCATGATTTCGGCGGGTTTCCGCAAGCGCTGTTCGACGCGCAATATCCGGCGCCAGGCGCGCCCGACGTCGCGCAGGCCACGATCGAGTTGGTGCGCTCCAGCCATCTCAAGGGCGACACCGAATGGGGGCTCGATCACGGCGCCTGGAGTGTGCTGATCAAGATGTTCCCGAAAGCCGACATTCCGGTGTTTCAGCTTTCGCTCGATCTCGCCAAGCCGCCATCGGAGCATTTTGCGCTGGCACAGGAGCTGAAGCCCTTGCGCGAGAAGGGCGTGCTCATCGTCGGCAGCGGCAACATCGTCCACAATCTGATGGCGCTGGTGCGCGGCGCCAGCCACGCCTACGATTGGGCCGAGGATTTCGACGCCCGCGCGGCGCAGGCGATCGGCAATCGTGATTTCGGCGCGCTGGCAAAGCCGCTGTCGCTGGCGCGGACGCTGCCGCTGGCGCATCCGACGCTGGAGCACTATCTGCCGGTGCTGTTTCCCTCAGCCGTCGCCGACGACAAGGACGAGCTGAGCTTCTTCAACGTCGGTATCGACATGGGATCGATCTCGATGCGCTCGTTCGTGCTGGGCTGAGCGGCGGCGTACGCCGCGCCGCTCATGTCCGCTCCACGGCAGCGAAGGCCCAGTTCCGCCCTTTGCCGCGAAACATCGCCTGGTTGATCCAGACCATTCCGTACGGCTCGAGCAGACGGGCCTTGGTGATGTCTCCGGCATCGAGCGGCTCGAAGCCCAGATCCGCCAGTACGGTTGCGACTTTGGCCTTTGCCTCGGCATGATCGCCCGCCATGAACATCACGGGCCTTGGTGAGATGCCGGCATTGTCGGCCATGATCTCCGCACCGACCTGATTGAGGGTCTTGACCACATACGCGCCAGGCAGCCAGCCCGCGATGGTCTCCCCGGCGCTTGTGGTGTGGCCCAGGGTGAGGGCAAGCGACCCGCCGATCATCGCCAACGGATTGATGCAATCGATGACGGTCTTGCCGGAGAGGTCGCCGAGCGCTTTCACGGCAGCCTCCGCAGCGTCCCAGGGCAGCGCCAGGATGATCAGCTCGGCGGATTTGGCTCCCTCCGCCGGAGTTGCCAATTCCGCCTTGACTTCGGCAGCCAGGGTCTTTGCGGCGGCATCACTGGGATCGCGCACCCCAAGCACAAGCCGATGCGAGGTCTTCGCAAGCCCGCGAGCGAGCGCGCTGCCGACATTGCCGATTCCAATAATCGCGATTTTCATGATGGGTGACACCCGTCAAGGACGAAGCCGGCATGCTGGCAGTGAAATATGATGCTTTTTTGCCCGCGTGACGCGATGCCGGCTGTGCGCTAACGTCCTCAAACAAGAAAAAACAAGAGGAAACACAGAAGTGTACGACTACATCATCGTCGGCGGCGGCTCCGCCGGATCGGTCCTTGCCCATCGCCTCTCCGCCAAAAGCACAAACAAGATCCTCGTCTGCGAAGCCGGGCAGGACACGCCGCCGGGCGAGGAGCCGGCCGAAATCCGCGACAGCTATTCAGGCACCGCCTATTTCGACCCGCGCTTCCACTGGACCGAATTGAAGGTCACGACCCAGATCGTCAGCCACAACAACCCGCAGGTGCGCCCTCCCTTGCGCAAATACGAGCAGGCGCGCGTGCTCGGCGGCGGCTCTTCGATCAATGGCCAGCTCGCCAACCGCGGCGCGCCGACCGACTACGACGAATGGGAAGCGCGAGGTGCAGCCGGTTGGGGCTGGAAGGATGTGCTGCCGTTCTTCAGGAAAGTCGAGCGCGACCTCGATTTCGACGGGCCGTATCATGGCAAGGACGGCCGCATTCCCGTCCGCCGCATCCCGCGCGAGCACTGGACGGGGCATTCGCACGCCGTCGCCAAGGCCTGCGAGCTCGCGGGCATCAATTTCGTGCCCGACCAGAATGGCGAGTTCGTCGACGGCTACTTTCCGATCACGCATTCCAATCAGTCCGAGCAGCGCGTCTCGGCCGCGATGGGGTATCTCGACCGCGAGACGCGCAAGCGCCAGAACCTTACGATCTCGACCGGGACGCAGGTCGGGGAATTGCTGTTCGAGGGTACGCGCTGCGTCGGCATTAAGGCGATCGTCGACGGGAAGCAGCAAGAATTCCGCGGCCGCGAGGTCATCCTGTGCTGCGGCGCGATCCATTCGCCCGCGCATCTGCTGCGCGCCGGCATCGGCCCGGTCGGTCACTTGAAAGACCTGGGGATACCCGTGGTGGCGGCCCTCGAAGGCGTCGGCCAGCGGCTGATGGATCATCCCTCGATCTCGCTGTCGTCCTTTGTCCGCCGCGGCGCGCGCATGAACGACCACACCCGCCGCCACATTCAGATGGGGATGCGCTATTCCTCCGGCCTGCCCGGCACGCCGAAGGGCGACATGTTCGTCGCCGCCATGACCAAGTCGGCGTGGCATGCGGTCGGCGAGCGGATCGGCTCGCTGCTCACCGCCGTCTACAAGACCCATTCGGAGACCGGCGAGGTCAAGCTCGCCTCGCGCGATCCCTTCGCCGAGCCGATCGTTGAGTTCAACCTGTTGTCCGACCGACGCGACCTCGAGCGGCTGATGAGCGGCTTCCGCAAGATGGCGGGCCTGCAGATGAGCGCGCCCTTAAAAGCCGTGACCGACAAGCCGTTCCCGGCCTCCTACACCGACCGCGTGCGCAAGATCGGCGTGGTCAACACCAGGAACAAGATCCTCACCTCGATCGCAGCGGCGATGATGGATGGGCCGGCGGCGCTGCGCCACTTCATGATCGATAATTTCGTCGTCGAAGGGTTCACCTTCGATCAGGTGATGAACGACGACGAAGCGCTGGAAGCCTTCGTACGCAAGGCGACGATCGGCGTCTGGCACGCCTCCTGCTCCTGCCGCATGGGCCGGCCCGACGATCCGATGGCGGTCGTCGATACGCAGGGGCGCGTCAAGGGCGTGCAGGGCCTGCGCGTCGTCGACGCCTCGATCTTCCCGGTCGTGCCCTGCGCCAACACCAATTTTCCGACGCTGATGTCGGCCGAGAAGATCGCGGACGCGATGATGGGATGAGGTGTCTCGGTCGCTTGTAGGGTGGGCAAAGGCGCGCTTACGCCGTGCCCACCAATCCAGGACCGGAACAGGAATGATGGGCACGCTTCCGCCTTCGCTCTTGGGAGCTACGGCGGACGCAGTCGCTCTGCCCACCCTCCCGTCCACACGTTTGACCTACGCATCGATGAAGTCGAACGCATCCTGCCGGCGCACCACGCGAGCGGTCGACGGCGACGGAAAGTGTGCCGTGCACATCAGCGTGGACGTATCGCAGAAGCGGCCGAATAATTCCCGCCTCGACTTTCCGGCCAACGCGGAATCGTAGTCCGCCATCATGCCGAGCTCCGGATACCGGGCCTGCAGCGGCGAGTGAATCATGTCGCCGGTAATGACGGCATCGGCGCCTTGCGTGCCGACGTGCACCGAATAGTGGTCGATGGTGTGGCCGGGCGTCGGGATCAGCGTCACGAGATCGTTGAAAGCGTGCGCGCTCTTGACGATATCGGCGCGATTGGCGGCCACAATAGGCAGCACGGAATCAGTGATCCATGGACATGCTGCCGGGTCATCGTTTTGGCGTTTGGTCCAGTAAGCCAGTTCGCGGTCGGCGAACACGTAACGCGCCTTCGGGAAGGTCGGCACCCAGCGGCCGTTCTCGAGCCGGGTATTCCATCCGACGTGGTCGGTGTGCAAATGCGTGCACATGACAAAATCGATGTCGTTGACGCTGCAGCCGCACGCCGCGAGATTCTTCTCGTAGCGATCGGAGTTCATCATGTTCCAGAACGGACGCGTTGGCCGCGGCTTGTGGTTGCCGACGCAGCTGTCGATCATGATCGTGTGGTGCGGCGTCTTCACGATGTAGCTCTGGATGCAGAGCATCAGCCTGTCCTGGTCGTCCAGGAATCGGGGCTGGAGCCAGCTTCGGTTCTCGTCGAGAAGCTCTTTCGTGATGGTCGGGAAAAATTGCGACGCGACGAAGAACGGACCCTCCTGCTCGATGATGCGGTGAATCGTGACGTTGCCGATTTTGATTGGGGCGGACAGGATAGGCCTCCGTCTTGCGTATGACGTGTGATGACCGGCACTGGCCAGGTTGACAGGCGCCCCGCTGGCGCCTCCCAGACGGGAGCCTGTCAAGAACAGTTCGAGTTGTTGCGGTATCCAGCAGGCTCACCTCTCCTATGAGAGGTGAGCCCATCGCGGGCGAACCGATTCAATCAAGCTAAGACCCATATCCCGGCGCGAGCTTGAACGCGCCGTTCTTCAGCGAATTGGCCTCGACCATCACGACTTCGTCGTCGGGATAGCCGTTATGTTGCTCGGGCGTAAACGAGATATCGCCGTAAACGCCGGCGAAATGCTTGAGCCCGTTGAGATAGCCCACCACCTTCGCCGGTTCGGTGCCGACGCTCTTCATCGCTTGGGCGATCAAATACGGCGAGTCATAGCCGACCGCGACCCACCACAACAGCGTGTCGCTGAACTCGACCTTTGCTTTCTTCAAGCGGTCAATGAAGCCGCTCGTGCGCTCGGTGAGCTTGCCGGCGGCGTCGAAGCAGACCGGGCGGAAATTGTTGGGATAGACCTTGGCCCAATATTCCGGCTTTTCCAGCAAAGCGGAGGTCTGGCCGGAGCCGAGCGTGGTCTGGCCGACGATCGGCACGTCCCAATTCATCTGCCCGCGCGTATTGATGATGCGCGACAGGAAGCCGGGATTGACGCTCCAGGGCATGATCGCTTCCGCGCCGGCGTTGCGCATGCGCAGGATTTCCGGCGTCAGATCCGGATTGGCGGCGTCGACATTGCCTTGATAGACGACGTCCGCGCCCTTGGCCCTGAGCATCGGCACATAGGCATTCACCGAAGCGGTGCCATAGCCGCTGGTGTCGGAAATGACGGCGACCTTCTTCTTCTTGAGCACCTCCAACACGTAGCGATTGGCGGCGGCGCCGATCTGCTGGTTGGTCGGCGCATTTCGGAAGCACATCGGATATTTCTTGGGGTCGGTGAGGCTGTCGACCCAGCAGGGATGCACTTGCACCATGTTGGCGCGTGCAAGCAAGGGCACGACTGCGAGCGATTCGCCGGAATTGAGCGGGCCGAGAACGACGCTCACCTTTTCGCCATGCGCGAGCTCGGCGGCGCCGTTGACGGCCTTGGTCGGCTCGCTCTGGGTGTCGCGGACGATCAATTCGATCTGGCGCCCGTCGATGCCGCCGGCCGCGTTGATCTCTTTCACCGCAAGCTCGGTCCCGCGACCGATTCCGATCCCGGTGGAAGATGACGGCCCGGTGAGCGCTGGAAGATAACCGATCCGGATCGGTTCTTTCGCGGCGATGGCGGGCGTGGCGAGCGTGCTTGCAAGCGCGCCAGCGGCGGACGCCAGCGCTTGACGGCGAGTCAGCGACATCGGATTTTCTCCCTTAGATGTTTATGATTGATCCGCTCCCAGATCTCGCGAGGTGTTCGGCACCTCGTTTTTCCTTGATGTCGCGGCGGACTATACTCTCGGGGCCTTGGTCCGCCTAGCGCGCACGCCGGCCTCTTCATCCAAAGTATGTCGGTCGCGTGATACAATCATGCGGATTGTATCAAGTTGCGTTGCATCATGCGCGGTTGATCGCCTCTCGGTTTCGCGTCATCTTCGCGCCCAATCGAGAAAGCAGAGGAGATGCGAGCTGTGAGTGATGGACCGAATGGCAGCGAGACGGTGCGGCCGCGGCTCTTCGAACCGTTCACGATCCGGGGCCTCACGCTGAAAAATCGCCTCGTCGTGCCGCCGATGGTTCATTACCGCTGCGAGAGCGGCAACACCTGCGGCACTTTCCACATCGTGCATCTCGGCCGCTACGCGCTCGGCGGCTTTGGCCTCGTCTTTGTCGAGGCGACGGCGGTCGAGGAAATCGGCCTCATCAACGAGCACGACCTCGGCATCTGGAACGACGCGCAGGTCGAAAGCTTCAAGCCGCTGATCGCTTTCATGAAGCGGCAGGGCACCGCGATCGGCATTCAGCTCGCCCATGGCGGGCGCAAGGCGTCATCGCAAACCGCGATGCAGGGCATGGGCCCACTCACCGAGGAGAATCTGAAAGCTGGCGCAAAGCTCTGGCAGCCGGTGGGGCCGACGGCGGAGCCCGTCGGCAAGGGCTGGCTGACGCCGCGACAGCTCACGACCGCTGAATGCAAGGCCATGGTCAAGACCTGGGCGCACGCGGCGAAGAACGCGGTCAAGGCCGGCTTCGACACGATCGAGATCCACACGGCGCACGGCTACCTGCTCGCCTCGTTCCTGTCGCCGGTTTCCAACACACGCAACGACGAATATGGCGGCGATCGCAAGGGGCGCATGCGGCTGCCGCTGGAAATCGTCGAGGCGGTGCGCGAGGAGATGCCGGCCGCGATGCCGTTGTTCGTGCGCGTCTCCTCCGTCGACGGCACGGTCGAAGGCTGGAACATGGATGATACAGTCGCCTATGCACGCGAATTGAAACTGCGCGGCGTCGACGTGATCGATTGCTCCTCGGGCGGCATCGCGGGGGCGGCGACCGCAGCCCAAGTGCCGCGCGCGCTCGGCTTTCAGGTGCCCTTTGCCGAACGCGTCCGCAACGAAGCGCAGATTGCGACCATGGCGGTCGGCATCATTCTCGAGGCGCAGCAGGCTGAAGGCATCCTGGAGAAGGGCCAGGCCGATCTCATCGCCGTCGGTCGCCAGTCGCAATTCAATCCCAACATCGCCCATCACTGGGCGCATGATCTCGGCATCAACCGTCGCTTCGAGGACTGGTCGCCCGAATATGGATGGTGGCTGGAGAAGCGGATACGGACCATGGAAGGCTTCGCGACGCCGACCGGCGTCGTCACGCAACGGCCATGAGCGACGAGGTGGGACGTGTGTGTTCGCCTTCGATCAGGAGACCAACTCCAGGGCGATCCTTCGCGTTTCGCGGTGGCGCTGAAACGCAGTGATCGCGCGGTTGGCGAGCATCAAGCGGCTGCGCTCGCCCTGTGCCATCATGAAGCTGACGTTGCTGGTGAGGAAGTGGCAAGCTTCCATGGAGTCGTCGATCTCCCCAGTTCGTCGCAGAAAATCGAAAGCAATCTCGACTGCGCTTTCCAGCAGCCCTTGCGATGTCTCGCGGGGTGAAGTGTTGTGTCCAGACTCGGCCGACATGGCTTATCTCCTGTGTCGAATGTCAAGCAGCCGGCGCGGGACGATCATTCCCGTCAAGGAATAGCCAAGGAATAGCTATGTCGTCACCAGATCGACAACGACACCGATTGTGGCTGCAACGATCACGCCCGTGATCAGCATGCCGTAGGTGCGCGCACGCTTCTCATTTTCAGGTGTAGGGGCAGTGCTCGGCGCAGACGCGCCCATGGCACCTTCATGAACCATTCTGGTCTCCATGAAGTTTGGCTGCGATCTCACTGATCAGGAAACGTGACCCTGATCGATGTATTTCGGCGTCTTCTTTTCGCGCTGCGGAGTCATCTTCGCAGGGTCGGGAGCGCCCGGGACGCCGCGCGGGCCGAACTTCTCCCGCTGGATGTCGTCTTCCGAAAACTCGGGCTCGACGCCGTTCGGTTGGCGAGGTTTGCTCATGGAACCTCCTTTCACCGAATAGTCGCTGGGCCAACGGGCCGGCATCGGGATCGTTCCTGTTTCCGGACGGCATTTGATCGATACGGATGTCGGTGATTTCATTGTCTTTTTCGGGCCTTGAAAGCGCTCCGGGCGGCGCAAGCGGCGGGCGCGTTAATCTTACGTCTTAACCAATTATTAATTGTGCGTTTGCGGGCGCAAAAGGCGCGGCCTAGCGTGTCCTGGGGAGCTACCAGTCCACTTGCAGAATTGGTGCGTGCCATGACGTCTAGATTGTACGGAGCGCTGGTCGCCTCACTCGGCCTAGCGCTCGTCCTTGCCACCAACGAGGCTTCCGCCGCGCCGCGCGGTGTTGCTTCGGCGCATCCGATGTTCCGCCCGCTCAATGCCCACGCGTTCCGGCATCATCGCGGCCGCAATTTCTTGTTCTGGCCGGGCATCGACGGCACCTATTATGGGCCAGACGGTACGCCGCAGGCAGAAGCTTACGCGCTGCCGCCAACGTCATCGGATGTGCATTACACCTACACCTATGACGTGCCCTGGGATTGGGCGCATCGCTTTCCACCCAATGTCGTGCCGTCCGACCGGCCCTATGTGTCGAGCTGCACGGCGGAAATCGTCACCGTGCCGGGACATGACGGCGGGCGACAGACGGTCAACGTCACGCGCTGCTACTAAAGGGCGCTGGCGGTTGAACCTTCCGGACAGGCGATCTGCGCAGTATGCTTGAGGCGTTCCGCCAACAAGAGCAGACCTGCGAGGGAGGCCCCCATGTCCGTGCAGCAACGCAAGCTCGTGCATTCCGACATCAAGCCGGAAAATCCGCCGGAGCGCGTGGCGCATTATCTCGATGTGCCGAACATGCCCTGGGAAGCAACGAAGTTTCCGGGCATCCAGATCAAGGTGCTGTATAGCGACGATAGCGGCATCACCACCGCGCTGTTCAAGCTCGCGCCGGGCGCGGTCGTGCCGCTTCACGAGCATACCGCGCTCGAGCAGACCTATGTGATCGAGGGTTCGCTGGAGGACCACGAGGGTAAATGCGGCCCCGGCCAGTTCGTCTGGCGCCCCGCCGGCAACCAGCACGAGGCGGTTGCGCCTGATGGCGCGGTGCTGCTCGGTTTCTTCCTGAAGCCCAATCGCTTTGCGTATGGCGAGAAGTTCTTCACCGCGTCGGGCGAGCGGTAGAAGCGAGATCGCGCGCCCGTGACGTTCCGTCATGGACTGACTTTCGCTAGCGGCCCTGACCTGCCACCCCAGCGATGAACCCTGCGTGGGACCGCCCGTTATAGACATTGCATTCCTAAGATGTCGGCGCGGCGCGGACCCAGCATTGATGACCAAGCGGCGGGAAAGAACCAAAGACACGGCAGCCCGTCTCTGGCCGCTGCTGGCCGTGAACTTTTTCATGGCGGACATGCAGTCCGGCATCGGGCCTTTCGTCGGCGTGTTCCTGCTGGGAAAGGGCTGGACGACGGCCATGATCGGCACCGCCATGACGATCGGCAATATCGCGGGCATGCTGATCACAACACCGGTCGGCGGTTTTATCGACACATCGCGCCACAAGCGTGCCTGGGTGATCGTGCCCGGCGTGGCCGTCGTTGCCGCCTCTTCCATCATTTTGTTCTGGCAAAATTTCTGGGCCGTTGCCACGTCCCAAATCGCCACCTCCATCGCCGGTGTTGCGGTTGTCCCGGCGGTGACCGGCATAACGCTCGGCATCGTCGGACAGCGCGGCTTCAACCGGCAAAATGGCCGCAACCAAGCGTTCAATCATGGAGGCAACATGGTTGGCGCCGCAGCCTCGGGCCTGCTGGGTTGGCAGTTCGGGTATTTCGCGGTGTTTTGGCTTGCGGCATTGTTCGGCGCCATCACGGTGGCGTGCGTGCTCATGATTCCCTCCGGCTCGATCGACGATCGCAAGGCTCGCGGCAGCAAGGAAGGCGATCCGGAGAGCCAGCCCAGCGCAATGGCGGTGTTGCTGCGGCACAAGCCGCTGTTGGTGTTGGGCCTGGCGCTCGCGGTCTTTCATCTTGGCAATGGGGCGATCGTTCCGCTTTACGGCATGTTCGCCACGTCTGGCAGCCACGCCAATGGCCCGGGCCTTGTCGCAACCCTCATCGTCATCGCGCAAGGCATTATGGTCGTCACATCGATTGTCGGCATGCGCGTTGCGGAGAAGCGCAATTATTGGCTGCTCCTTCTTGTCTCGTTTCTGATGCTCCCGTTGCGCGGCGTTGTTGCCTTTTTCTTCACGGGATGGTGGGGCGTCGTTCCCGTGGAGATCCTCGACGGCATCGGCATCGGCCTGCAGGGTGTTGCAGTGCCGGGCATGGTCGCGAGGTCGCTTTACGGTACCGGGCGCGTCAATCTTGCGCAGGGCGCCGTCATCACCATTCAAGACGCCGGCGCGGCGCTCAGCCCCGCGCTCGGCGGCTGGATCGCGCAATGGGTCGGGTTTGCGCCGACCTTCCTCGCGCTCGGTGGCCTTGGCCTCCTGGCTGCCTGCGTATGGATTGCGCTCGGTGCTGCCGTAAAGGAGTATTGATCGACGCGACCTTGCTTATCCGATAGCAGCGCATCGGGTGCGCGAGATGGCTGTTTGACATTCAAATCCGTTGTTAGTCTTCTGATGCGACCATAACAAGAAAACACGAGGGCGCCCATGACTCAAAACATAACTGAACAGCTTTCCCACGACTGGCTTGGCCTTGCCGGCCGCGTCTGCGTGGTGACGGGCGGGGGCGGCGGCATCGGCCGCGCCGTCGCGGTCAATCTCGCGAACGCCGGCGCGCATGTCGCCGTCATCGACCGCGACGAGCGGGGGCTCGAGAAGACGCGGGCAGAGCTGCCGGGCAACCGCCACGTCGTCGCACCGTGCGATGTGACGGATACCAACAGCATCACGGCCGCATCCGAAACCATCGAGAAGGCGCTCGGTCCCGCAAACGTGCTCGTCAACGCCGCCGCGATTCTGCGGCCGGGGACACTCGACAATCTGTCGCTCGCCGAATGGAACATGGTGATCTCGGTCAATCTCACCGGCTACTTCCTCTGCGCGCAGACTTTTGGCCGGCAGATGCGGAAGCAGGGACGCGGCAGCCTGGTGCATGTGGCGTCCATCGCCGGCAGCCACGCGCAGGGCAAGAGCGGCGCCTACAGCGTGAGCAAAGCCGGCGTCGTGATGCTGTCGCGGCAGCTTGCGAGCGAATGGGGACCGGAGGGCGTCCGCAGCAATGTGGTGAGCCCCGGCATGGTGATCACGCCGATGAGCCAGGCTTTCTACGACACGCCCGGCGTGACCGAGCGCCGCTCGGCGGTGACGCCGATGCGTCGCATCGCCATGCCGCAGGATATCGCGGATGCCGTGACGTTTCTCGCAAGCGACCGCGCGTCCTACATCAATGGCGATGAGATCATCGTCGACGGCGGCTTCACGCGCACGATCATGAATCTGGTGCCGCGGCCGGGGCACGATTGAGCGAAGAATCGTAGGGTGGGCAAAAGGCGCTCTTGCGCCGTGCCCACCATCTATCCATGCATGGTGTCTGGATTGGTGGGCACGCTATCGCTTTGCCCACCCTACGAAAGATCCGCGCAGTCTAATCGAACAGGCTGGAGACCGATTCTTCGGCTGCGGTGCGGTTGATCGCCTCCGCGATCAGGCCGGCGACCGAGAGCGTGCGGATATTGGCGGCATTGCGTACCGCTTCCGTCGGCTGGATCGAGTCGGTGATGACCAGCTCCTTCAGCCGCGAGGAGGTGATGCGGGTCACCGCGCCGCCGGAGAGCACGCCGTGAGAGATATAGGCGTAGACCTCCTTCGCGCCGTTGGCGAGCAGCGCGTCGGCCGCATTCACCAGCGTGCCGCCGGAATCGACGATGTCGTCGATCAGGATGCAGGTGTGGCCGGCGACCTCGCCGATCACGTTCATCACCTCGGATTCGCCCGGCCGCTCGCGGCGCTTGTCGATGATGGCGAGCGGCGTGTTGATGCGCTTGGCGAGGCCACGGGCGCGCGCCACGCCGCCGACATCGGGCGAGACCACCATCACCTTGGCGACGTCGAATTTCTCCTTGATGTCGCGCACCATCAGGGGCGAGGCGTAGAGATTGTCGGTCGGGATGTCGAAGAAGCCCTGGATCTGGCCGGCATGCAGGTCGAGTGTCATGACGCGGTCCACGCCGGCCTGGGTGATCAGGTTGGCGACCAGCTTGGCCGAGATCGGGGTGCGCGAGCCAGACCTGCGATCCTGCCGCGCATAGCCGAAATAGGGGATCACCGCCGTGATCCGGCGCGCCGAGGAGCGGCGCAGCGCGTCGGTGATGATCAGGAGCTCCATCAGGTGGTCGTTGGCCGGGTACGAGGTCGACTGCAGGATGAAAGCGTCGGAACCGCGGACGTTCTCCTGGATCTCGACGAAGATCTCCATGTCGGCGAAGCGGCGAACCACGCCTTTGGTCAGTGACAGGCCAATGCCGTCGGCGACTGCTTGGGCAAGTGCCGGATTGGAATTGCCGGCTATCAGCTTGATGGAGCCGTTTTTGGCCGACATCGAGGCTTCTCCCCGCACGGTGCTGGAGACCTTGTTCAGCATATCGGGTTTTCCCTGGAACCGGCGTTCTGACGAGCGAGGGAATATCAGGCCGATGCCGCCGGTGGCAACCCGCGAGGATGGTTTTCCCGGGCAAAAATGGGTGCCATTTCCGGGATTTGCCTAATGGTCTGTGTAGCCCAGCGCAACCATGTTGGAACTCCCCGAAGCTGCCGGGTTATCGGCGCTTGCAACCGCGGCCCCGTGCTTGCTTGGCGTGGAGGCTGGCGGCGGGGTATCGGCCGGCGTGCCGTTGACCATGCTGGAAAGGCCGCTGAAGCCGGCTTGCGCGATCTTGCGCAGCACGAGGTCGTCGGCCTCCGCCCAGGGGTCGCGGCCGGCTTTGCCCGCTTGTTCCTCGCCGGACAGGCGCAGCGTGCGCTGCTGGTCGCGGTCGTAGACATCCCAGACCCAGGCGATCACGGTACGGCCGTGATTGACCTCCGCGGAGAGATAGCTGCGCACGCGATAGGCCGCCGGGCTTTCGCGGGAAACGATCGAAAGGCTGCGGAGCTTGCTCTCGCTGTCGAGCACGCTGACCATGCGGTCGAACACGCCCGGCGGCGGGCCGTCGATGGATTCGAAGGCGATGGTCGGGCCATCGTTCGCCATGGCAAAGGCGCCGGAAGTCGCGGCCCCGCCGGCAGCGCAGCCGCCGAGCGCGCAAGCCACAGCCAGCAACAACGCCGCACAGCCGGCGCTGAGCAGCGTCCGGCGTGGTCGGGCCAAATGGTTCGACGCATCCCTCATTGTTACCTTCGCGTTATCGCTAAAACGCGAAAGCGTCTAGAGCGGGCGAGACACAGGATCGGGACGAAATCGAGCCGCGGCGGCCCAATGATCGGCGTCGGGGGGCGCAGCGCCGAACCAATTCCGCCATGATCATGCTTCCAGCACGATCGCATGGACGTGCCGGCCATAATCCGGCTCCTTGCGATGCACGGAGCGGCGGTAACTGAAGCAGCGCTCGTCGGAATAGGTGTCGATGCCGAGATCATCGATCATCAGGACGCCGGCCTTTTCCAGCCGCATGCGGATGAATCCGGCGAGATCGAACATTGCATGTCCATCGCGCTCACCTGGCAGGAAGAACATTGCGTTCCCGGCATCGGCCCCGATGAAACGTTCGACGAATTCGGGGCCGACCTCATAGCTCGGCTGGCGGATCAGGGGGCCGATAGCGGCAATCATGCCGCTTCGTTCCGCACCGAGCTTTTCCATTGTCTCGATGGTCGTTTCCAGGATGCCGGTCAGCGCGCCCTTCCAGCCGGCATGCGCCGCCCCGATCACGCGCGCCGTGGGATCGACGAACAGGATCGGTCCGCAATCGGCTGTGGTGACGCCGATGGCGAGCCCTTCACTCCGCGTCACGATGGCGTCGGCCTTCGGCCGCGCCGTTCCGTTCCATGGACCGCTCGCCACCACCGCATCCGGCGAGTGGATCTGGTGCACGCCGACGAGATGCGAGGGCGCGACGCCCAATTGTTCCGCCATCCGGCGGCGGTTTTCGGCCACCCGGGCCGGGTCATCGTTCGAGCCGAGGCCGCCATTGAGGCCGGCATAGACACCATCGGACACGCCGCCGTCGCGGGTGAAAAAAGCGTGGCGAAGCCCTGGAATGGCCGAAAGCAGGGAGGAGGCAAGCATCAGGAAGCTCCGGCCGATTCGTTGTCGTCGCTCAGGCCCGGCAGCGAGGTGAGGCTCCGGGAGGAGACGCCGAGCACTTTGAACATCGAACCCATGCCGCTGCGGCCACCCCCGGTCAACCGTTTCAGCGCAGCCGAAATGTCCTCGCTGACTTCATGTGATGCTTTTGCCATCAACGCAACAGCGCGCGTCTCGATGCCGAGCCGCTTCAGGAAATCGCCCTGCGTCACCGGCCCATGGACGAGCGCGCCGACATCTTCCGCGGCGCGTGCCAGCGCCTGGAAATCGACATGGGCGGTGACGTCGGCCTGTCCCGGCGCCTTCAGCGGATCGGTGAAGCTGTGACGCGCAATCGCCTGAAATGTATCGCCGGCGTCGCTGCGCACATGGCCGTAATCGATGATCAGCGCCGCGCCGTCCTGGTCGCGCACCCGGCTCGCGATCTTCATGGCCTCGGAATCCGGCCGCCATTCGAACACCGCGCCGATCGGCGCGGCACGCAACAAGGGCGGCAGCAGCACGTCGAAGCGCGGGATCGGCTCGGTAGCCGCCGCAAACACCAGCTTGCCGTTGGGGTCGATGTCGACCACGCGCTCGTGCCAGCCGCCTGCCTGCTTGACCACTTGATGGATCGGCAGCACGTCGAAATATTCGTTTGCGAAGATGATCGCGGGGCCGTCCGGCACCTCGTCGATGGTGTCGTGCCAGGCGACGTTGCGGACGCCCGACAGGGTCGATTGCTGCTTCTTGCGCAGCACCGGATTGATCTCGACCAGATGCACACTCAGCGTCTGATAGAGCTGCGGCAGCACGCGCACGGCGCGCAGCGCATCCGCCATCATGGTGCCGCGGCCGGGACCGAGCTCGATCAGTCGGAGCAGCGTCGGCGAGCCGAGAGTCTTCCACAGCGAGGCCGCCCACAGTCCGAGCAATTCGCCGAACATCTGGCTGACTTCCGGCGCGGTGGTGAAATCGCCCTCGCGCCCGAGCGGATCGCGCGAGACGTAATAGCCGTGCTGCGGATGTATCAAGCACAGCTCCATGTAACGCCATACCGGCATCGGGCCGGACGACTTGATGAGCTTCTTGATCTCCGACTGCAGCGGTGAAAATTCGGTCACAGTCTGCCTTGCAATGAAATAACTATTTCGCGCCGGCCTGATTTGCTTCCTTCCGGCGCCACGCCATTACAATAAGTGCTATGCCTGCAATTACCATCGGCAGCGACAAGAGCATACCCATGGTCAGGCCGCCCCACAAAAATCCGAGCTGCGGATCGGGCTCGCGGAAATGCTCTCCGGTGATGCGCGCGATCGCATAAAGGACAATAAAGCTGCCGAGGATCAGCCCGGGCCGCTTCAGGGCCCCGAAGCGGATCATCATCGCGAGCACGGTGAACAGCAGAATGCCCTCCATGCTGGCTTCGTAGAGCTGGCTCGGGTGGCGCGGCAGCGGGCCGCCATTGGGAAAGATCATCGCCCAGGGCAAGCCGGGATCGGCGGGCCGCCCCCACAGCTCACCATTGATGAAATTGGCAATCCGCCCGAGAAAGAGGCCGATCGGCCCGACCGCGGTGGTGATGTCGCCGAGCGAGAGAATGGAGATGTTGTTCCTGCGGGCGAACCACATCACCGCCACCACGCAGCCCATGAAGCCGCCGTGGAACGACATCCCGCCTTTCCACAATTCAAGAATCTCGGAGGGGTGTTCGGTGAAGAAGGGCAGATTGTAGAACAACACATAGCCGGTGCGGCCGCCGACGATGATGCCGAGCGTGACCCAGAGGATGAAGTCGTCCATCTGGACGAGCGAGATCGGCGCCGGGCCGCCCCACAGCTTCTCGTTCTTGAGGAGCGAGCGGGCATAGAGCCAGCCAAACACAATGCCGCCGATATAGGCGAGCGCGTACCAGCGAATGGCAATCGGCCCGATCGAGATCGCGATCGGATCGAACACCGGGAATTTGATGAGAAGAGGAAGCATCAAGCCGGGCCTAGGCAAGGTTGCGCTTGTAGAGCGCGAGCAGCCGCTCCCAATGCCGCTCTGCCGCGTCGCGATGATAGACCGGACGCTTCGGGAAGGCGAAGCCGTGATGCGTGCCGGGGTAGATCTCGACCTCGTTCCTGGTCCCCTTCATGCCCTCGCTTACCTTGTCGATGATGTCCTGCGGCGCGTAGATATCGGTCTCGGCGCAGGCGAAGTAAAGCTCGGCCCTGGTCCTGGAGGCCGCCAGATGCGGGCTGTCGGGCTGGTCGGTCGCAAGATGCGTGCCATAGACCGAGGCGGCGGCCTTGACGCGATCGGAAAAATGCGTCGCCGCGTTGACAGCGTAGCGACCGCTCATGCAATAGCCGAGGGTGCCGACGATCCCGGTATTGGCGGCCTCTCGCGTCCCGGCATAGGCGAACAGGGCCTTCGTATCTTCCATCACCAGCGGGATGTTGAGCGAGTTCATCAGCGCGAACATCCGCTTGCGCTCGGGCGATTCCGGATCGGGGTTGATCGGGCCGAGCTCCATAACGCCGGCACGGTAATACATGTTTGGCAGCATCACATAGTAGCCCGAGGTGCCGAGCCTGCGCGCCATGTCGCGCAGCTCCTCGCGGATCGCCGGCGCATCCATGTAGAAGAGGATGACGGGAAACGGCCCGCCGCGTTCGGGATGGGTGATGAAGGTGGTGGTCCTGCCGTCCTTGGTCTCGATGTCCACTTGGCTGTCGATCATGGGCGCTTCTTCGCGTGTGTGATTCTGGCTTTCATTGGGCGCTTAATACGATCGCAAGTAAACCGGAGCGTGACAAGGCGAGCTCCGGCGTCGCGGGGCCTTGAACGGCGGCTCCGGGATCGCCATTGTTGCAGGCGACGGTTCCAGCGCACGGAGATTTGCCATGACCCAGACCAGCAACCGGTTTTTCGACGAGATCGGCCGGCTGATGAACGACGCCGCCGGCGCCGCCCAGGGCGTCAAGCGCGAGGTCGATGCGCTCTGGCGCAATCAGGCCGAAAAATTCCTGCGCGATATGGACCTCGTCAAGCGCGAGGAGTTCGAGGCGGTGAAGGACATGGCGCGGCTCGCGCGCGAGGAAAACGAGGCGCTGAAGGCACGTCTTGCCGTGCTGGAAGGCAAGCTTGGCATTTCGCCGTCCGCGCCGAATGCGGGCTCATAAGGGCGGTTCGCCGACGCGCATTCATGGCCAAGCTCTCGCGCGATGTGCCGATCCTTGCCTTCAAGTCGCAGCAGGCGTTCGATGCATGGCTGGCGTCGCAGCCCGCGGATTGCAGGGGCCTTTGGCTGAAGATCGCGAAGAAATCATCGGGACTTGCCAGTATTTCAAGGGATGAGGCGGTCGATGCCGCGCTTTGCCATGGCTGGATCGATGGCCAGCTCGACCGCTTTGATGACGCGCATTGGCTGATCCGCTTCACGCCGCGGCAATCCACCAGCAAATGGTCTGAAAAGAACCGCGCCCGCGCGCTTGAGCTTGTGGCGTTGGGGCGCATGCGGCCGGCGGGGTCGAGCGAGATCGAACGGGCCAGGAAGGATGGCCGCTGGAATGCCGCCTATGCAGCGCAAAGCACGGCGCAGGTCCCCGACGACCTCAAGCGGGCGCTATCGAAAAGCAAAAAGGCGAAGGCCTTCTTCGAAACGCTCGACAGCAAGAACCGCTTTGCGATCTTGTACCGTATTTATGATGCCAAAAAGCCGGAGACGAGGCTGGCCCGCATCGAGAAATTCGTCGCGATGTTGGCCGCCGGAGAGACGCTTCATCCCCAGCGGGCGGAGGCTCCCAAGCGGGCACGGACAAAGACGTGACGCGCGATCGGGACGCAAAAAATCCCTTCATTTCCTTGTCATTTTGCCACTTTGGGGCTAAAAGCCCGCCACGTCCGCGGCCCCCGCACCCCTGGAGGCTTGCCGCGGGACGGAGCATGGGCCGCCTAGCGGCCTTTATCTTTTGAAAACAAGGACTTAAGACAATGGCGACGACCGTCAAGGAATTGAAGGCGACCGCGCGTCCGTCAGTCGGCAAGGGGGCCGCACGGGCAGAGCGTCGCGCCGGGCGAGTGCCCGGAGTGATCTATGGCAACAACCAGCCCCCGCTGCCGATCTCGGTGGAAGACAAGGAACTGCGCCAGCGCATCCTGGCCGGCCGCTTCCTCACCACGATTTACGACATCGAGCTGGAGGGCAAGAAGCACCGCGTGATTCCGCGCGACTTCCATCTCGATCCCGTTCGCGACTTCCCGGTCCATGTCGACTTCATGCGGCTCGGTGAAGGTGCGACCATCCGCATCAGCGTGCCGCTGCATGTGCAGAGGTCGGAAACCTCGCCGGGCGTCAAGCGCGGCGGTACCGTCAACATCGTCACCCACACCATCGATCTCGAATGCTCGGTCGATAACATCCCGCAGTACATCGACGCCGATATCGGAACGCTCGAAATCGGCCATTCGCTGCATCTGTCCGACATCACGCTGCCGAAGGGCGTGCGCTCGCTGCGCGAGGACCTGACGCTGGTCACCATCGTGCCGCCGTCAGGTTACGCCGAAGAGCAGAAGGCGGCGGCTGCAGCGGCGGCCGCGGCGGCTGGCGCGGCTACGCCGGGTGCTGCGGCTCCGGCGGCAGGCGCTGCGGCTCCGGCGGCAGGCGCTCCTGCGGCGCCGGGTGCTGCGGCTCCGGCACCAGGTGCGGCGGCTCCGGCGGCGGGTGCGAAAGCGCCCGCAGGCGGCGGCGACAAGAAGAAGTAATCGTCTCGCGCGGGATGCCGCGTCATGCTGCTTTTTGTCGGCCTCGGCAATCCCGGCGCGAAATACGCGCGCAACCGGCACAATATCGGCTTCATGGCCGTCAATGAGATTGCGCGGCGTCATGGCTTTGCGCCATGGCGCCGCCGCTTCCAGGGCGAGACCGCCGAAGGCGCGCTCGACCGCGCGCGCGTGATCCTGCTCAAGCCCACGACCTACATGAACGATTCCGGCCGCGCGGTGCAGGAGGCAGCGAACTTCTTCAAGCTCGGCGCTGGTGAAATCACCGTGTTCCAGGATGAGCTCGAGCTGCCGCCGGCGAAAGTGCGGGTGAAAGTCGGTGGCGGCATTGCGGGTCACAACGGCCTGCGGTCGATCACCTCGCACATCGGCAATGACTATCGCCGCGTGCGGCTCGGGATCGGTCACCCCGGCGTCAAGGAACTGGTGCATCACCACGTCTTGTCCGACTTCGCCAAGGCGGACGATGAGTGGGTCGCGGCGCTATGCATGGCGGTCGCCGACAATGCCGGCCTGCTTGCGGCCGGCCACGACTCCACGTTCCAGAACAAGGTGCATCTGGCGATGCAGGGCAAGGGATTTTTCGAGAAAGAGGACAGCGGAGAGAAGCAGGACTGATCTCTCCGTCGCCATGGCCGGGCTCGTCCCGGCCATCCACGTCTCCGCTCAACGGCAAAGAAAGACGTGGATGCCCGCAACGAGCGCGGGCATGACGAGCATCAATCAGAGGACACGATGGGATTCAAATGCGGTATCGTCGGGTTGCCCAATGTCGGCAAGTCGACCCTGTTCAATGCGCTCACCGAAACCGCGGCGGCGCAGGCGGCGAACTATCCGTTCTGCACCATCGAGCCCAATATCGGCGAGGTCGCCGTTCCCGATCCCCGGCTGGACAAGCTCGCCGCCATCGCCAAGTCAGCGCAGATCATCCCGACCCGGCTGACCTTTGTCGATATCGCCGGCCTCGTGCGCGGCGCGTCCAAAGGCGAGGGCCTCGGCAACCAGTTCCTCGCCAATATCCGCGAGGTCGACGCGATCGCGCATGTCGTGCGCTGTTTCGAGGACTCCGACATCACCCATGTCGAGGGCAAGATCGCGCCGATCGCCGATATCGAGACGATCGAGACCGAGCTGATGCTGGCCGATCTCGAGAGTCTGGAGAAGCGCGTCGACACTCTCGCCAAGAAGGCCAAGGGCAACGACAAGGAGGCCAAGGAGCAGCTCGACCTCGTCAACCGCACGCTGGTGCTCCTGCGCGAGGGCAAGCCGGCGCGCCTGGTTGAGCGCAAAGTGGAGGAAGAGCGTGCCTTCGCGATGCTCGGGCTCTTGAGCTCAAAGCCCGTGCTCTATGTCTGCAATGTCGAGGAAGGCTCGGCCAAGGACGGCAACAGTTTCTCCAAACAGGTGTTCGAGCGCGCCAAGGAGGAAGGCGCGGTCGCGGTGGTGATCTCAGCCAAGATCGAATCCGAGATCGCAACGCTGTCGCGCGAGGAGCGCAAGGAGTTTCTGGAAACACTGGGACTGGAGGAGGCCGGTCTCGACCGGCTGATCCGCGCCGGCTACCTGCTCCTCGATCTCGTCACCTATTTCACAGTGGGACCGAAGGAGGCCCGTGCCTGGACCATCCATCGCGGCACCAGGGCGCCAGCTGCGGCAGGTGTGATCCACACCGACTTCGAAAAGGGGTTCATCCGCGCCGAGACGATCGCCTATATCGACTACGCCGCCTGCAACGGCGAGGCGGGCGCTCGCGATGCCGGCAAGCTGCGCCTGGAAGGCAAGGACTATGTCGTCGCTGACGGCGACGTCATGCATTTCCGTTTCGCAAACTAGCGCATCCCGTCCTGGTCGCGGATCGCGCCAAGGTGCTCGTTGATGCGGAAGACGATCAGGATGAATTCCGCGGCAATGCGCGAGAACACGATGCCGACGATCATGCTCGCGATCGAGTAGAGCAGCACCAAAAATCCGGCGAACGGGCTGATCGCCATTGCGGCGAGGCCGGAGAAAATGCCGGAAATGCCGAGCAGGCAGATCAGCGCAATGACGAGCCAGTAAAACGTCTTGATGATGGTGGGCGTGATGAAACGGTCCCACTGGAACAGATCCTGAAAATCGAACATCGTCTTCCCCCAGCGAATCAGGCGCAAAGTCTCGCCCAAATCCGGCTGGCGACACAAACCCTGGTCCGGATACCGATCCGGACTGGCAGGGGTACGAGCCATGCGGGCGAACGGGTTGAGATTGCCGCAAAGTGAGGCCACAATCTGACCTCCCTTCGGCATTTTCCCTGGTCATGACCCTCACCTTCGAAGATTTTCCGCCGGGCCCTTTCGGCTCCTTCGGGCCGCGCCATGTCTCGCGCGAGGAGATTTTGGCGTTTGCCGCCGAATTCGACCCGCAGCCGATGCATCTCGACGAGGAGGCCGCCAAAAAGAGCATGTTGCGGGGCCTGTCCGGCTCGGGCTGGCATCTCGGCTCGCTGATGATGCGGATGATGTGCGACGGCTTCATCGACCGCACCGCCTCGCTCGGCTCGCCCGGCGTCAACGAACTGCGCTGGCTCGCGCCGTTGCGACCCGGTGACGATCTCATGCTCGATGTCGAAGTGACGGAGGCGCGCCTTTCGAAGAGCCGCCCCGACACTGGCATCGTGACCTTCAAGGGCGTGGCCCGCAACGCGAAGGGCGAGGCGCTGTGCGAGCTGATCTCGCCGATCATCGTCCGCCGTCGCGACGGCGCGGGAGCCGCCTGATGCGCTTTTTCGAGGACATGCCGGTCGGCGACCGGCGTGATGTCGGCTCGTTCACCTTCACCGCCGACGACATCAAGCGCTTCGCGAGAGAGTACGATCCGCAGCGCTTTCATCTCTCCGAGGAGGAGGGCCGCAAATCGCTGTTCGGCGGGCTCGCCGCATCCGGCTGGCATGTGGCGTCCGTCTGCATGCGGCTTATCGTCCTCGACACCCAGCGCATGGACCGGGAAGCCAAAGCGCGCGGCGAGAAGGTCGCGGTCGGAGGTCCGTCGCCGGGCTTTCGCGAACTGCGCTGGGTCAAGCCGGTGCTGGCCGGCGACACCATCAGCTTCGGCCTCGAGATCGAATCGGCCCGCACCTCTGACTCTCGTCCTGAATGGGGCATCGTGCAAATCCGCAACTTCGGCACCAACCAGCGCGGCGAATTGGTGTTCTCCTTTCTCGCCACCGCTTTCGTGCCGCGGCGGAACGCGGGCGCTTAACCATACAACAAGGTTACCGCATTGTTTGTCCGGCTCGCCGCGTGGAATCGGCGGAACTCATTTCTTGCTAACGCATTTTGAAGGAGTGGTCGCGATAGTGAGCCCGCTCAATCGGCGGGGGACGACAATGGCGGATCGAGGCGCGTTGAAACTGGTGGGCTTCATCTTCGCGACAGTGACGGTCGCGGTGATGCTGACGGCGGCAATGGTTGTGAAGGGCTATGCCGACGGCTCTTACACGCTGGAACAGACCGTGGTCGCGAGCCGCTGATCGGTTTCGCCAACAATGTAAGCGGAACGCGGCCGTTCTCCACAATCAGCGAAAGATCCTACCTGCTCCAGACCAGCGCCAGCACGGTCACGGCCACGAACAACAATCCGACAAAGCGGATCATCAGCGTGCCGAGCGGAGTGGACGCACGCGGGACGGTTTGGCTTCCTTCCCGCTCCATCGTTTCAACCGACATGCTTTCCCCCTTAAACAACGCTCGTTTCATCTTCGTGATGCGGCGGCCGAGCTCAGCGCGTTATGGTGATGCTTCTACGCGAATCGAAACCGCCGCGCTTCTGAAATCCGAAGGGCGGCGGCGATTTGCGGCGCAGTGTGGCAATTGCGCAATCAGCTGTTGCGCAGGCCGTCGGCGGTGCGCTTCCACTGCTGCACGTTGTCGGCAATCATGCGGGTGGACTTCATCGCGGCCTGGCTGAGCTGCGCGTAGCCGGAAATCTCGCGCTGAACGCGCTGGCCTTCGGCATGCAGGAGATCACGCAGGGCTTCCAGCTCCGAGATCAGGTTCTCGATTTCCGACAACGAGGTTCCGGCGACGCGCTGGATCAGCGAATTGACATTGTTCACAGTGGCCTCTGCACTCGGATCGAGGATGGGTTCGGTGGAGTTCACCGCCATCGGACGGCGCAGATAGGCGATGTCGTTGCGGACGAAATCGCGGATTCCCGCTTCGACCTCGGACACCGCGGCGAGATTGTTGTCCACCTCGCCGGTTTCAGTCGACTCGATCTTTGGCATGACGTTCATCGTCCATCCTCTGTTTCGCGTTGTCACGCGCGAGTGTCCCCCGCACGACGAATTGCAAGCGCGGCTATCAGGGCGGCGGATTTTGACCGCATCGCGGCCAAGTTGCGGCAATGCTGGATCATTACCGGGGTATGCGGTGGCGCGGCGCGTGAGGCAAACACGGCGGCCTACCAGCTCTTCTTGAAGCCCGCGGTCACGCTCTTGTTGGTGGTGCCCTGCGCGGTCTCGCCGATCGAGCCCGCGATCGAGACCCCGCCGAACAGCTTCTGCTCGGCGCCGATCCTGCGCAGCCACTTGTCGTCGGTGGTCGAAAGCGCCTGGCCGGCGCTGAAGCTGGTGCCGGTCTCGGTCACGTCGAGCTTGGCGGATTGCTCGGTCTGATAGGTTGTTTCCGGACGCTCGGCGAGGCCAGGCACCGGGATGCCGCCACCCTGCTCGACGACGTTGGCGCCGTTCGACAGCGTCAGCGAATACCGGTCGCTGAGCGGCACCTGCTTGCTGATGGAGGTGCCGAGCTTGCTCTGGTCCTGGTTCGGGTTGATGCGAGCCTCGACCGCAGTCTTGTCCCAGATCGAGCCCGCGCCTGGCGCGGTGACGGCGGCGTAGGCGCTGCCGCCGGATTGCGGCAGGTTGCCGCCGTTGGCGCTCTTTTCCGCGAGCAACTCCGACATTGTGGTGGGCTCGGGGGCGACCGTCATGTCGGCGCCGACCCGCGCGTCCCAGAACGGGGAGATCGATTGCTTCACCGACACGGCGGAGGTGCCGTTGGGCTGGCTCTTGTCCGACCAATGCAGGCCACCGTTTGACAGGGGCGCGTGCGCGCTGTGCATCTTCGCCGCCGGACCGTCGCGCAGGGTCGAGGCGTCGACGTCGAGCTGGCTCCAGTCGAGCTTGTCGACATCGATGTCCTTGAGCACGTCGTCGTCGTTGACGCTGGGAGCCGGGGCATCGGTCGCGGCGCCCGAAGTCTCGGTGACAGGGGCCGCGGCGTCGCTAGCGGGAGCCGCGGCCTCGGTGGTGGGAGCGTCCGAATCATCCTTCGGCCAGGGCGATTGCGCCGCCGCGGGCATGGCAAAGGCCAGCACAAAGCTGGCGGCCAGCATCAGAGCTCTCGCCCGATCCTTCGATGTCGTGGAGATCATGAACCCCGCCCGCCAGGCGCCGCCGAACCGCGAAGGCACCCGTGTTGCCCAGCATGCGGAGATTTTGGCGCAAAATTGTGACGGCGGGATCCACGAGCCCGTTAATGGCCCCGCGCGAGGGGCCCGGAGCGCGATTGCGGTTCATCCCGAATCCGCATCGCGCTCCAGGCGAAGCGATCCGGCGGGGCTGGCGAGGTCGGATCGCCTCGTGACGCGGGAGCCGGGCCGTCAGGCGACCGACATCCGCGGCAGATGGATGGCGCGGCCAAGCGCCTGCTCGACCAGGTCGAAGGTATCGAGCAGGACGCGGATGCTGCGCAGCCGGCCCAGCTTGAACTGGGCGAAATGCGCCACGCGCAGCGAGATCGGCTTGTTGGATTCGAGCGAGGTGAGCGAATAGCGCAGCATGGAAGCCGCCGCATCGACGCCGAGCATCACGGTCTCGCGGTCGAAGCGGTGGACGCGAAAATTGTCGGCGATCTGCCGCACCACGTCCATCACCGCGGCCTTGCCGCGCCGCGCGCCGAGAAACGGAAACATGTCGATCGGGCCGTAGATCGCCCAATCCACTTCCTCATCGATCAAGGCTTCAAGATCCTCGAACTGGCGATCGTTGATTGCACGGTGCAATGCACGCGAGAAACGCCAGAGACTGTGCTCTGTCATGCTGCTGGTCCTGAATGGCTGTGAAGAGCGGCAACTGTCCCGCAATGGACGAAAAAGAGCCGGCGTCATTCCCGACACCCGGCCCGATTGCTGCTTCAACTATTTCAACCTTCAAATAGTCGAATCCGGCTCAAACGCAAGTTGCAATTTTGCATTGCACAAATGCCGGAGGGCGGCGAATTTGCGGCCCTCGTTACCGCCGATTCCGGGGCTCGCGGCCGACCGGATCGCGCTCGATGGCGATTTGGCTGTCGCGGAAGGCCATCAAGGCAAAGCCGAACGCGCCGGCCAGCCCCCCGATGATGGCGCCGAGCGGCATGAAGGTGAAGAACACCAGCATGCCGCTATAGCCTTCAAAATCCGTGACTTTAAAGATTTCCACCCAGGCGAGCCCGGCGCCGATACCGAGCGCCGCGCCGCCAAGAGCACCCAGGATCAGCCCCAGCACGGCAAGCAACACAATTTTCATGAGGTCATTTTGGTCCGCAAATTCCCGTGATGGGTCGCGGCAGGCGGCGGGAAGGTTCAATGCATCGAAGCTTGCCCGTCATTCCGGGATGGTGCGCAAGCACCAGACCCGGAATCTCGAGATTCCGGGTTCGCTCGTCAGTGCGAGCGCCCCGGAATGACCGTGTTAGTTGGCGTCCGACGCCTTGCCGGTCAACAGATCGCGCTCGAGCACCTGCTGGACGAGGTCGAACGTGTCGATGATTTCGCGCATCTGGACGATACGGCCGTCGCGCAGCGTGAAGAACACCGCCATGTCGAACTGCACGATGCGCGCGTTGTGGCGCTTGGTGAAGAACGCGCGGATGCTGAGCGCCACCTTGTCGCCCTCGGCGACGACCTCGCGCACCTCGTGGCGCAGGCTCGAATAGCGGCCATGCACGGTCTGCCACATCGTCCGCACCTCGTCCTTGCCGCGGCGGACACCCATATGCGGCAGCACGTCGATCGGCGCCGGTGCGATCAGCTCGATGTCGTCGCTGCAGCGCGCCAGCGCGCCCTCGATATCGCCGGAATGGTAGACGTCGAGAAAGTTCAGCACACGCTTGCGGTTGAGATTCTCGACCATTCACGCTCCGCGTGTAACTCACCAGACTCACTTCCGCTCCAATGCAATCGCGGCGATCGATCGCGGTCAAGTCGCAGACACATCTTTGGTTGCAGCACATATGTCGCTTGGCGAGCATATGTCGTTCACGCGGCAGGCGCGGCTGCGTGACTTGAGGGAACCGCAGGCGGTGGCATGCTGTTGAGGAACGCGAGATTCGATTTCGGAGACGCATCATGAAAACCGCATTCGCCGCCATCGCCGTCGCTGCTCTTGCGCTGGTGTCCACGTCGGCCGCCGACGCCAAGGGCTGCATCAAGGGCGCGATCGTCGGCGGCGTCGCCGGCCACGTTGCCGGTCATCACGGCATGCTGGGTGCAGCCGCCGGCTGTCTCTACGGCCGCCACCGCGCCGCGGAGCAGGAGAAGCAGCGGCAGATGCAGACGCACGGCCAACCGCACGACGCGCAGGGGAAGATGTGAGGTGCGAGTTTCCACTCGCCTCGTTAGACCGTAGGGTGGGCAAAGGCGCAAAGCGCCGTGCCCACCATCTCCTTTAACGTCGATCTGCTAAATGGTGGGCACGCTTCCGCCTTCGCTCGTTGAGCTACGGCGGACGCAGTCGCTTTGCCCACCCTACAATTCCGATTCAATTGTCAAACAGCGGCGTAATGACGAGCCTCAGCATTCTCGCGGCATGAAAGTGCCCGAGTGATGCATCGTTCGTGGCCCTCGAAATCAGGAGGGCGCAGGGAATGCCGGGTGCCGTTGCACCCGCGAGCCTCGTGTGCAGCAAATGCGCAAAAAACGCACACGAGTCATCCACAGGTACAACCGAAACACTCCGGCATTCCCTGCGCGATGGTTTACGGCTTATACGTGGTCTCCCTGGTGTACCGGGCTTTTTAGCCACCATCGCCTGAAGCTTGTCGGCTTCGGGCTTGGTCCCAGCGTCGGGGGATCGGGACAACACGATTTCGCCGTCCGCACCGAATGCGCTCGTCTAGCGCAGTCCGCGCGTCCATCGCATCCCGTCTCGCGTCTGGTGACGATTGGCCGAACGCCCCTCTTGGCCGAGGCGGGATGCGCGATAGAAAATCATAACATTCTGAAAAACGGAAGCAGAATATTTTTCGCGAAGAGGCTTGACAATGCAGCGAAAGTGCTTCCGATAAATCGAAGCGATTTGCCCGACGAGGCTGGGCAAGAACTTGCGATCAGCCCAGTTGAGCCAGCTGTTGAGGACGACCGGCGAGCAGAAGCGTGCAGTAAGTCCAGAATGCGCTCAGAGCGGTCCAAGTGGAGTTTAGGCGAGCTGCGAGGC
>NZ_DATGFH010000089.1:0-19599 GCF_035309285.1 Bradyrhizobium sp. | reverse complement strand
CGTTGTACTTGTTGCCGATCTCGACGATCTCGGCCTGCAATTCCGGTGCGCCGGCCTCGGCGAAGCCCGACGGGATCAGCACCGCGCCGGGAATCTTCTTCTCGCCGCATTCGATCAGCGCACCGGCAACGAATTTTGCGGGGATCGCAAACACCGCGACGTCGATCACGCCGGGCACGTCATTGACGCTCTTGTAGGCCTTGTAGCCGAGGATGTCCGCGGCCTTCGGGTGAATCGGATAGATCTCGCCCTTGTAGCCGCCATTGATGAGATTCTTCATCACCGAGTTGCCGATCTTGCCGTCCTCGGCGGAGGCGCCGATCACGGCGACCGCCTTCGGCTGCATGATGCGGTTCATCGCAGCCACGATCTCTTCGGTCGGACGCGGCCTGGGCCGCGGCACGTAATTGAAGTCGACGACGATGCGCACGTCGGCGGCGATCGCATCCTTCCTGGTGGCGAAAACCGGATTAAGGTCGAGCTCGACGATCTCCGGAAAGTCGCTGACAAGCTGCGAGACCTTCACGATGACGTCAGCGAGCGCATCGCGGTTGACGGGGTCGCCGCCGCGCACGCCCTTGAGCATCTCATGCGCCTGGATGCCGTCGAGCATGGACAGCGCGTCCTGCCTGGTCGCTGGCGCAAGCCGGAAGGTGACGTCCTTCAAGACTTCAACCAGCACGCCGCCAAGCCCGAAAGCCACGAGCTTGCCGAAGGAACCGTCGGTGATGGAGCCGACGATCACCTCGGTGCCGCCGGCGAGCATCTGCTGCACCTGGATGCCCTCGATCCTGGCGTCGGCCTTGTATTTCTTCGCGTTGGCAAGAATGGTGTCGTAGGCCTTCTCGGCCTCGCCTGCGGTCTTGACGCCGACCATGACGCCGCCGGCTTCGGTTTTGTGCAGGATGTCGGGGGAGACGATCTTCATCACCACCGGGAAGCCGATGTCGTTGGCCATCTTGGCGGCCTCAGGGGCAGATTTGGCCAACCCTTCCCGCGGAACCGGGATACCATAGACGTCGCACAAGAGCTTGCCTTCGGGCGCGGTCAAGCTCGCACGATTCTCCGCCTTGACCTGGTCGAGAACCTTGCGAACGGCGTCTTTGGATTTCGACAACATCGCTTCCTCCTTGGGACGGTCTATTTTTATGGCATTTGGTATGCCAGAGAGAGCCTTGTCAAGCAGTGTGGACGCGGAAACGCTGAAAAATAAGGCTGCTTGACATTCTGGCATCTGGTATGCCAAAAATCACGATACATATTTTGAGGTAAAAGACGACTCCCCTGAAGGAGATCGTCGTGAGCAACCGGAAACCAACCAAGGCGCCACTACCCATGGCCGAGGCAGATATTGCAATTGTCAGGATCGCCCCGGAGACCAGCTTCAAGAACAAGGCTTATGAGGCCTTGAAGGAAGCGATCCTCAAGATGGACATCTATGCGACGCCCGAGCCCGTGATGCTCGACGAGCGCGCGCTGTCGGAGCGGCTCGGCGTCAGCCGCACCCCGATCCGCGAAGCGATCGCGATGCTGGAGCAGGACGGTTTCGTGAAGACGGTTCCACGCCGCGGGATCATTGTGGTGCGCCGGACGAAAGCGGAAATCGTCGACATGATCCGCGCCTGGGCGGCGCTCGAGAGCATGGCGGCGCGGTTGATCACCACCACCGCGCGCAAGAAGGACATCTCGGCGCTGCGCGACTTCTTCAAGAACTTCAACAAGGACCGCCTGCCCCAGGACCATGTCGACGAATATTCGAAAGCGAACATCGCCTTCCACCAGGCGCTGATCTCGCTGTCGGAATCGCCGACGCTGGTCGACATGACCAACGAGATCCTCCTGCATGTGCGCGGCTATCGCCAGCTCACCATCGGACGCACCGAGCGCATCGCCGCCTCGCTGCCGGAGCATCTTGGAATCATCGAGGCGCTGGAAGAGCGCAATACCGAGCTGGCCGAGAAGCGGGCGCGCGACCACACGCTTGGCCTTGCCGCCTTCGTCGAAGCGCACGGCCAGGATCTGGTTTAGGCAAGAACTTTTCACAGCAGAAGACGATCAACTCGTCCTCGAAAAACAGGATCAGGGAGAACCAGCCCATGCTGAATACCGCCGCCAAGACCGAAGCAGCGGGCGCCGAGCAGGAACTCACGGACGGCTTCCACCTGGTCATCGATGCGCTGAAGCTCAACGGCATCAACACGATCTATGGCGTGCCGGGCATTCCGGTCACCGATCTCGGCCGCATGGCGCAGGCCGCCGGCATCCGCGTGCTCTCGTTCCGTCACGAGCAGAATGCGGGCTATGCGGCGGCGATCGCGGGCTTTCTCACCAGGAAACCCGGCGTCTGCCTCACGGTGTCGGCGCCCGGCTTCCTCAACGGCCTCACCGCGCTCGCGCACGCCACCACGAACTGCTTTCCGATGATCCTGATCTCGGGCTCGTCCGAGCGCGAGATCGTCGACCTGCAGCAGGGCGACTATGAGGAGATGGATCAGCTCGCGATCGCAAAGCCGCTGTGCAAGGCGGCGTTCCGCGTGCTGCACGCCCAGGACATCGGCATTGGCCTCGCCCGCGCCATCCGCGCCGCCGTGTCGGGCCGCCCGGGCGGCGTCTATCTCGATCTTCCCGCCAAACTGTTCTCGCAGGTGATGAACGCGGACGCCGGCCGGAAATCGCTGGTCAAGGTGATCGACGCGGCGCCGGCGCAGATCCCCGCCCCCGCCTCCGTCAAGCGCGCGCTCGATGTGCTCAAGAGCGCCAGGCGCCCGCTGATCATCCTTGGCAAGGGCGCGGCCTACGCGCAGGCCGACAACGAGATCAAGGCCTTCGTCGAGAAGAGCGGCGCGCCGTTCCTGCCCATGAGCATGGCCAAGGGCCTGCTGCCCGACCTGCATCCGCAGTGCGCAGGTGCTGCACGCTCGACCGTCTTGAAGGACGCCGACGTGGTGATGCTGATCGGCGCCCGCCTCAATTGGCTGCTCTCGCATGGCAAGGGAAAGACCTGGGGCGAAGCGCCAAAGAAATTCATCCAGGTCGACATCGAGCCCAAGGAAATGGACTCCAATGTCGAGATCGCGGCGCCCGTGGTCGGCGACATCGGCTCCTGCGTCAGCGCGCTGCTGGACGCCATGGGCAACAACTGGAGCGCGCCGGCGGCGGACTGGCTCAACGCCGTGAAGACCAAGCGCGACGACAACGTTGCCAAGATGGCGCCGCGGCTGATGAACAACAACTCCCCGATGGATTACCACGGCGCGCTTGGCGTGCTCCGCACCGTTATCAAGGAGCGGCCCGACGCCATCCTCGTCAACGAAGGCGCCAATACGCTCGACCTTGCGCGCGGCGTGATCGACATGCATCAGCCGCGCAAGCGTCTCGACGTCGGCACCTGGGGCGTGATGGGCATCGGCATGGGCTATGCCATCGCAGCCAGCGTCGAGACCGGCAAGCCGGTGCTTGCGATCGAAGGCGACAGCGCATTCGGCTTCTCCGGCATGGAGGTCGAGACCATCTGCCGCTACAAGCTGCCGGTCTGCGTCGTCATCTTCAACAATGACGGCATCTATCGCGGCACCGATGTCAATTCAGCCGGCAGCGACCCCGCGACCACCGTATTCGTCAAGGGCTCGCGCTACGACAAGATGATGGAAGCCTTCGGCGGCGTCGGCGTGAATGCGACCTCGCCGGACGAATTGAAGCGCGCGGTCAATACCGCTATGGATTCCGGCAAGCCGACCCTGATCAACGCGGTGATCGATCCGGCGGCAGGCTCGGAGAGCGGCCGCATCGGCAATCTCAACCCGCAGAGCGTTCTGAAGAAGAAGTAAGCAGTCCCGCTGAACCCATTATTCCCTGCATCGGCAGGGGCAAGAAAAGAGTACGGAGCAATCACGATGACCAAGGCGCTCACGGGCGTTCGCATTCTCGATTTCACCCACGTCCAGTCGGGCCCGACCTGCACGCAGCTCCTGGCCTGGTTCGGCGCCGACGTGATCAAGGTCGAGCGCCCCGGCGTGGGCGACATCACGCGCGGTCAGCTTCAGGACGTCCCGAACGTCGACAGCCTGTATTTCACCATGCTGAACCACAACAAGCGCTCGATCACCCTCGACACCAAGAACCCGAAGGGCAAGGAAGTTCTCACCGCGCTGATCAAGAGCTGCGACGTGCTGGTGGAGAATTTCGGCCCCGGCGTGCTCGACCGCATGGGCTTTCCCTGGGAGAAGATCCAGGCCATCAACCCGAAGATGATCGTGGCCTCGATCAAGGGCTTTGGCCCCGGGCCTTACGAAGACTGCAAGGTCTATGAGAACGTCGCGCAGTGCACGGGAGGAGCGGCCTCCACCACCGGCTTCCCCGACGACGTGCCGCTCGTGACCGGCGCGCAGATCGGCGACAGCGGCACCGGCCTGCATCTGGCGCTCGGCATCGTCACCGCGCTCTACCAGCGCACCCATACCGGCAGGGGTCAGCGCGTCACCGCCGCGATGCAGGACGGCGTGCTCAACCTCTGCCGCGTCAAGCTACGCGACCAGCAGCGCCTCGCCCATGGTCCCTTGAATGAATACAGCCAGTTCGGCGAAGGCATCCCGTTCGGCGACGCCGTGCCGCGTGCCGGCAACGATTCCGGCGGCGGCCAGCCCGGCCGCATCCTCAAGTGCAAGGGCTGGGAGACTGATCCGAACGCCTACATCTATTTCATCACCCAGGCGCCGGTGTGGGAGAAGATCTGCGACGTCATCGGCGAGCCAACCTGGAAGACGCACCCCGATTACGCCAAGCCGGCGGCCCGCCTGCCGCGGCTCAACGAAATCTTCGCCCGCATCGAGCAGTGGACCATGACCAAGTCCAAGTTCGAGGCCATGGACATCCTCAACAAGCTCGACATTCCCTGCGGGCCGATCCTGTCGATGAAGGAACTGGCGGAAGATCAGTCGCTGCGCGCGACCGGGACCGTCGTCGAGGTCGATCATCCCAAGCGTGGCAAGTACCTCTCGGTCGGCAATCCGATCAAGCTGTCGGACTCGCCGAGCGACGTCCGGCGCTCGCCGCTGCTCGGCGAGCACACCGACGAAATCCTGCGCGCGGTGCTCGGCTTCAGCGATCACCAGATCGCGGAAATCCACCGTTCCGGCGCGCTGGACCCGCCGCAGAAGCAAGCGGCGGAATAATCACCTGCCGTATCAAAGGGCTACGAAGGCCGCCGAAAGGCGGCCTTTTTGTTTTCTGACGTCGGTGCCGGCCGTGCTGCGTTGCACAGGAGAAAATGCTGCCATGCAAACAGCGTCATTGCTCTGGTATCTGGTATACATTAGATCATTTGCTACGCAGTCAGGCGGCCCCCGCCGTCCGAAAACCTGAGAGCCAACAATGTCAGAGACCACAGCGATCGCCCTTTCGCCCGCCAACACTTTCTTTGGCCGCCTTGCGGCCACCATCGACTGCTGGCTGATGGCCTATGCGGAAATGAACATCCGCAACGGCGATATCCAGCGCTGCGACGTCTGAGCTCTTGTGAACGAAGGTCTTCTCGCAGTCTTCCTCCCGAGACTTGGCTCCGGTTTTCCGGAGCCTTTTTTTGCGCGCCAGTTTGCGCAACCGAGTCCAAGCCGTCGCAGACAACCGTTGCGGCGCAAGACCTTTCGCTGATCACAACGATGATCGGCGTTGCTCGCACCAGGTGACGATCGCAACCGGCTGGAGGTTCCGCTTCGCCGACATCTTCTCATCCAAATTGCCAAGGGGAGATGCTGCGCCGCATCGTAAGATGTTGCTTGCATGTTGGAATATATTATACCAAGATTCCGATGACGCTTGGGACGTTAAGGTCGCAGGTTTGCGATCTTAGGTCGCGTAACCGAAAAAAAGCGCGTTGGGAGGATTCATGGCTGTCAGCACAAATACGGCAACGCCAACGAGCGGCTTTCGCTGGGTTCAACTGGTCATCGGCATCATCTGCATGGCGATGATCGCCAACCTGCAATATGGCTGGACCTATTTCGTTGGCCCTATGGCCAAAGCCAATTCCTGGAATGTCGGCAGCATCCAGGTCGCGTTCAGCATCTTTGTCGCGCTTGAAACGTGGCTGACGCCCATCGAGGGCTGGATCGTGGACTCGCTCGGCCCGCGCGGCCCGAAGTTCATGGTGGCCGTCGGTGGAGTGCTCGTTGCGGCCGGCTGGCTCATCAACGCCAAGGCCAATTCGCTCGGCTTGCTCTATTTCGGCGCGGTCGTCTCGGGCGCGGGTGCGGGTGCCATTTATGCGACCTGCGTCGGCAACGCCGTGAAATGGTTTCCCGATCACCGCGGTCTCGCGGTGGGATTGACGGCGGCCGGGTTCGGCGCGGGAGCAGCCCTTACCGTAATTCCGATCCAGAAGATGATCGCCGCGGTGGGATATGCGGATACGTTCTTCTGGTTCGCGCTGATCCAGGGCGGCGTCGTTTTCGTGCTGGCATGGCTGCTGCGGGCCCCGGAGCCTGGCGAAGTCACCGCGCCCTCCACCGTCAAGGTCTTGCAGTCGAAGTACAGCAGCACGCCCACGCAGGTGTTGGCATCGCCGGTGTTCTGGCTGCTTTACCTGATGTTCGTGCTGGTGTCGGCGAGCGGCTTGATGGTCGCGGCACAAGTGGCCGTGATCGCAAAGGACTACGGCGTCGCGCAGACGGTGGTGTTGTTCGGCGCGACCACGCTGATCGTTTCCGGCGTGATCGACAATCTGGCCAATGGCGGCGCGCGGCCCTTCTTCGGCTGGGTGTCGGACCACATCGGTCGCGAATACACGATGGCCATTGCCTTCACTGCCGGCGGCATCGCCTATTGGCTCCTCGGCACGGCAGGCACGACCCCGTGGACCTTCGTCATCTGTGCGGCGCTGATCTTCTTCACCTGGGGCGAGATCTTCAGCCTCTTCCCCTCCACTTGCACCGACATCTTCGGCCCGAAATATGCGACCACCAACACCGCCCTGCTCTACACGGCAAAGGGGCTGTCGGCGTTCGTGGTGCCGCTGGCAAATGTGCTGAAATCCTACACCGGAAGCTGGCATTCGGTTTTCGTCGTGGCCTCGATCATGAACTTTGCGGTCGTGGGGCTCGCGCTGTTCGTGGTCCGGCCGATGAGACTGTCGATGAGTTCGTCGCAGGCAAACGAGGATCGCACCGTGGGCCAGCCTGCTGAATGAGGCCTGATCATCTCCGAACTGAAAAGGGCGCACCTCGGTGCGCCCTTTTTTCGTGGAACAGGTCGGCCGCGTGTCAGTGGTGCTGGCAGATAATTCTTTTCGGAAACGCGTAAAGAAGGCTTGACATTTGGCATAATGTATACCACAGTCGACTACACTCGGTTTGGCCGCGTGACCCCCTCAAGGAGGTTGAGATGAAGGTCGAAGACATCCTGCGCCAGAAGACCACGGCTCGTGTCGTCACCGTTCGCATGAACGAAACGGTCGGCGTCGCGGCACAGCTCATGCGGACCAGCAATATCAGCGCGGTCGTCGTGAAGGATGTCGTCCGCACCGAAGGCAATACCGCGGTCGGCATGTTCAGCGAGCGCGACGTGGTGCGCGCCGTCGCCGCCCATGGCGCCGCCGGCATAGGCATGAAGATTTCCCAGCTCATCTCCGTGCAGCGGCTGGTCGCCTGCAGTTCAGCCGATACGCTGGAGCACGTTCGCCATCTCATGAACGTGCACCACATCCGGCATCTTCCCGTGATCGACAATTTCTCGCTCGCCGGCGTCATCAGCATGCGCGACATCTCGAGCGCATTCGACGAAGCTGCGGCAAATGTCCGTCCGGCGGAAACAAAAGCCCCCGCTTTTGCATAAGAGCGCTCCCTGAACGACGGTCCCGCCCGGTGGACTTTTGCCTGATGTAACGCCATCCTGCCCTCTGAAAGCAGAAGACGCGCCAGCCGCGCGCTTTGTCCAGGGAAACAGAGGGCAGAATGATCAAAACGCGCTTCACCGAACTCGTCGGCGTCGAGCACCCGATCGTGCAGGGCGGCATGCAATGGGTCGGCCGCGCCGAGTTGGTTGCGGCGGTCGCCAATGCCGGCGCGCTCGGCTTCATCACCGCGCTGACCCAGCCGACGCCGGAGGATCTCACGAAGGAAATCGCCCGCTGCCGCGGCATGACCGACAAGCCGTTCGGCGTCAACCTCACCATCCTGCCCGCGATCAAGCCCCCGCCCTACGCCGAGTATCGCCAGGCCATCATCGAAAGCGGCATCAAGATCGTCGAGACTGCCGGCAACAAGCCGCAGGAGCATGTCACCGAATTCAAGAAGCACGGCATCAAGATCGTGCACAAATGCACCAGCGTCCGCCACGCGCTCTCCGCCGAGCGCATGGGTGTCGATGCCATCTCGATCGACGGCTTTGAATGCGCCGGCCATCCCGGCGAGGACGACACGCCCGGCCTGATCCTGATTCCGACCGCCGCCGACAAGGTGAAGATCCCGATGATCGCCTCCGGCGGCTTCGGCGACGGCCGTGGTCTCGTCGCGGCGCTCGCGCTTGGCGCCGAGGGCATCAACATGGGCACGCGCTTCATGGCGACCCGCGAGAGCCCGATCCATCAGCTCATCAAGGAACGCATCGTCGCCAACGACGAGCGCGAGACCGAGCTGATCTTCCGCACCATGCGCAACACCTCGCGCGTCGCCAGGAACGCGGTCTCGACCAAGGTCGTGGCGATGGAGAAGGAAGGCGCCAAGTTCGAGGACATCCGCGATCTCGTCGCCGGCGCCCGCGGCAAGATGGTCTACGCCACTGGCGATGCCGATGAAGGCATCTGGTCGGCCGGCCAGGTGCAGGGCTTGATCCACGACATCCCGAGTTGCGCCGAGCTCGTCTCGCGCATCGTCCGCGAGGCCGAAGCCATCATGCGCGAGCGCTTCGAGGCCATGCTGTCCGGAGGCAAGCGGCAGGCTGCGGAATAATCTAGCCGCCTCGCCACAGATTTGTAGGGTGGGCAAAGCGAAGCGTGCCCACCATTCGCGAAGAGATCCGCGGAGCGATGGTGGGCACGGCGCTAACGCGCCTTTGCCCACCCTACAGCTACGAAATAGATTGCGCGGAATAAAGGAGCGCTCCCATGAAGGCCTATGTCTATGGCACCAGCGGCGCCGCCGTCACCGACATTCCGAAGCCCGCACCGAAGGGCACACAGGTGCTGGTCAAGGTCCATGCCTGCGGCCTCAACCGCGCCGACATCGGCATGACCAAGGGCCATGTCCATGGTTCGGCCGGCGGTGTCGGCACCGTGCTCGGCATGGAATGGGCCGGCGAAGTCGCCGAGCTCGGACCTGAAGCAAAGGGCGTTAAGGTCGGCGACCGCATCATGGGCTCGGGGGCTGCTGCCTTCGCCGAATATACGCTGGCCGATCACGGCCGGATTTTCCGCGCCCCCTCGAACATGAATTTCGACGAAGCCGCCACCCTGCCCGTGGCGCTCGCCACCATGCACAACGCCGTCGTCACCAACGGCGGACTGCAGCCGGGTCAGAGCGTGATGATCCAGGGCGCAAGCTCGGGCGTCGGGTTGATGGCGATGCAAATTGCAAAACTCAAGGGCGCCTCTCTCGTGGTCGGCTCCTCGACCGACGCCTACCGCCGCGGACGACTGAAGGAGTTCGGCGCCGATCTGGCGGTTGACTCATCCGACCCGGGCTGGGTCGACCAGGTGCTGAAAGCGACGAACGGCCAAGGCGTCGATCTCATCGTGGACCAGGTCTCAGGCAAGGTCGCAAGCCAGAACCTCGCCGCCACCAGGATCAAGGGCCGCATCGTCAATGTCGGTCGGCTCGGCGGCGCCCGCGCCGAATTCAATTTCGACCTGCATGCCGCGCGCCGCATCCATTATATCGGCGTCACCTTCCGCACGCGCACCATCGAGGAAATCCGCGAGATTTTCGATGAAGTCCGGAAGGACATCTGGGGCGCGGTCGAATCGCGCAAGCTGCAATTGCCGATCGACAAGGTCTACAAGTTCGACGACATCGGCAAGGCCTTCGAGCACATGGAAGCCAACAAGCATCTCGGCAAGATCGTCGTGACGCTGTGATGACTCTTTCAAATCAGAACCATTCGCAACGGCGTTCCTGCAAATGAGTTGCGATAGCGCGTCCTGATCTCCGGCTTTCGTGCAGCCCGCCGCCCTGCTAAACGGGCGCGCATGAGTGCACACGTCCACACCGCCAAGACCCGCGTCGCGGCAATCTCGATCTTTGCCTCGGCGGGCATGGCCGCGGCCAAGTTCGTCGTCGGCATCATCATCGGCTCGCTGGCGCTGGTCTCCGAGGCCCTGCACTCTTCGGTCGATGTGATCGCGACCATCATCACCTGGATGATCGTGCGGGTCTCCGACCAACCGGCGGACGAAGAGCATCATTACGGCCACGGCAAGTTCGAGAGCGTCTCTGCGCTCGGCGTGATCGCGATCCTCTACGTGCTCGCCGGCGGCATCCTGGTCGAAGCCTATAGCCGCCTCCATCAAGGCACGTCGCCGCCCTCGATCTCGGCGATTCCCTTTCTCGTGCTGCTGATCGATATCGCCGTGAATTTCTGGCGGGCGCGCGCGCTCCATCGCGTCGCGCGCGCAACCCGGAGCCAGGCGCTGGCGGCCGATGCCTTGCATTTCGCCTCCGACGTGATGGGCTCGCTAGCCGTCATCGTCGGGCTCGCACTGGCGGGGCTCGGCTTCTGGTGGGGCGACGCCGCGGCGGCCATAGCGGTCGCCATCATGATCGCCCTCCTCGGCCTGCGCATGGCGCGCTCCACCGTCGAAACCCTGCTCGACCGCGCGCCGGAGGGCGTGGCCGCCAAAGCACGGAGCGCGATGGAGCAGGTCGCGGGCGTCGTCGGCGTCGAGCGCCTGCGCGCCCGCATGGTCGGTTCGACGCATTTCATCGATGCCATCGTCAAGGTGCCGCGCACCTATCCGATCGACCGCGTCGACGAGATCAAGCGGAAGGTGCAGGCTGCGGTCGCAAGCGCCCTTGGTGATGCCGACGTCACCTTCACCTCGGTGCCGGTCGCACTGAATAATGAGAGCGTGCGCGAACGCATCATGGTGATCGCGCGCAATTCGGGCCTTGCCATCCACCATGTCACCGTGCACGACCTCGGCGGAAAGCTCATCGTCAGCATCGACCTCGAGGTCGACGGCGAGATGGCGCTGAAAGAGGCCCACGACATCACCCGCGACCTCGAGCGCAGCATCCGCGACGAATTCGGCGCTGAAGTCGAGGTCGACACCCACATCGAGCCGCTGGAGCCGGAATTGCCCTGGGGCACGGATGCCGCCTCCGACCGCGTCGCGACCATAAAGGCGGCGCTCGCCCGCTTTGCCGCCGACACCGCCATCGTCGACATCCATAATGTCCGCGTGCGCAACACCGACGCCGGCGAGATCGTCAACTTCCACTGCCGCGCCGCACCAGAGATGAGCGTGATCAAGGTGCACGAGAACGTCGACGAGATCGAGCGCGCGCTGCGACGCGCCTTCCCGAGCGTGAAGCGCGTCATCAGTCACGCCGAGCCGCCGCACGGTTAACGTCTCGAAAGTCACACGTCGTTCCTGTTTCGGACTCAGATCTTCCGTAATTTCACGCGTTCGATTCTCTGTGGGACAAGAATTATTTGCCCTACGGAATCGTTGACTCTCGACAGGTCGCAAAAACTGGATTCAAATCACATTGATTCGGAGGCGGCGTGGGGAGCTTCCGGACCGGGTGAAAAAATAACCTTCGGCGGGGGTCTAGGGCATGTCGCGTGCGCATGCGGCGAACGCGTGCGCCCAATCCGATTCGATCAAGGGATTGGCGCAATCGATCGCGAAGCCGGCCTACACCCGGCTGCTGACGGCGGAGCCGACGCTTCGCCGCGCGGTACCCACGCTGATCATCGCCTTCCTCATCACCATCTGCCTCGGCGCCTTCGTGCAGGTGCTCGACCAGAGCCGTCAGAAGCGCGCCTCCGCCGAGCGCGACATCACCGCACTTGCCGACTATCTCGCCGAGCGCATCGACCGCATCGCTTCCAACCGTTCCGAGCGCCTCACCAGCATCGAGCGCCTGCAATCGCTCCTGCCCGACCTGCTGCCGGCATGGGGGATCGCTCCCGGGCGCCACGTGATCGTCGTCAATGCCGACAACCGCATTCTTGCCCGTGTCCCGATCGAGGCGACGCTCGGCGAGTCCGACGGCATCCTCGACGCCATTTCTTCGGCGCAGCTCCTGGCATCTCCCGGCAAGCAAGGCTCGGTAACCGACCTGCGCGTACCGAACGGCAACCGCGCCATCGCCACCTCGCAGCTCACCAAGGCACTGCCGGGCCGCGTCATCGTCATCCAGGAGAACCTGGAGCCGATCTGGGGCTCGGATTCCGCGCTGTCGGTGACGCTCTCGGCCACGACCGGCTTCGTCGTCCTGATCCTCGGCTTCGCCTTCCACTGGCAATCGACCCGCGCCCGCGAGGGCGATCTCATCAATGATGCCGTGCGCGGGCGGATCGACACCGCCCTCAACCGCGGGCGTTGCGGATTGTGGGACTGGGATCTTTCGCGCGGCCGCATCTTCTGGTCGCAATCGATGTTCACCATGCTCGGGCTCGACAGCCGCAGCGACCTCCTCACCTTCGGCGAGGTCAACGCGCTGGTGAAATCCGACGACATCGATCTGTTTGCGATTGCCGACCAGCTCATCGCCGGCGAGATCGATCACATCGACCAGACCTTCCGCATGCAGCACACCAGCGGCCACTGGATCTGGCTCCGCGTCCGTTGCGAGCTGAGCCAGGGCTCGAGCGACGCCGGCCTGCATCTGATCGGCATCGCGGTCGACATCACCGAGCAGAAGAGCCTCGCCGAGAAGACCATCGAAGCCGATCTTCGCCTGCGCGACGCCATCGAGACCATCCCCGAGGCCTTCGTGCTGTGGGACGCCTCCAATCGGCTGGTGCTCTGCAACTCGCACTTCCAGCGGCTGCACAAGCTGCCGGACTCCGCGGTGATCCCCGGCACCTCCTATGAGACGGTGATCGAGGTCGGCCGCATGCCGGAGGTTCGCACCCGTTTGCACGAGACTGCCAAGATGACGCCGGGCGCGCGCACCTTCGAGGCCCAGCTCGAGGACGGAAGCTGGCTGCACATCTCCGAGCGCCGCACCAAGGACGGCGGCTATGTGTCGGTCGGCACCGACATCACCCGCATCAAGGAGCACGAGCAGAAGCTCGTCGACAACGACTTGCGGCTGCGCGCCACCGTCATCGACCTGCAGCGCTCGCGCGCCGCGCTCGAGCGGCAGGCCTTCGAGCTCGCTGATCTCGCCGAGAAGTATCAGCGCGAAAAGACCCGCGCCGAGGAAGCCAATCAAACCAAGTCCAAATTCCTCGCCAACATGAGCCACGAGTTGCGCACGCCGCTCAATGCCATCATCGGCTTCTCGGAGATCATGGAGAGCGGCATGTTCGGCGCGCTCGGCTCGGAGAAATACCAGGAATATTGCCACGACATCCTTACCAGCGGCCATTACCTGCTCGAGGTGATCAACGACATCCTCGATATGTCCAAGATCGAGGCCGGCCGCATGAAGCTCGACATGGAGCCGCTCGATCTCTCCAAGACGCTGGCGGAATCGCTGCGCGTCGTTTCCGGCCGCGCCCAGGACAAGCAGCTGGTAGTCGACGCCGACATCGCACGGACCATTTCCGTGGTGGCCGATCGCCGCGCGACCAAGCAGATCCTGGTCAACCTGTTGTCCAACGCCGTGAAGTTCACGCCGGAAGGCGGCAAGATCACCGTGCGCAGCCGGATCACCGACGACTGCATCACGCTTCTGATCGCCGACACCGGCATCGGCATCGCCGCACACTCGCTGGCAAGGCTCGGCCGCCCCTTCGAGCAGGTCGAAAGCCAGCTCACCAAGACCTATCACGGCTCGGGACTGGGGCTTGCGATCGCCCGCTCGCTCACCCAGCTCCATGGCGGATCGATGAAGCTGCGCTCGCGGCTCGGCAGCGGCACCGTCGTTCGCGTCTCACTGCCGCGCCATCCCCACGACCGCAGGCCGGACATGCCGGCGGCGGCATGAGGCAGTCGACACGTTCCGCCGTCATTCCGGGGCGATGCGAAGCATCGAACCAGGAATCTCGAGATTCCGGGTCTGGTGCTGTGCACCATCCCGGAATGACAATCATCACGACTCCAGAGTCGGCGCGACTTCGCGCGCCACCTGCACCAACGCCGCGATCTGCGGTGTCATCGGATCGCGTTGCGAAATGAGCAGGCCGACATTGTAGCTGACGGCAGGATCGACGATCGGGATAGCCTTCACCCGGTCGGAAAATCCCAGCGTCTCCGCGAGCTTTGCCGGCATCACGCTGGCCCAGCGGCCCGTCTTCACATGGGTGTACAACACGATGATGGAGTTCGACGTCAGCGTCGGCGTCGCCTCGACGCCGACCGACCGCAGCGCCCGATCGATGATCCGGCGGTTCTGCATGTCGGGCGTCAGGAGACACAGGGGCACCTGCCCCACTTCCTTCCAGGTCACCTCCTTGCGGTCGCCGTACATGCCGTCCGGCGACGTCAGCAAGCGGTAGCTCTCATTGTAGAGCGGCACCGTGCGCACCTTGCCGATCGGCTCGTTCTCGATGTAGCTGAGCGCGGCATCGACCTCGAGATTTTCGAGCAATGCAAGCGCGGTGATCGAGGTCGAGGATATGATGCGGAAACGCACGTTCGGGTGGCGCGCGCGAAACGGCGTCGTCAGCGAGGCGAGCATGCCGAGTGCGGTCGGGATCGCTGCGATGGCGATCTCGCCGGAGAGACCTTCCTTGAGCGTGTTGATCTCCTGCCGCATCGCGCGGGCATCGCCGACGATGCGGCGCGCCCAGTCGAGCGCGCGCTCGCCCTCCGGCGTAAAGCCCTGGAAGCGTGAGCCGCGCTGCACCAGCATCACGCCGAGGAACTCCTCGAGCTGCTTGATGCTGGTCGACATCGTCGGCTGCGTGACGCCGCATGCTTCCGCCGCCCGCCCGAAATGCCGCTCCTTTGCCAGCGCAAGTAGTAGTTCAAGCTTGTCGATCAAAACCGCGCGCCTTTCGCGAGAGCCTTTAGAGGATCGTTACCCTTATCACGGCGGCTGCCTGCGCTAAAAGCCGCACGGGACCGCCATTTCATCGCATGATTTCGTTTTCATATCGATTGATTTCGCAACCCTATTAATCGGCATCTCCAATCGCCCCACGGGACTGCTTTATTGATATCCGGACGGATTCTGATTTCTCATCGGGGGTGAGGAAACCACTGATTGAGAACAAAAATGACGTCGCCCTGCGAACCCTGTTACGAATCCTGGAACGAGGAGCGCGGCGCCGAGATCATCGCCGAACATGCGAGCTGCGAGGGCGCGACCCTGGTGATCCTGCGCGCGTTGCAGGACGCGTTCGGCTATGTGCCGGAGCCTGCGATCTCGATGGTCGCTTCGGTACTGAATCTGTCCCGCGCCGAAGTCTACGGCGTCTTCACCTTCTATCACGATTTCCGCAAAAAGCCCGCCGGCCGCCATGTGCTGAAACTTTGCCGCGCCGAAGCCTGCCAGGCCGCGGGCGGCAATGCGCTCGCCGCGCGTGCTGAAGCCAGGCTCGGCATTGCGATCGGCGGCACGACGGCCGACGAGCGTGTGACGCTGGAGCCGATCTACTGCCTCGGCCTCTGCGCCACCCCGCCGTCGGCCATGCTGGACGGACGCGTGGTCGGCCGCCTCGATGAAGCCCGCCTCGATGCGGTGGTGGCGGAGGCGCAGCGATGACCCTTCGCCTCTTTGTCCCACGCGATGCCGGCGCGATCGCGGTTGGCGCCGATGACGTTTTGCTGGAGCTGGAACAGGCGGCCGTAAAGCGCGGCATTGCCATCGAAATCATCCGGACCGGCTCGCGCGGGCTCTATTGGCTCGAGCCGATGATCGAAGTCGCGACACCACGCGGCCGCATCGCGTTTGGTCCCGTCGGGACCGCCGATGTGCCGTCCGTGCTCGATGCCGCGATCTCAGGCCACCTGCATCCGTTGTGGCTCGGCCTCGCCGAGGAAATCCCCTGGCTGAAGCGGCAGACCCGCCTCACCTTCGCGCGGTGCGGTGTGATCGATCCCCGCTCGGTCGAGGACTATCGCGCTCATGGCGGCTACCGCGGTTTTGACCGCGCACTGTCGTTGACGCCGGAAGCAATCCTCGCCGACGTGACGGCGTCAGGCCTGCGCGGCCGAGGCGGCGCCGGTTTTCCGACCGGCATCAAATGGAAAACGGTGGCCGACGCCAAATCCGACCGCAAATACATTGTCTGCAACGCCGACGAAGGCGACAGCGGCACGTTTGCCGACCGCATGATCATGGAAGGCGATCCCTTCCTGCTGATCGAAGGCATGACGATTGCCGCGATCACGGTCGGCGCCAGCAAGGGCTACATCTATATCCGCTCGGAATATCCGCATGCCGCCCTAGCCATGAATGCGGCGATCGCCACCGCGAAACGCGCGGGGCTGCTCGGCGATCGCATCGGCGGCTCCGCACACAGTTTCGACCTTGAAGTTCGCGTCGGCGCCGGCGCCTATGTCTGCGGCGAGGAGACCTCGCTGCTCGAAAGCCTGGAGGGGCGCCGCGGCATCGTGCGCGCCAAGCCGCCGCTGCCGGCGCACAAGGGCCTGTTCGGCAATCCCACCGTGATCAACAACGTGCTCTCCTTCGCGGCGATCCCCTTCATCCTCGCCGAAGGCCCGAAGGCCTATGCCGATTTCGGTATGGGACGCTCGCGTGGCACCATGCCGATCCAGCTCGCCGGAAACGTCAAATACGGCGGCCTGTTCGAGACCGCCTTCGGCGTCACGCTCGGCGAGCTCGTCGACGACATCGGCGGCGGCACCCTCACGGGGCGCCCGGCGCGCGCCGTGCAGGTCGGCGGTCCGCTCGGGGCCTATTTTCCCCGCGCGCTGTTCGATACGCCATTCGATTACGAGGCCTTTGCCGCGCGCGATGGCCTGATCGGCCATGGTGGCATTGTCGTGTTCGATGACACCGTCGATATGGCGAAGCAGGCGCGCTTCGCGTTTGCGTTTTGCGCGATCGAATCCTGCGGCAAGTGCACGCCGTGCCGGATCGGCTCGACGCGCGGTGTCGAGACCATCGACAAGATCATCCGCGGCGAACGCGTCGCCGAAAATCTCGCCGTGGTCGAGGACCTCTGCAACACCATGAAGTTCGGCTCGCTCTGCGCCCTCGGTGGATTTACGCCCTACCCCGTCATGAGCGCGCTGAAACATTTCCGGGAAGACTTTGGCCCGGCACCGGCCAAGCTGCAGGCCGCGGAATAGGAGGATCGTGATGTCGCTGATCCAGGAAACCGATTTCGGCACGCCCCAATCCAGATCCGAGACGACGGTCACGCTGACCATCGACGGTCAGACCGTCACCGTGCCTGATGGCACCTCCATCATGCGCGCGGCGATGGAAGCCGGCACGCAGATCCCAAAGCTCTGCGCGACCGACATGGTCGACGCGTTCGGCTCCTGCCGGCTTTGCCTGGTCGAAATCGAAGGCCGCGCCGGCACGCCGGCCTCCTGCACAACACCCGTCGCTCCCGGCCTCGTCGTGCATACCCAGAGCGAACGACTGAAGACGTTACGCAAGGGTGTGATGGAGCTCTACATCTCCGACCACCCGCTCGATTGTCTCACCTGCGCCGCCAACGGCGATTGCGAATTGCAGGACATGGCCGGCGCGGTGGGGCTGCGCGACGTGCGCTACGGTTACCAAGGCGAGAACCATGTGTTCGAGAAGGCGGGCGGCGAGTTCAACGCCGCCTGGATGCCGAAGGACGAGTCCAATCCGTACTTCGCTTACGATCCTTCCAAGTGCATCGTCTGCTCGCGTTGCGTGCGCGCCTGCGAGGACGTGCAAGGCACCTTCGCGCTGACGATTTCGGGCCGCGGCTTTGACAGCCGCGTCTCGCCCGGCATGAGCGACAGTTTTCTGGGCTCCGAATGCGTCTCCTGCGGCGCCTGCGTGCAGGCCTGCCCAACCGCGACGCTCATGGAGAAATCCGTTATCGAGATCGGCCAGCCCGAGCATTCGGTCGTCACCACCTGCGCCTATTGCGGCGTCGGCTGCGCCTTCAAGGCGGAGATGCGCGGCGAGGAAGTCGTGCGCATGGTTCCTTTCAAGGACGGCAAGGCCAATCGCGGCCATTCCTGCGTCAAGGGCCGCTTCGCCTGGGGCTATACGACTCACAAGGAACGTATCCTCAACCCGATGATCCGCGAGCGGATCGAGGATCCCTGGCGCGAAGTCTCCTGGGACGAAGCCTTCAATTTCGCTGCGAGCAAGTTCAAAAGCATCCAGCAGACATATGGCCGCGGCGCCATCGGCGGCATCACCTCCTCCCGCTGCACCAATGAAGAGACCTATCTGGTGCAGAAGCTGATCCGCGCTGGCTTCGGCAACAACAATGTCGACACCTGCGCCCGCGTCTGCCATTCGCCGACCGGCTATGGACTGGCGACGACCTTCGGCACCTCTGCCGGCACGCAGGATTTCGACTCGGTCGAGCAGAGCGACGTCATCATGGTGATCGGCGCCAACCCGACCGACGCGCATCCGGTGTTCGCGTCCCGCATGAAGAAGCGGCTGCGCGCCGCCGCCAAACTGATCGTGGTCGATCCTCGCCGCATCGATCTCGTCCGCTCGGCACACATCGAGGCTCGGCATCATCTGCCGCTCTTGCCCGGCACCAATGTGGCGGTGCTCACCGCGATGGCGCATGTCATCGTCACCGAGGGCCTCGTCAACGAGGCCTTCGTGCGCGAGCGCTGCGACTGGGGCGAGTTCGAGGATTGGGCGGCTTTCGTCGCCCTTCCGAAGCACAGCCCGGAAGCGACTGCGATCATGACCGGCGTCGATCCCAAGGAATTACGCGCCGCTGCGCGGCTCTATGCGACCGGCGGCAATGGCGCGATCTACTACGGCCTTGGCGTCACCGAGCACAGCCAGGGCTCGACCACGGTGATCGCGATCGCCAATCTCGCAATGGCGACCGGCAATATCGGTCGTCCCGGCGTCGGCGTGAATCCGCTGCGCGGCCAGAACAACGTGCAGGGCTCCTGCGACATGGGCTCGTTTCCGCACGAGCTGCCGGGCTATCGCCACATCTCCGACGATGCCACCCGCGCCCTGTTCGAAGCCGCCTGGGGCGTCCATCTCGAAAGCGAACCGGGCTTGCGCATCCCCAACATGTTCGACGCCGCGGTCGACGGCTCGTTCCGCGCGCTCTACGTCCAGGGCGAGGACATCGCGCAGTCCGATCCGAACACCGAGCACGTGTCCCGCGCGCTGCGCTCCATGGAGTGCATCATCGTCCAGGACCTGTTCATCAACGAGACCGCCAAGTTCGCGCACGTGTTCCTGCCCGGCTCGTCGTTCCTCGAGAAGGACGGCACGTTCACCAACGCCGAGCGCCGGATCTCGCGGGTGCGCAAGGTCATGCCGCCGCTCGCCGGCCTCGCCGACTGGGAGGTCACCGTCGCGCTGTCCAACGCGCTCGGCTACC
>NZ_DATGFH010000088.1:0-68203 GCF_035309285.1 Bradyrhizobium sp. | reverse complement strand
GCGCCAGTTCGGAAGCGTCGCGGGACATCACGCAAGCTCCCGCAACGCGCTGGCATTATGTTGCGTAGAGGCTGTCAATCGTCTGTGAGATACCACCCAATCGAAAATGCGCAACATAATCGACCGCGCAACATATTCGGTGAACTTGCCGGCGGGGCCCTTCGGCGAGTCCTGGAGCCGCACGAACATCGAGCGGCCTGGGGAATTGTGGACATCACCGATCAGCCAATACTTCCCCTCGCGTTTACCGTTTGACAGATAGTGACGGCACAGCGCCTCGGCCTCGCGCGCGAGGCGATGTGCAAGCTCGGAGGCATCGCGGGGCATCACGCGGCCTCCCGTTCGGCGATGCGCTCAATCGGATATCGATCGAACACCTTCGCGAGCACCTCGGCTCCGTCAGCGTCAGTCGGCAGGAACATGCGCAGCTTCCACGAGATGATCTCCCCGAAGAGCCCATAAGCGCGCAGTCGATCGCGCATCGTGTCGGTGAAGCCGGACAATTCGATGCGGTAGGCACCCATGACCCGAACGCGGCGAAGCTGGAGGCCTTCGGAGAGGTCGAGGACGGTTCGGCCTTCCATCACCGCCACGAAGGCTTCGTCCGGCGTCAGCTTCGGCGCATCAGTCGCAAGGACATTCGCGACCCAGGCGGCCGAGACCTTGCAGCCGATAATGCGCTCGCCCGCATCGGTCTGAAGGCGGTAGACCCGGGTCGACTCGTTTGGCAGCCGCTTCCAGATCGGCAGCAGTAACCCCGCCACGATGTGGATCGTGCTCTCGGAGAACTCAGGGATGCCCGCAATCTCCGCCAGCCAGGCGGCGGAAAAGCGTTCGCGGTCGGCTTCGACCCAATGGCTTTCAGCCATCATCTTCAAGGGGACGCTGTGCTGCTCCATCGGTCGGATCAGCCGGACGCGCCGGTCGATTTCGCCGTCATCGAGCATGAAACTCGGCGCCGGGATCTGCACCGCGGGCCGGCCGGAGCGCGCGTTGATCAACAGGACGGCACGATGATCGGAAAGACGGCCGAGGGCGTCATCCAGCGTCACAGGGTGATTGCGCCGGCGCTCGGTGATCGTGAGAAGCCTGGTCTCGGCACCGGTCACCGGATGAACGTAAATCGTCCGGCGGTCGGCAATGACAAAGCTCTCGGCCCGGAGTGTTTCCAGCCCGACATCATAGGTGCCGGAGGCGATTGCGCCCTCGATGCGAGCGGTCAATAACTGCTCGAAAGCCGTGAACAGGATATTCTGAAGCTCGATCGTCAGCGCCAGCAACCTGTTCAGGAAGGTCGTAATCGGCGGCAGCTCATCCTTGATGCCATTGGCATCCATGAGCTTGAGGCCGGTCGCATCTTCGAACCGCTCCAGCGAGCAGCCCTCGAGCTTGCCCCGCGCAAGCAGCATGTAGAGTTGGCGCAGCGCGTCGCGGCCGTAGTGGCTTTCGAGATTGTCCTCGGGCCGGAACAGGCCCTGGCCCCCGGTCTGGCGCTGACCTCGCGTGATGGCGCCGAGCGTGTCGAGACGGCGCGCGATGGTGCTCAAGAAACGCTTCTCGGCTTTAACGTCGGTGGCGATCGGTCGGAACAGCGGCGGCTGGGCCTGGTTGGTACGGTTCGTGCGGCCGAGGCCCTGGATGGCGGCATCGGCTTTCCAGCCGGGCTCAAGCAAGTAATGGACGCGCAACCTGCGATTCCGAGCCGAGAGTTCGGCATGATACGAACGGCCGGTGCCGCCGGCATCGCTGAAGACAAGGATGCGCTTGGCGTCGTCCATGAAGGCAGCAGTCTCCGCGAGGTTTGCAGATGCGGCACGGTTCTCAACGATGAGGCGGCCTCCCTTACGGATGACGCGGCGAGAGCGGCCGGTTACCTCGGCGACCATGTCAGTCCCAAATCGCTGGACGATCTGGTCGAGCGCGCCTGGCACCGGCGGGAGCGAGGCGAGCTTCTCAATCAGGCGATCACGGCGCGCGACGGCTTCCCGGCTCTCTACAGGCTGGCCGTCGCGATAGACCGGCCGGGAGCAGAGGTTGCCTTCCGAGTCGGTGAATGGCTCAAAAAGCTGGACCGGGAAGGAGTGAGCGAGATAGTCGAGAACGTACTCACGCGGCGTGATGTCGACCTGGACGTCGCCCCAGTCCTCGGTCGGGATTTCGGCGAGACGCCGCTCCATCAGCGCCTCGCCGGTCGAGACAATCTGGATGACAGTCGCATGACCGGCGTCCAGATCGCGCTCGATCGAGCGGATCAGCGAAGGCGTCTTCATCGAGGTCAAGAGATGCCCGAAGAAGCGCTGTTTGGCGCTTTCGAACGCGGATCGCGCTGCGGATTTTGCCTGCGCGTTCAGCGTGCCGGTCGCACCGGTGATGTTGGCCGCCCGCATCGCGGCGTCGAGATTGTTATGGATGATGCCGAACGCGCCGGCATAGGCGTCATAGATGCGAACCTGCTCGGGCGTGAGCTGGTGTTCGACCAGTTCGTATTCAATTCCCTCGTAGGACAGAGAGCGCGCCGCATAGAGGCCGAGCGCTTTGAGGTCGCGCGCCAATACCTCCATCGCCGCGACACCGCCCTCCTCGATCGCCTCGACGAATTCAGCACGGGTGGCGAATGGAAAATCTTCACCGCCCCACAAGCCGAGCCGCTGGGCGTAAGCGAGATTGTGCACCGTGGTGGCGCCGGTTGCCGAGACGTAGACCACGCGGGCATTCGGCAAGGCGTGCTGGAGCCGCAGGCCCGCGCGCCCCTGCTGGGAGGCTGTCTGCTCGCCCCGCTCGCCCTTGCCGCTAACCGCGTTCTGCATGGCGTGGCTCTCGTCGAAGACGATCACTCCGTCGAAGTCGGAGCCCAACCATTCAACGATCTGCCGGACACGCGAAAGCTTTTCTCCGCGCTCGTCGGCGCGCAGCGTAGCGTAGGTGGTAAATAGGACGCCTTCCGCGAGTGGGATCGGCGTACCCTGCCGAAAGCGCGAAAGCGGCGTGACGAGCAGACGCTCCATTCCAACTGCCGACCAATCGCGCTGCGCATCCTCGATGAGCTTGTCGGACTTGCTGATCCAGAGCGCGCGCCGGCGATCTTTCAGCCAGTTGTCGAGCAGGATTCCCGCGACCTGCCGGCCCTTGCCCGCGCCGGTGCCGTCGCCCAAAAACCAGCCGCGACGAAAGCGAACGGCATTCTCGGCGTCTTCGTGTGCGGCGGCAACGACGTCAAAGGTCGTATCGACCGTCCAGGAGCCCGCGAGAAATTCCGAATGCGCCTCTCCGGCGTAGATGACGCTCTCGAGCTGGGCGTCCGAGAGGATGCCATCCGCGACAACGTTCGCCGGCAAATGCGGCCGATAGGATGGCTTTGGTGGAGCCACGGAAGCCATTGCCGCGGACTGCACGAGTTTGGTCGGATGCGGTTGCGCGCCCGGTATGCGGATCGCCTGCAGCGTATAGGCCTCATACAGCGCATCGCTGATCTGGCTGGCAACCGTGGGCGTCCAGTCGACCGGCTCGTAGACGACTTCGGTCGCTACGAGGTCAATTGCTGGCACCATCGCTGTTTGAGGCTGGCCGAGGTAGGCGCGGACCGTTCGAGGCGTTCGAGCGCTGGCAATTGCCGCCACCGCCAGAGCCGCAGTGCCAGCAACTGGCCGCCGTGGCGGCACGTATTGCATGACCCAGGCGAGCAAAGTCGGCAGGTCGGGCGCAATGCCGGGTGATGCGACGAATATTCCAACATCGTCAGCCGGCACTCGATCGATAACGGTCAAGCGCGTATTGATGCTGGTCCCGTGCTTGGCGTAGACAGTGCCGTCGATTGGCGCCGAGAACACGACGCGGCCCAGTTCCTGCAATCGCTTGAAGGAGCAGGTCCATGCGGGATTTTCGGGGGCGACGTTCGCTCCTGTGATGGTGACCAGCCGTCCGCCTTCGGGAAGACGAGCCAGCGCGGAGCCGATGTGCCGTAGTGCCGCATCCGCCATCTGGCGATCGACATGAACCGCGGCCGAAAACGGAGGGTTCATCAGCACGACGCTCGGCACAATGCCGGCATCAAGGTGGTCGTTGATGTGCGCGGCGTCATACTGCGTCGTGCGGACGCCGGGAAAGAGCTGCGCGAGAATGCCGGCACGGCTGTCGGCGAATTCGTTGAGGATAAGTGAGGCACCGGAGAGTTCGGCGAGGATGGCAAGAAGACCAGTGCCGGCCGAAGGCTCCAGCACGACGTCGGCCGGCGTGATCGCGGCGGCAACGCTGGCGACGTACGCCAATCCGATTGGTGTCGAGAACTGCTGGAGCGATTCACTTTCCTCGGACCGGCGTGTCTGGGTCGGAAGGAAACTGGTGATCCTCATCAGCATCGACAGCATGCCCGCCGGCGACGCCGCCTTGGTGCGCATGGCGGCGCCATGCCGCCGCAGGAACAGGACGGTCGCCGCCTCGCAGGCGTCGTAGGCGGTCTTCCAGTTCCAGGCACCATTTGCATCGGAGGCACCAAACGCTGCCTCCATGGCGGAACGCAAAAGGGCTGCATCGATGCGCCGGCTGCGTTCGAGATCGGTCAAAAGCTGTCGCGCAGCCCTGACGATAGCGGAGGCGACAACAGCGGTGGCACGCATCGAGAGCGGCGCGGCGCTGGCGCCGCCGACGAGAGATTCGGTCATGAGGGGTGTCTTTCGGAGAGCGGGAATGGGCCGAACCGCCCGGCGCTCTCCTGAACCGCCGCGGCTCAAACCCTTACCGGCCGCGCTCTTCCTCTCGAGCCCTCGCCAAACGAAATGGGGACCGACGCTGTACGCCGGCCCCCTGATACGAAGAATGCGGGACGGCCGGAGTCGTCCCGCGCCGTGATTTCATTCAGCCGCCTGACACTGTGGCCGATCGTCGTCGGCAGCGACATCCCGCTCCTCGTCGTCGGCGAGGAATTCGGGCAACGCGCCCGCTTCACCCTCCTGCTCCGCCGGCGCCGGCGCGAAATCGACGAGGCGGAGCGGCTCCGGCAACCAGCCGGAGCCATCGAGGAGACGCTCGGCCTCCTTGGCCATGTCGGCCTTCTTCAGATGGTCGATCAGTTGCGCCGAGGACTCGCCTTTGGCCTCCCGAACAGCCTCAAGAATACGGGGCTTGGTGACACGGCCGAGATAGTTGTCGACCGTCGGTCGCCAGCCGGCCTGGACCATGTCGAGTCCGACGGCGCGCGCCAGCACGTCGGCTTGATCAAGACGCGTGCGGACACCATGGGCAGAGACCCGGCCTTGATTGGTGCGGTTGGCCGGCTCGTACAGCGCGTTGACCGCAAATGACGCACAGTGGGCAAACAGGGACGCCTGGGCGGTGCCGTCCAGCGCCGTCAATGCGTCCCAGAGGTCCGTCTCATTCTTCGGCAGCCGCGCCTTCCAACTCTCATGCCGCGCCTCGATAGCCTTAGCGGACACGCTCTCCTTCAGACCCGGAGCCTGGGCTGGAAAGGTCGGCGTATGAAGTCCGATCTCCAGGCAGCTTCCGGAGGAAGCGAACCGGTAAAAGGTGGTCAGCACGAACTTGTGCAGCGCCGCCTGGAACGTGATGGCTGGACTCTGTGCCAGCGCATCGCGTAACGCCAGCGTACGATGTGCCGTCAGCTCGCTGATGAGCCGATCGGGTAACGGCTTTGCCGCATCCTCATCATCCTCGTCGGTTTCAGCCGGGTGACCGGCGACCGAGATCGCCGTACGTTGCACAGAAGTACTGGCCTCCTGCCCCTCAGTCGACGACGCATCGACGTTTTGCGAGATGTCGGAATCAGTCGCGGCCGGCTCGTCCTCCGGTCGGACGTAACCCCGGTCCACTGCGAGCCGTCCTTCGGAATCGATGCTGACGAAGACGCCAGCTCGGGCGATGTCGGCGGAATCGTAGACCACCGATCGCTCGTCGAAGGCCATCAACGCCGCTTCGATCTCGCTGAGGCGCTGATCGACGTCGTCGGGCAATTCATCCGCGTCCTGGTAGTCGAATTCCAGCTTGGCCTGCTCGGCGTTGAGTGCGTCGATCGTCGCCTGCTCCTCGATGGTGAGATCGGCAGGTTTGCCCTCCAGTTCACGCAATCCGGCGGCGTGGCCGTAGGGGAAATCCACGGCCACCGAGATCCATTTCCAGCCTTCCTTGGCGATCGTCTCGGCCTCCGCGGTCAGCTTCTCGGTAACAAGTCGGTCGAGTAGAGCAACATCCTGAAGCCAACCGCCATCGTCGTGCTCGAATAGATCTCGCAAGACGCCGCCACCCGCTTGCTCGTAGGCGTCAACCCCAACAAATTGCGCGCGGCGATCGGATGCACGGACAGTCTGCTCCGTAAGCCCCCGCCTGATCTGGTACGGTTCATCATAGCCGGAACGACTGACGTTCTCCCAGACCTGCTCCTGGCGAACCTGATCGGCCGTGACCGAGAACGCCATGAGCTGCTCGAGGGTCATGCCATCTTCGGCATAGACCTCGTGCAGCTTCGGCGACACTGAGGCGAGGCGCAATCGTTGCTTCACAATCGCCGGCGTCACGAAATGCCGGGCCGCGATATCTTCGTCGCTCAAGCCAGCGTCGCTCAAACTCTTGAAAGCTCGAAACTGGTCTAGCGGATGTAACCCGACCCGCTCGTCATTCTCCGCAAGAGAATCATCCTCGGCGATGCCACCCTCGCGCACGACGCAAGGAACAGCTTGCGTCTTGGCCATGCGCTTTTGCTTCACGAGCAACTCCAGGGCGCGATACCGTCTACCGCCGGCCGGGACCTCGAACATGCCCGTCTCGTTGCCGTTACCGTCCACGACGGCACGAACATTCAGGCTCTGCAGCAAAGTACGCTGCGCGATACTTTCCGCTAGCTGCTCGATCGAGACGCCGGCCTTCACGCGGCGCACATTGGACTGGCTCAGCACCAGCTTGTTGAACGGGATGTCTCGCGAGGGCGATAGCGTGATCTTCTGGACCTTCGTCATTTGCATTCTCCACGACGGGCAGCCAAGAGACTCTCTCTCGACTTCCAGCCCGTCGTGGAAAAACGTCCCTCCTCTTACTCTCGCGCGACGGCGGCAGGTCCAGCACTACGCCGCCTCGCAATCACCAACCTGCGGATCCACCGGCGCGCTTGCGACGGGATCGGAAACGAAGCCGAGCAGATAGTCCGCTGCTTTGCTCGCCTGCGAGGCAGCGCGCACGATGGCACGATTGTCTTCGCGCAGGACTTCCAGCCAGGAGCCGATGTAATCGGAGTGGCGAACCGTCGGCATGATCCCGAGCGATGCGCAGCCGAACGCGGCGGCAAGTTCGGCCACTTATCTGAACAGTCAAGTTGTCTCAGCCGGATTTTTTCGGCGGCGTTTTCCTAAAAAACCGCGGGCTTCCGGGCGATCTTGGCTCGTGAGACAGACTCGCGAATTGCTGAGGCACCTTGGCGGTCGTTCAACCGGCACAGCGCCAGCTCGGCGACGTTCCTCGCCGAACGAGAGAGCAGCGAGCTTCAGGTCCCCGACAGTTTCGCCCCGGGCTGGTGCTCGATCGGCCGAGCTGATGCAAGAGATGACGGATGGCAGTGCGCAAGCGTTCACCACTCCTGCCCGAATGCGCCTGAATCGCTTGTCATCCGGTCGATACTGGCCCGCCGGTCACGGTCACATTCAGATCGGTGATGAGCCCGCTCGACAGCGAATAGACCCAGCCATGTACCGCCAGTGGCTGGCCGCGCGCCCAAGCATCCTGAACGAAGACGTCGGACGCGACGTTCCTAACCTGGCGGATGACGTTGAGCTCGCAGAGCCGGTTCAGCCGCTCTCGGTCGTCGGTGTAGGCGGCGAGCTCGTCCTTGTGGTCGTGGGCGACTTCGCGGATCGGATGGAGCCAGTGGTCGACGAGGCCCCGGCGCTCGCCATCCACTGCAGCGGCTATGCCTCCGCAGCCATAGTGGCCGACGACCAGCACGTGCTTCACCTTGAGCACGTCGACGGCGAACTGCAGCACTGACAGATAATTCGCATCCTGGGGCGGGGCGAGGTTGGCGACGTTGCGGTGAACAAACATCTCGCCGGGGTCCAGCCCCACGATCTCATTCGCGGGTACCCGGCTATCGGAGCAGCCGATCCACAGATATTCGGGCCTCTGCTGCCCCACCAGTCTCTTGAAGAATCCGGGATCGACAGCGAGCTTGCCCTCGGCCCAAGTGCGGTTGTTCTGCTTCAGCTGATCGAGCATAAGATGGTCGACTCCTTGGTTACTGTTGATGCCGCGCTCGCTTCACCACTTTGGTCTCTTTAGACCGCTGTTGCATATGATCGGCGAGACGATCATAGCTCGCAGCAATGGCACGCATTTGCCGTTTGGCTTCTGTGTCATCCAGGAGCTTCGCGATGGAGCGAAGCTCCTCAGCGCGCTCGTGCCAATACTTGGGATCGTTGATGAAAGGATGGGTCAAGGTAATCACACCAAGCGCCTATACCCTCCGGCTGCTCCCCACGGTTCACGGACTTCTACGATATCACTAGCGATCCACAAAATATCATGATCGAGGAGAAGTTGTTAGGAGTTGAACGGCCGGCGGCTTTGGCGCGGCCAAGGACGTTCACCGTCCTTGCGCGTTCGTCCCCGATGCGCGCGGCCTTTACGGCCGTGCCCAAGCTGCCAAATGCCGACCTTGAACAATGCCAGGGGAACCAAATGCAGAGCTACGCGTATTGAGTTCCGAGTTGGTGCGGCTTGCTGAGGGGAAAGGCAAGTGGAAGAGCGTCCAATCATTCTCGTCGTGGAAGTTGACGAGGCGATCCAAGGGCTGGTCGCTGATGCCCTGACGGAAGGCGGTTACCAGCCGGCAATCGTGGCATCTGCTCATGAGGCGGTGACCCTACTCCAAAATGGGCAGGCGAACTACCGGGCGCTCGTGATCGATATTGATTGGAGCGATAGGACGAACGGCTGGGAAGCGGCTCGGAAGGCGAGGAAGATCGCACCCGAATTGCCGGTCCTCTACATGACCGCGGGCGCTGGCAACGAATGGCCTTCGGAAGGTGTCCCCAGCAGTGTCCTTCTGCAGAAGCCCTTTGCCCCGGCACAACTGGTAACCGCCGTCTCTCAGTTCCTCATCACCGACTCCACCCCGCCGAGGGCCCCTTAGAGGAGGCACAGGTGCTGTTGATCCTCGTGCAGTCTGCGGGGGGATCTGTTTGAGAACCGGCAAAAGATAGCCGTGCATCTCACGTCATCCACGCAGGCCTGAACAACTTCCCTACGCCGTTTTACTTATTTCTTTCATCCGTCGTCAGCAGGGAATTGATCGTTTCCCGCAATTTGTCGATTGAGACTGGCTTCTGCAGCACTGGTCTTCTACGGAACAAGGAGGGAAGATGCTGTTGCCCATAGCCCGTGATGAACAGAAAAGGGCGCTCTCGCCTTTCGATGGTCTCAGCAATGGGATCGACGCCAAAACCACCAATGTTGATGTCGAGAATGGCGAGGTCAAACTCACCCATCAGGGCATATGGGCCAGCGTCACCAATAGTGCCGGCTTCGGCGACGACCCGATGGCCAAGTTCCTCCACCATGTCCGCTACCATCATTCGGACGAGAGCTTCGTCTTCGACAAGGAAGATAGAGGCCGACCGCACCTGTCACCTCCGAGCGGACTATGGCCATTGTAGCGCACTTGGGATCAGATCGCGATGACGACGTGATGGTCAGTGGGACGGAGCTCGCCCAGATGTTCGCGCGCGCCAGCGTCAAAGGCTGACGGCACCCTGCCAGAATGTCAGCTGGTGGAGACGCTGTTCCGAGAGGGTTCGGTCAACTGACCCGCCTCGGTCAGAGACGACGACACGGCGAAGTTGGGGCGCCTATGCGGCGCCCCTATCTTGCTGATGAGCGTCGACCTGCTGGGTGTGCATCCAATCGGCGATCTGTTGCGCCTTACTCGCGGCAGTGAAGATGGCGCGCGAGTCCGAGCGGAGGACCTCAAGCCAGGAATCGATATAGATGGCGTGGTCGGGTCTCGGCTCGACAGTGAGGTTGAGGTCGGCGCAGATCATGGCGCTGAGCAGTTCGACGGTGCATTCCTCCATGGCATAGGCAGCCGAGCCGGACCGTCCGGTGAGATCGCGATCGAGGCGATGCTTGGCGCCGGAAGCGTGCCCCTTATGCCGATATCGGCATAACGGTCATAATGCCGAAGCTCGGATCATGCCGCATGGCGCGGATTGAGCGGTGGAACCGCGGCTCGCCGGCCATGCGGTGTTCGGCATAATCCTGAATGATTATCGCATCAGCCGGAGCATTGGATCGTGTCCCAGGTTACAGTCCGGCGCCAATTACGGCGCCGCAACGAGCGACATGAAGCGGCGCCGGAACATCTCCTCGCCTCGTCGGCGCAAAGCCTCGTTGCGCGTGGCGGGCGGCAGGCGAAAGCTGTGGGCGACGGCCTCACTTTCCTGGTGCACCCAGATTACTCGCGCTCGCCGCCTCGCGACATAAGACTCAAGGGTCTCGATCAGTGTGGCTTTCTCGCGCAGACTCTCGGCGAGCACCCAAGCATCTTCCATCGCCATGCAGCCGCCCTGGCCCATCATCGGAGAGCTCGCGTGGGCGGCGTCACCAATCAGAATCACCCGACCGCTATGCCATTTCTCGAGCGCAACCCGGTCAACCGGTCCGCAATGGATCTGCTCGTCGCACTTCAGCGCCGCGAGATATTCTTGGACGATCTCGCCGAAGCCGGCGAAGTGGCGGCGCAAGCGATCGAGCCGGCCGGCCACCGGCTCGTGAGTCCGCGGCTCGGTGATGTTGCCAAAACCATAGGTGCGTCCGTTGCCTACCGGGCAGAGCCCGAAGAAGCGACCCTCGCCCAGGAGGAACTGTAGCTGGGTGAGGCCGCACGGGCGGATCGGCGCGACGCTGCGCCAAGCCATTGCGCCGCTGTAGGCAGGTGGCGTCGTGCTTAGCGTGAGTAGTCGCACGGTCGACGAGATCCCGTCCGCGCCCACGACCAAGTCATAGACACCGGACGAGCCGTCGGCGAAAGCGACCGAAACCGCGGTCGTCATGCTCAACCAGGGCCTGGATCGACACGCCCAACCGATAGGGCATCCCCCGGATACCGGCGACCAGAATCTGCTGCAGGCGTGTTCGCTCGATCCCGATGAAGGGGCCGACATCGCCCCAGAGTGCCTCGAGATCGTTCTCTGACAGGTTCTCGCCCGCCTGGTCGCAGAAGCGCCACAGGCGAACGCGCGTCCCTTCCCGCTCCACCGTGGCGTCGAGGCCAAGCGCGCGCAACATGCGCATGCCGTTCGGTTGCACCGCGATACCACCACCCTCGGCGCGCCATTCCGTGCTACGCTCGATGAGTTCCACCGTGAAGCCTTGCTGGTGGAGCGCGCGACCGAGCGTGAGCCCGGCGATCCCGCCTCCGACGATCAGTACTGTGTCAATTTCGGCCACTTCCGTTTCCGATCGCGGCGCTTTCGTGGGCGAAGGCCTTGCGCCGCTCGCGCAAGACTAGCCGGATCGGCAAGGGCTGGCTTGGACCGGAGAGAACGACGACTTGGACCGGGAAGAACATATGCGATAATGTCCGCTGAGGCTTCACAGGCGGCCTTCCCCCGCCTGCCCTTGAAGAGGAGGGATCGGCGATGATGCCCTTCGAAGACACCTGTACCAGCTTCCGGTTTTCGACCGATGGCTTGCCCGAAGCGGCCCGCGCCAAAGCGGTGCGTGAGCTTTACGAACACACAAGCCTGCCCGGCAAAATTGAGCCGCTCGAGCCGCTGCCGGATTGTAGTGTCCGAGCCGACATCACCAAGCGCAAACTGCCGGGCCTCGGTGTCATGTCCGGCACGCTCCGCGGACTGCGCCAGGCCGCCCGACCCAGAGGGTCCGTCTCCAGCGACGAGGACGATCTCTTGCTTGCCGTCAATGTGAGCGGGCACAGTACGGCGCAGCAATGCGACCGAGAGTTGACGCTGCGGGACGGCGATGCCGTGTTGGCAACTCGCGGCTCGAACGGCTTCACCATCACGCGCCCGACGCCTGTGCGCTTCATGGGATTCCGTGTGCCGCGCGATGCAATTGCGCCACTCGTCGGCAGGCTTGATGACGCTCCGATCAGGGCTGTTCCGCGCGGAACCGAAGCGCTGAATCTGCTGGTCACCTACACGGGTGCAATTGCCGATGACATGCCCCTTCGGGCGCTCGAGGTCCAGCGGCTCGTCGTCACCCACATCCACGATCTCATCGCGGTGACTTTGGGTGCCACGCGGGACGGTTGGGCGATCGCGGAGGGGCGCGGCATCCGTGCCGCCCGACTGCGCGCGATTGTCGCGGACATAACCGCTAATCTCGGCGACTCCGGTCTGACCGTCGCCGCGATAGCGCAGCGCCAACGCGTGACGCCGCGATACGTTCACAAGCTTTTCGAAGGAGAGGGCCTAGCCTTCTCCGCATTTGTTCTCAGGCGGCGACTTGCGTACGCTTACCGGATGTTGAGCGATCCGCGCCTTGGCCACCGCAGCATCAGCTCGGTGGCGTTCGAGGTCGGATTTGGCGATCTTTCCTATTTTAATCGTGCATTCCGGCGATGCTATGGCGCGACACCGTCGGAGATCAGACAATCGGCGGAAAGGAGCGGTTCGCCTCGCTGATCGCGACCCCGACTGCAGCTTTAACGCCTTGGTATTGCAGGCGCGGTCGGACTTCCGTTCTGGCGCACGGACGCCTCCCACTTTCGCAGAAGTTCATACCGAGACACGCCAACAGCCGCACGGCATCCTTGGCTCCTCAACAATGAGGAGCCAAGAACATGTCCTATCCGACAGAAAAGAACGTGCAGCGCGACGCGATCATTATTGCCCAATATCGCGCCGAGCTGGAGCGCTTGAACTACGTCAGAGGTTCGATCAACGTCTATCTGCACTCGATCTGGAGGCTCTTCCGGCTGATGGAAGAGCAAGGTATCGCACTCGGCGATCTGACGCCGGATGACGCGGCCGATCTGGTTCGTCGAGCATCACGGCGCTGCGACCGCCAGCAATATGTGGTCTTCATCGTCAAGCGCTTCGTCGAGTATCTGGCGGCGCAGGGGATAACAAAGCCGGCAGCGTCGCCGACGCCGGCGGAGATGACTCGCGCCGCCCTGCGGCGCGATTACGAGGATTATCTTCATCGCCAGCGGGGGCTCAGCAATAAGACGATCACGAGCTGTTGGTACGTCGCCAACCGGTTCCTGACCTTCCGCTTCGGCGGTAAGGATCTCGACCTCGGTCGGATGACACCCGGTGACATCGTCGCCTTCCTTCAGAGGCAGACGGGGCGCAAGACGCCTTATCGGGACAAGACCCAGCCGACACACCTGCGCAACTTCTTCCAGTATTTGTTCAAGGAGTGACGGACCGCCACCAATCTGGCGCTATGCATCCCGAAGGTGGCACAGCGATATGCGGCGCGGCTTCCCCGTCATCTGGCGCCGGAACAGGTGGAAGCTGTTCTTGCCGCGGTGCGAAGCGATCCCCGCTTCGGACGGCGCAATCATGCGATGATTCTCCTACTCGCGCGTCTTGGTCTGCGAGCTCCGGTAGTGATTGCTATCCAGCTCGACGATATCGAATGGCGCGCGGGCGAGCTGATCATACGAGGCAAGGGACAGCGACATGATCGGGTGCCGATCCCACCCGACGTTGGCGAAGCGCTGGCCGATTATATCCGCCATGACCGCGTGTCCACGTCTCGCGCACTATTCGTCAGTACCAGGGTGCCACACGGCCCCTTCAAGGATGGGCAGGTGCTCAACGCCATTCTCAAGGATGCATTTGCCCGCTGCGGGGTGAAGCCGCCATGTCCCTATGTAGGATCGCATGTCCTGCGCCATAGCCTTGCGACCAACCTCGTGCGCCAGGCGGCATCGCTGGATGAGGTGCGTGACGTGCTGCGCCATCGCTCCCGTGCCTCCACCCTCATCTACGCCAAGGTAGATATCGAGGGCCTCCGCTCGATCGCCCAGACCTGGCCGAGCATGGGAGGCGCGGAATGAATCTCCGCCAAGAACTCGATCGCTACCTGACGATTCGCCGCAGTCTGGGCTACGATCTCCGCACGAGCGAGCGGATACTGAGACGCTTCATCGCCTTCGCCGAAAGCTACGGCGCCAATCACGTCAGCACCGACCTGTTCGTGAAGTGGCAGGATGCGTTCGGCCACGCGAGCCGACAAACCTAGGCTGCTCGGCTCTGCATTGTGCGGCTGTTCGCGCAGTGGCTGCATAATCTCGATCCGTCCCATGAGATTCCGCCGCAGGGTCTGATTCCAAACCGGTCCCGACGCCCCCGGCCGTATATCTACAGCGAAGAGGAGATTGGGAAGATCGTCGCAGCTGCAGCCGCGTTACCTTCGGTCTATGGCATGCGCGGGCTGACCTTCTCGACCCTGTTCAGCCTCATCGCGATGACTGGACTGCGGATCAGCGAGGCGCTCGGTCTCGACGTTGTGGCGAACGCGACCCTCTATCTCGCGAGCGACGCCGCCAAATTCATCACGGGGATAGAGATGCCTGTCGACGGCGGCCGCACTATCTGACGAGCGTCGGTCACGGCACTGGATCGGCCAAATGCTGGAGTGCAGGATGTATGAAATCTATGCGATCAGATATGCCACGTTGGCCGAACGCAGGTCGCACGAGAATTTCATTCAAAGAGACATGCACGATGGTCCAATGCCGTTGGACTTTTACATATGGCTCATCAAGGACGGCAACCGGAACATCCTCGTCGATACCGGCTTCAACCGATCTGCCGGGGAGCGCCGCAACCGCAAGCTGACCATTCCGCCTGAAGTCGCGCTCGAAAAAAATGGGTGGCGATCCATCGTCGATCACGGACGTGATCATCACGCATCTGCACTTTGATCACGCAGGCAATCTCGATAACTTTCCGCACGCCAGGTTTCACATTCAAGAGCGCGAGATGGCCTATGCAACAGGCCGTTGTATGTGTCATGCGTTCTTCCGGCAACCATTTGACGTTGATCCCGTGGTTGACATGGTACGGCATGTCTATGCCGGCCGCGCCGTCTTCCATTGCGGGCATTCTTCCGTGGCACCGGGCCTCGACCTGCACTGGGTGGGCGGACATTCTGATGGCCTTCAGATCGTAAGGGTTCAGACTGCGAGAGGATCTATCGTCCTCGCCTCTGATGCCGCTCATTTCTATGATAACATGCGGAAAAAGAACCCCTTTCCCCTCGTCTATAACGTCGGTGACATGATTCAGGGATGGCAGACCATCGCTGCTTTGGCGGAAGACGAAACGTGCATTGTCCCTGGTCATGATCCCGCTGTCGCAGACCTTTTCTCCAAGATGCGACCAGGCGGAGTAGAGGCGTTCCTTCTGCACGAAAGGCCGAAAGAAGAAGCATGGAAGCGCTTCGCCGCGGCATGACTCTCCCGTCGCATTTCGGCCCTGTCGGGATTGGGTCAATGTGACAGGGCGTTGAGGGAGAACGAGCATGACAACGATCATCAAGGAAGATGATGTGATCTGCAGCGTTGCTGATGCCCTGCAATTCATCTCTTACTATCACCCCGCCGACTACATCAAACATCTCGCCAAGGCTTATGAAATCGAGGAGAGTCCGGCGGCCAAGGACGCTATCGCGCAAATCCTGGTGAACTCGCGCATGTCGGCGCTGGGAAAGCGCCCGATTTGCCAGGACACCGGTATGGTGAGCGCCTTTGTCAAGGTCGGCATGAATGTTTGTTTCGAGACTTCGCGTAGCCTGTCCGACCTCATCAACGACGGCGTAAGGCACGCCTATACAAACGACAGCAACCCGTTGCGCGCTTCCATCGTTTTCGATCCACTGTTCTCGCGACAAAATACTCGCGACAATACGCCCGCGGTCGTACATGCAGAGCTCGTGCCCGGGGATCATCTCCAGATAACGCTCTGCGCCAAGGGCGGCCGATCGGAGAACAAGGCTCGTTTTGTGACGCTCAACCCGAGTGATTCAGTGGTGGATTGGGTGTTGGATACGGTGCCGAAACTGGGCGCCGGCTGGTGTCCGCCCGGCATGATGGGAATCGGCATCGGTGGCAGCTGTGAGAAGGCCATGTTGCTCGCGAAGGAGGCGCTGCTCGAGCCGATCGACATGTCGAACCTTCTGTCCCGTGGTCCGAAAACACCTGAAGAAGAAATGCGGATCGAACTTTTCGAAGAGATCAACGCGCTCGGCATCGGCGCCCAAGGACTGGGCGGCCTTACCACCGTCGTCGACGTGAAGATCAAGACTTTTCCGACCCACGCGGCCTCCATGCCCGTTGGGCTCGTACCGCAATGCGCTGCCAATCGCCACGTGCATTTCGTGCTGGATGGCAACGGCCCGGCGCACTTCGATCCGCCTGACCTCCGCGATTGGCCGCAGGTTGCGCTCGACCGCACCGCGCACGCGGCGCGGCGCGGCGCGTGGACCTGAACACCCTCACGCGCGAGGCGGTTTCAACGTGGCAGCCCGGCGAAATACTTCTGCTCTCGGGATCCCTGCTCACGGGGCACGACGTGGCACACAAACGCTTGACCGACATGATCCGGCGAGGCGAGCCGTTGCCGGTCGATTTCCGCAACCGTGTGATTTACTATGTCGGCCCCGTCAATCCTGTTCGCGAGGAAATTGTCGGATCGGCTGGTCCGACCACCGCGACGCGCATGGACAAATTCACCGAGACAATGCTGGCCGAAACGGGTCTCGTTGCCATGATCGGCAAGGGCGAGCGTGGGCCACAAGCGATTGAGGCGATCAAGAGGCATCGCGCCGCTTATCTGGTGGCGGTCGGAGGTGCCGCTTACCTTGTCGCGAAGGCGATCAAGTCGTCGCGCCTTCTCGCCTTCGGCGATCTTGGCATGGAAGCGATCTACGAATTCGAAGTTGAGGACATGCCGACAACGGTCGCAGTGGACTGCGAAGGCAACTCAATCCATCAGCTTGGCCCTGCGAGATGGCGCAGACCTCTTGGCAGCAAGTCCATCCCGGCGTGACGCCGCCAAGGATGCTCCTATTCAATTGCGGCGGGATTTACCAGACCGCAACTCCCTGGCCGGGTCTCACTGCGGAACAAGCTAGTTCGCATATCAGACGTTATGGAAATGAGCCAGTGGCCGACTTTGGCCTGCTCCTTCACTTAGGCACTGAGCTAACCTGATCCATTACGCGGCGCTGGACGGGTCCTGCCGTCGCACCCTTTACGAAGAAGCTGTATAAGAGGTGCACCATGGATCAGCTTCCGATCGTGCTTGATCTAACGGGCACCTTCGTCTTTGCGCTTAGCGGCGCATTGGCTGGGGCCAAGCGAGAGCTCGATGTGTTCGGCGTTCTGGTCCTGTCTTTCGCGGCCGGAAATTCCGGAGGCATCAGCCGCGACCTCCTGATCGGGGTCGTTCCTCCCGGGGCCGTCGAGGATTGGCGCTATCTCGGGGTGTCATTCCTCGCCGGCGCCGTGACCTTCTACTTCTCGCCCCTGATCGTGCGGATGTCGAATTCGATCCTAATTTTCGACGCGGCAGGTCTTGCGCTGTTTGCCGTTACGGGCGCGTCGAAAGCATTGGCTCATGGGCTGAACCCGGTCATGGCGATATCGCTCGGCGTGGTGACCGGGATCGGGGGCGGCATGGTGCGGGACGTGCTGCTGGCCGAGATTCCTACGGTGCTGCGCGCCGAACTCTATGCCGTTGCCGCGTTGGTCGCGGCCGCCATCGTGGTGATCGGTCACATGCTGCAGCTGCCGGTTGCTCCGGTGACGGCGGTAGCGCTGGTTTCATGCTTCTTGCTCCGCATCATGGCGATCAGACGCGGTTGGCGGCTGCCGGTCGCGAAAATCAGGGAACGAGACGATCCGAATGTCGTGAAGAAGAATTCAAAGGATATCGGACGATCTTAGATCGGGAGCGTCGAAGGGCTGGTACTGGCGTTCGGCTCAGGCTGTCTAGAGATTTGACCACCTCCACTCCCTTGCTCGCCGTCGCGGCTGCCGGGTTGAATTCGTCGGCCACGTGGGGTCTTTGCTTATTCTTAGAACCGAACTTTTTGCGTATGAAGCAGGGGCACCGGTCCACGGCGACGAATCTCCAAACTTTTGACCACCCCCTATCTGCTCCGAGCTTAGAGGCGGCTACCGTAAGGCACCAAGACATTCGGGAATTTTGGTGGCGGCGCTGGCGAGACGCCGCCGTGAACGAGCGCTCAGTTTCTTGAAACTCCGATTCTCGATTAAAATTGCAAACGTTGGTGAACCGCACAGGCATCACCGATTTTCGGGCACGCGGCTTTGCGGCCGGGATCGCGGCGCATGGCATCGGCACCGCGTGCATTCCAAATCGACGAGGTCGCTGGCGTGTTTTCCGGGATTGCTATGAGCTTAAATGCGCTGGTCACATCATTTCTCGTACTGCTCGCGGTCACCGTGCTGATGCGATAATGCGTCTGTCACAGAAGGTCAGGCCTGGCATAGGTTAAGGAAGGCTGGGGTAAGTTGGGTCAGCCGCATCCAGCTCATCGGCTCGCGCAATTGCAGCAGCCTACGACCTCACCAGCACATACGAACCAGGGGCATCCTCAATAATCGGCAATTTGCCGCCGCCGGGCTCACGGGCAGGAACACGTTCTCCGTCAAGTTGCGTCACCCATTCGTCCCAAAGCGGCCACCATGATCCTTGATGAGCCGCAGCGTGGGCGAACCACTCGTCCGGATGGGGTGGCAAGTTGTCGTTTGTCCAGTGGCCATACTTGCTGCCCGGCGCACTGATCACGCCAGCCATATGTCCCGACGCCGACAAAACGAACTTAACCGGTCCGGAATACAACCGTGTTGCGGCATATGTCGATTTCCAGGGAGCGATATGATCTTCGCGCGTAGCGAGAATGAAACTCGGCGTTGTGACTTTCGACAGATCGATCGGCGTACCGGCGAGACTTATTCCTCCGGGCTTTGACAACAGATTCTGCTGGTACATCTTACGCAGATAGAATGAATGCATGGTCGCTGGCATGCGCGTTGAGTCCGAATTCCAGAACAAGAGATCGAACGGCAGCGGTTCTTTGCCGAGCAGGTAGTTGTTGACGACGAAAGACCAGATCAGGTCATTCGCTCTCAACATGTTGAACGAAGTTGCGATGTCCTGAGCATCGAGATAGCCACGTTCGGACATCCGCTTTTCGAGTGAGGCAAGCTGCTCGTCATCGATAAAGACCGCCATGTCGCCGACGTCGGTAAAATCGACAAGCGTCACAAAATAGGTTGCACTCGCGATCCGGTCGTCGCTCTTCGCCGCCGAATAAGCGGCAGTTGAGGCGAGCAACGTGCCACCGAGGCAATATCCAATCGCATTGATGCGCCGCTCTCCGCTCGCGATTTCGATCGCATCTAGCGCTGCCAGAGGTCCCTCGAGCATGTAGTCTTCAAAGGCCTTTTTCGCGAGCTTCTCATCGGGATTCACCCAAGAGATAACGAAAACGGTATGTCCTCGATCGACGGCCCACTTGATGAAGGAATTTCTTGGCTGCAAATCGAGGACATAGAATTTGTTGATCCACGGCGGAACGATAAGCAGCGGTCGTTTTCGAACTTCGCTCGTTGTGGGGCTGTACTGGATTAGTTGCATCAATTCGTTCTGGTAGACGACCTTTCCACGAGTGGTCGCGATATTCTCGCCCAGACGGAAAGCGTTCATATCCGCCATGGTGATCGCAAGCCGACCACCGCCACGCTCCAGATCGTCAAGGAGGTTCTCCAGACCGCGGAGTAGGTTCTGTCCGCCAGACTCAAGGGTTGCGGTGAGAACTTCGGGATTAGTCGCGATGAAGTTCGAGGGCGAGATGGCATCGACAAATTGGCGCGTGTAGAAATCGACCTTGCGCGCTGATGCCTTGTCCATACCCTTTACATCGCGGACAGTCGAAAGGATCGATTTCGCGGCGACGAGATAGCTCTCCTTTACAAAGCTGAAGATCGCATTCTCGCTCCAATCGGAATGCTTGAATCGCTTATCTTTCGGCCTATCGTTCTCGTCCGCGCGGCGCATTAACATGCGCTCCGCTGTTTTCTGCCAAATCGCCAAGCCGCTATTCATGAGGTCTATCTGAGCACTCGCCACGGCAGTTGGGTCCATCATGACCTTGCTCATGAGGTCGAGAAAATCGAGACCGAGCGTTGAGGTATCTCCCATGCCGAACCTCGTCGCGTCCGTCTGATTGGATACGAAGCGCTGCATCAGCGTCTGGCTCTGTTGCGCGATTTTCTGGAATTGCGCGGCGAGGACGAGAGGATCCCACGTTGCGTGGGCCGATTTGCCAACCATGTTTCTTCCCAATCGTTAGCGGCCTCTTGACTGGAGGCTCGCGTGGTTTCCGAGGAGACTAGCACCTCATCAGGGACGACTGAAAATTGACTATTTCGATTTCACCACCGGTTCGGCCCATGGCGAAACGTGAATTGGCAAGATCGCTAGCGCGAAATGGAACTCGTCCAAGATTTATTGCGGCGCGGCTGCACGTTGTGCGTCGCGAGACGCCCCACTTGCACGATTACGACAATTGCGTCCCAATGAAAGTAGAGGGCGAGTGGAGCTCAGTCTCCGCGTTGCTCCCAAGGAGGGGCCCGGCGCGCACCACGCTCGTCGGGCTTCTTCTTGGCGGCTGAGAGGAGCAATCCTCGCCGCTCGCGAATGGTCAACGAGGCGGTCGAGCGATCTCCGATTTTGTGACGCAGACCCTCTCGTGATGTCAGCCGCTTGGTATCGCTACCTGTGCACGGATTGCACCAGCCAACCCGATGTCGCCTATCAGCGGATACGTCGCGTGCGGCGCTGACGCATCTCTTGCTCTGAAGACTCCTGCTGCGCCTTCAGGCGTTGCACGAAGATCTTGGCCGCTCTGGAAATGTGCCCCCGGCTCAGTGTCTCTGCTCTTGCGCCGTCACCGGCGATCACAGCATCGAGTATGGCGACGTGCTCGCCAAGAATGGTCTGCGGCATCTGCGAGTCATCTCGCAGCACCTCCCCCATGACGCGGCGCAGATAGGGCCAGTGAGGGGCGGTCGTCTCAGCTATCAATGCATTGCCGGAAAGCTCGTTGATGAAAGCGTGAAAGCGCATGTCGGCTTCGATCTGCTTGTTCAGCGAGCCGCTTTCGACGGCGACGCGGCCCTCTTCCAGATAGGCAGGTCCCTCAATCTTCGCCCGTTCGGGGTCTCGCTCGGCCGCCAGACGCGCGGCCAGGCCATCCAACATGGCGCGTATCTCATAGAGATTTCGAACAAAATCGACGTCGAGCGGGGCAACGATAAGGCCGCGACCGGGAGCCTCGCGGACCAATCCTCGATCGCGGAGCAGCAGGAGAGCCTGCTGGACCGGCTGGCGCGAAACCCCGTAGGCGCGGGCCAGCTCGTCCTGAATCAGGCGGGAGTTGGCCGGCAGCTCGCCCCCCACGATTTCAGAAACGATAGCATTTACAACCTGTTCCACCAGGGTCGGCTGGGTTTGAACGAGGGCCGGCATGCGAACTCCTAAGGTCTGACCAGCAAATCTCTAGCACTGCAAGGCGAAAAAAGCTATTGATCTGCATTCGAATTCAGAATATGTATTCCGTATTCGAATTCAAGCCGCGAGAGTGCGGTTTTCCATGGGAGGATGCAAATGCTCACTGTGAGCCGTCGTTCGCTTTTGAAATCTGCAGTTGGCGTCGTTGCTACTGGGGCTCTTCTGAAGAGCCCCGCGGTGTTGGCCCAAGCGCCGATCAAGCTCAAATTGGGCAACGATCTGCCGGACACTCACTCGGTGAATGTGAGGCTCAAGGAAGCGATCGAAGCCATCAACGCCGATACCAAAGGCCAGCTTGCGATCAGCCTGTTTCCAAACAACCAGCTGGGCAGTGACACCGACATGATGACCCAGTTGCGGTCGGGCGCGCTCGAACTTGCGACCATGCCGGGTACTGTCCTCTCGACGCTCATTCCGACCGCCTCGCTCACCGGCGTCGGCTTTGCATTTACTGGTTACGACAAGGTGTGGGCGGCGATGGATGGCGAGGTCGGCAAGTTCATCAGCGGCAACATCGAAAAGGTCGGGCTCGTTCCGTTTGAAGCCGTGTGGGACAACGGCTTCCGCCAGATCACCAGCAGCACCCACCCGATCAAAACGCCGGAAGATCTCGCCAACTTCAAGATTCGGGTGCCCGTCGTACCGTTGTGGGTCGCGATGTTCTCGGCGTTCGGAGCGGCCCCGGTCAGCATCCCACTCAACGAAGCCTACTCGGCCTTGCAGACGAAGATCGCCGACGGTCAGGAGAATCCGTTGGCGCTGATCGAAGCCGCGAAATTCTATGAAGTGCAGAAATACTGTTCTCTCACCAATCACGCTTGGGACGGGTTCTGGTTCCTGTCGAGCGCAAGAATCTGGAAGACCATTCCGCAGGATGCGCAGCAGGTGATGCAGAAGCATTTCAATGCCGCCGCCAAGAAGCAACGCGACGATATCGTCAAGGCGAACGTCGAATATCAGAAAGCCCTTGAATCCAAGGGCCTCACCTTCAACACGACCCAAGCCGAAGTCTTCCAGGCCGCGCTTGCCAAGACGTCATTCTACAAGGACGCGAAAGCCAAGTTCGGCGACCAGGCATGGTCGTTGCTGCAAAAATACGCTGGCAACATTGGTTGATCGCCGTGCATCTTGTCGAGGAAACCATCGTACCGCCGCTCCGGATGACCGGGGTGGCCGGAGCTCTGCAAAAGGCAGAACAGCTGCTTGGTTCAGTAGTCGCGGCGGTAGCCGCGCTGCTCGTGGTCGCGGAAATCATCGTGTTGTTCACGGGCGTTTCCGCGCGCTATTTTTTCCAGAAGCCGATTATCTGGTCGGATGAACTCGCCGGGATATTGTTCCTGTGGCTTGCGATGCTGGGCGCGGTGGTCGCTTTCCAGCGCGGCGAGCACATGAGGATGACGGCGATCGTCAGTCAAGTCGGACCACGCCGGCGAGCCTTCTTCGACGTGCTTGCGATCGCGGCACCGCTGGCGTTTCTCGTTCTCGTGATTCAACCGGCTTGCGACTTCGCCTCTGACGAATCGCTCGTCTCGACGCCGGCGCTCGACATTTCGAGCTTGTGGCGAGCCGCGGCGCTGCCGGTCGGTTTAGGTCTGATGCTGGTGATTGCCCTGCTGCGGCTCTCGGCCTTCGGCAACTTGCGGCTCGCGGCGAGCGCGGTCGGCGTCGTTGCCGCGACCGCAGCGGCACTCTACGCACTCAGCCCGGTGCTGATTCCGCTTGGCAACCTCAACCTTCTGATCTTCTTCGTCGGGCTGGTAGCAATCATGGTGTTCGCCGCGGTTCCGATCGCGTTTGCCTTTGGCCTTGCAACCTTTGCCTACATCACGCTGACAACGAGTACACCAGCGACAGTCGTGATTGGTCGCATGGACGAAGGCGTGAGCCATCTCATCCTGCTGTCGGTACCTTTGTTCGTCTTCCTCGGCCTCTTGATCGAGATGACGGGAATGGCACGTGCCATGGTCGCGTTCCTCGCAAGCCTGCTGGGCCATGTCCGCGGTGGCTTACAATATGTGCTGGTCGCGGCGATGTATTTGGTGTCCGGCATCTCAGGCGCGAAGGCGGCGGATATGGCGGCGGTTGCCCCCGTACTTTTCCCCGAAATGACCAAACGTGGCGCCAAACCCGGCGATCTGGTCGCGCTGCTATCAGCGACGGGCGCACAGACAGAAACCATCCCGCCGAGCCTTGTTCTGATCACCATTGGTTCGGTCACCGGAGTTTCAATCGCCGCACTGTTCACCGGCGGCCTGCTGCCAGGATTGGTCCTCGCGGTGATGCTATGTGCCGTGGTTTGGTACCGCTACCGCAAGGAAGACCTGTCTCACGTCAAGCGCGCCGCTTGGGGTGAGGTAGGTTCCACTTTCCTGATCGCCTTGCCTGCAATCGCTCTGCCCTTTGTCATCCGTGCGGCTGTGGTTGGCGGTGTCGCGACCGCAACTGAGGTGTCCACCATCGGCATCGTCTATTCAGCGCTCGTGGGTCTTCTCATTTATCGTAAGTTCGACTGGCGCCGCCTCTATCCGATGCTGACCGAAACCGCGGCGCTCTCCGGCGCAATTCTCCTGATCATCGGCGCCGCCACCGGCATGGCGTGGGCGCTGACGCAGTCGGGTTTTTCCACCTCGCTCGCCGCGTTTATGACCGGTCTGCCCGGTGGCGCACCGGTGTTCATGGCGGTGACGATCGTCGCCTTCATCGTGCTGGGCAGCGTGTTGGAAGGCATTCCCGCCATCGTGCTGTTCGGGCCGTTGTTGTTTCCGATCGCCAAGCAGGTCGGCGTGCATGAAGTGCACTACGCCATGGTGGTCATCCTCGCGATGGGTATCGGCCTGTTCGCTCCACCTTTCGGTGTCGGATATTACGCCGCCTGTGCGATCAGCCGCATTCATCCTGACGAAGGCATCAAGCCGATGATCGGCTACGTGCTCGCGCTTCTGATCGGCACGATTGTGATTGCTGCCGTGCCCTGGTTCTCGATTGGACTGCTGCACTGAAGCCAACTGCAATTCCGTATTCACAATTCGAGGAGCGGAACGTGAAGGACCTTTTGAATTTCGGTGAAATGCTTTCGGTGCACGCGCGCCTATCGCCTGACAAGATAGGCGCTCGCGACCTCGAACGCGCCATGACGTTTGCTCAGTGGAATGAGCGCGCGTGTCGCCTCGCCAACGCCCTGCTTGGCCTTGGGCTCGTCAAAGGCGATCGAGTCGCGATCCTTGCCTACAACTGCGTCGAATGGTGTGAGATCTTTGCCGCCACCGCCAAAGCGGGTCTTGTCGCGTTGCCCATCAACTTCCGCCTGGTAGGCAAGGAAGTGCAGTTTATCGTGGACAATGCGGATGCGTCTGCTTTCATCGTCCAGGACGAACTCGTTGGCGTGGTGGAGGAAATCCGCAACGACCTGCCGATCAAGCGGGACCGGTTCATCCATTTCGGCACACGGCCCTGCCCCGCGGGCTATCGTTCATACGAGAACTTTCTCGCGCACGGTATTGCTCGCGAACCAGATCAGCTGGTCGCGCTGTCTGATCCTTGGACGCTGATGTATACCTCCGGGACCACAGGCAATCCCAAAGGCGTTGTAAGAAGCCATCGCAGCGCGGTGTTGCTATCAATGGTCACCGAGATCGAGCTCGGGCTGCATCGAAACGACGGTGCGCTGCTGGTCATGCCGATGTGCCATGCCAATTCGCTCAATTTCTTTGGCGCTTTCGGCTACTGCGGCGGTGTCAACGCGATCTATTCTCGCAGGAGTTTCGATCCCGAGCACTGCGTCAAAACTCTCGCGGAAGGCGGCTCCACCTTCACCTCGCTGGTGCCCACCCACTATATTATGATGCTTGGACTGCCCGAAGCGATCCGCGGCAAATACAATTTTGATGCTGTTACCAAGCTGATGATCTCGTCGGCGCCTGCGCGCCCCGAGACCAAACGCGAAGTGATGGAAATGTTTCCAAAATCGGGTTTGTTCGAGCTCTACGGCGCGACCGAGACCGGGTGGGTGACGATGCTTCATCCACACGAGCAGTTCACCAAGCTTGGGTCTGTTGGTCGCGAATGCGTCGGCGCCGCGCCGATCAAGATCCTTGACGAGGCCGGCAACGAAGTTCCTGACGGCGAAGCGGGCGAACTCTACTCGTGTAACGCGCACACATTCGATTGCTACTGGCGTCTTCCGGAAAAGACCAAAGAAGCATTCCGCGGAAATTATTGCACCGTCGGAGATATGGCCCGGCGCGATGGTGACGGCTACATCCACCTCTCCGACCGCAAGAGTAACATGATCATATCCGGCGGAGAAAACATCTACCCGTCCGAGATCGAGTCTCTGGTCGGTGTTCACCCGCTGGTCAAGGACGTCGCCGTGATCGGGCTTCCCGACGAAAAATGGGGCGAGCGCGTCCACGCGGTCATCGTCTTGCATGATGGCGCGGCATTGAAGGAGAGCGACCTCATCGAATGGTCGAAGGATCGCATGGCCGGCTACAAGCGTCCGCGATCCTATTCGTTCATTGCCGAAAGCGAGATGCCACGTAACGCCACCGGCAAGGTGCTGCATCGTGAACTGAAAAAGAAGCTCACGAACTGAGTTAGCGAGCCAGCCCGAATCGCTTCGAGCCCCAAGACCATGCACGCCGTCCTGAACTCCGCCTTTCCGATCTTTGCATTGATCCTGACCGGGTTCATTTGCGGCTTCTTTGGCGTCTTCGACCGAACGGCGACCGACAACCTGAACCGCTTCGCAGTTTACCTGGCGCTACCATCGCTGATGTTCGTGGCGATGTCCAAGATTACGTTGGACCAGGTGCGCCAGTTGGGTTTTGTCGGAGCATTTTGTGGCGGCTTTGCAATATGTTTTGCAGTCGCGTTCCTAATCAGCCGCCTCCGCGGAAGACGCATTGCCAGCGCCAGCATCGAGGGACTCGACGCAGGCTACAGTAATGTTGGCTTCATGGGCATTCCCATGTGCCTGTTGGTGTTTGGGCCGGAAAGCGCGCCGGCCTCGATTATCGCCACTTTGTTTACGGCTTGCGTGCTGTTCCTGTTCGCAATTGCAGTAATCGAAATCGATTTGCGGAAGGGGAGCGATTTCTGGTCAACGGGCGCCAAGATCGCCCGCGCATTGTTCACTAGCCCTCTCCTGATCGCGCCAGTCGCCGGCCTTGCTATCGGCCTGAGTGGTCTCGCCCTGCCTGCGCCGTTGATGAGCTTTACGACGCTGCTAGGAGGGGCTGCTTCACCAGTCGCGCTGATCTGCATCGGGCTGTTCCTTGCTCAGGAGCGTGTGGTCAGTCACGACGCAGTGTCGATCGGGGTTCTGGTCTCGCTCAAGCTTATCTTGCAGCCCCTGGTGACCGCGCTTCTTGCGTTCTATGTCTTCTCAATGCCGCCATTGTGGTCGCACTCCGCCGTGATTCTGAGCGCGCTGCCGATCGGGTCCGGGCCCTTCACCATCGCAAAGCTATATGGACTAGAGGCGGGAGTAACCTCCGGCTCGATTCTGGCTTCACATGTATTTGCCGTTCTGACCGTCTCACTGCTGGTCGGATGGTTCGCCCTAACTTGACGAGTTCGAGAATTCACCAAGATGGAGTTGTCAGATGAAAGTCTCGCCGGATAGTACCGCCGACCTGATTTCCCGCCTTTTGAAGCGACGCGGCGTTACCCGCGTGTTTGCGCTGTGCGGCGGCCACATTATGCCGATCTGGATGAGGCTGGACGCCGAAGGCATTCAAATCGTCGACGTTCGCGATGAGCGCGCCGCGGTTCATATGGCGCAAGCGCATGCGGAACTCACGGGCGAGCTTGGGGTCGCGCTGGTCACGGCTGGTCCCGGCATGACCAACGCGATCACGGGTATCGCCAACGCGCATGTCTCGCGCGCACCCGTCCTGGTGCTGTCGGGCGGCAATCCGCGCCCGCAGGAAAATCGCGGTGGCCTGCAGGACATGGATCATACGCAGTTGGTCCGATCGATCACGCGTTATGCGCGGACGGTCCGCGAGCCGTCTCTGGTGCTGCAGGAGCTTGACGAGGCCATTGCGCGCGCCTTGGGCGATGGCGGCGAGCCCGGGCCGGCCTTCATCGATTTCCCGACCGACACGCTGCGCGGCCTGGTACCGAAGGCCTTGCAGCTCGAAGAGCATCTCTGCGCCAAGCCGCGCGCCGTGACGCGACCCGATCCGGCGCAGATCGAGAAGGCTGTCGACCTGCTGTGGTCGGCTCGACGCGTGCTCGTGATCTCTGGCCGCGGTGCCCGTGGCGCTGGCCCGGAATTGATCTCGTTGCTCGATCGATTGGGGGCTGTCTACCTCGATACCGGAGAAAGCCGCGGCCTTGTGCCGGACAGTCATCCGTCGGTCGTAGGTGCCATGCGCGGCGCCGTGATGGGCGATGCCGACGTGGTTCTCACTATCGGTCGCAGGCTCGACTTTCAGCTCGCCTATGGCTCGCCGGCTGTATTCCAATCCGCCAAATTCGTGCGCATCAGCGACACGCCGGCCGAGGTGCGGGATAATCGCCGCGGTGCCGTGGAAATCCTGGCCTCTTCCGCAGAGACGTTGCGTGCGATGGTCGAGCACGCCGGCAACCGGGTCTCTGCGGTGGACCGACAATGGGCGGCGAAGCTGCGCGCCGGCCACGAAGAGCGGGCTAGGAAGCTGCAGCAAAGCATGTCGGCAGCGCCGAACGGCTCTGACGGCAGGCTGCATCCGAACAAGGTGCTTTCGGCCCTTCAACAAGCAATCGGCAACGATTCCGTGATCATCACGGATGGCGGCGATTTTCTGTCCTTTGCGCGTGTTGGGCTCAATGCCCCGATGATGCTCGATCCCGGCCCGTTCGGCTGTATCGGCATCGGCGTACCCTATGGAATCGCAGCAAGCCTCGCCTTCCCGGACAAGCCCGTGGTGGTCGCGACTGGTGATGGCGCATTTGGTTTCAACGCCATCGAAGTCGATACTGCTGTGCGCCACAAAGCGCCGGTCCTGATCGTGGTCGCCAACAACGGCGCCTGGCAAATCGAGGTTCATGACCAGACCGTCACCCATGGCAAGGTTATCGGCACGAGGCTGCAATTCGCCGACTACGCTGCAATGGCCCGCTCGTTCGGGATGCATGCCGAGCGCGTCGAGACCGAGGAGCAACTCATGCCCGCGATCGAAAGGGCGCTCGCAAACCGCCCTGCCCTGCTCGACATGGTGGTGACCCCCGAAGCGATTTCCTCGGACGGCAAGACCGGTCTTGCCTGGGTGCCGGACCTGCAGCCATTGGCTGCCTGGGATGAGGCTGAGCGCAAATGGAGAGCTGCTTGATGCAACCTGGCTCGCCTGGAACCGAATTTTAGGAGGTGCCCGTGTTCGAAATTAACGATCAGCATATCCTGGTGACCGGAGGCTCCAGCGGCTTCGGCCGCCATTTTGCACGCTTTCTCGCGAGCAATGGCGCCAAGGTCACGCTTGCGGCCCGCCGTGCCGAGGCCCTGGCATCGGCAATCGCTGAAATCAACGCGGCCGGCGACACGACGCAAAGCGTGGTGCTTGATGTTAAACTCGCCGACAGCATCGACCGCGCGATGGAACAGGCGGAATCGACATTCGGCCCGATCCATGCCGTCGTCAACAATGCGGGTGTCACCACAACGAAACCAGCGCTCGATCAGGACGAGCGCGCCTGGGACAGTGTCGTGGACACCAACCTAAAGGGCGTTTGGCTGGTCGCGCAGGCGGTGGCGAAACGGATGATCGCAAACAAGGTGAGAGGCTCGATTGTGAACATCGCATCGATCCTTGGGCTGCGTGTCGCTGGCGCGGTCGCCCCTTATGCAATCTCAAAGGCCGGCGTCATCCAAATGACCAAGGCGCTCGCGCTGGAATGGGCGCGCTACGACATCCGAGTCAATGCGCTGGCACCAGGTTACTTTGCTACTGAACTGAATGACGATTTCTTCGAAAGCGAGCCCGGCCAGGCCCTCATCAAGCGCGTGCCACAACGACGCCTCGGCCAGCTCAGTGAACTCGACGGTCCGCTGTTGCTCCTGGTTTCGAACGCCGGATCGTTCATGACCGGAAGCGTCGTGGTGGTCGATGGCGGACATTTGGTTTCGGGGCTTTGAGGACAGAAGTCAGATGGTCCCGCGTTTTGCCAAAGTGAACGGCGTGCGCATTGCCTATCGCGTTCAGGGTGACGGGCCGCCCCTTGTTCTGTTGATGGGCTATCGGCTCAATTCGGCTGCGTGGCCGCCGACTTTCATCAAGCAACTGGCGCGTCGGTTCACGGTGATCACGCTGGACAACCGAGGCACCGGACTAAGCGACAAGCCCGTAAAGGGGTATGCGATCGCGAACATGGCACGGGATGTTTGCGGCCTGCTCGACGAACTCAAGATAGCGCATGTCCATATGCTCGGCTATTCGATGGGTGGTGCGATCGCGCAGGAGTTCGTGCGACAATTCCCGGATCGCGTGTTGAGCCTGATCCTGTGTGCAACGACGGCCGGCGGTTCACGGGCGAAGTATGCCACGTCCTCTGTGGTGGCCGTGATGCGTGACCTGGACGGCCTCTCGCCGGAACAGGCTGCGCGCCGTATCTGGAAGGTTACTTACCCGCCCGGCTATCTCGAACAGCATCCGGATCTTGCCGAGGCGCAGATGCGACGCGAAGTCGCCCTGCCGACGCCGCTGCACGCGGCCGACCTCCAGTTTCAGGCATTCGCCGAATTCGACGGCTCGAAAGCACTCGCCAACATTCGTTGTCCTACGTTGGTCTTGACGGGCGATCTCGACGAACTGATTCCGCCCCAAAATGCTTTGATGATGGCGAAGGTTATTCCGGCTGCGGAGCTGGTTGTCATTCCTGGCTGCGGGCATCGTGTTTTATGGGAGGCTACCCCGAGGTGCATCGATCTAATCACCGAATTCCTCGATTCGGCTCGCGGCGCGTCGGTCGCCATGCCGCACGCTGAAGGCAATCATGAGCACGCGCCGGCAGCATCGGATGCTCTGACGTCCGCGATCAATTTACTGGCAACATGGCCATTCTCGCTGGCGAGAGCCAGTTTCGAATCCATGGCTCTCGCGCAACAGTTGATGATGGTCGGAAGCGCCTCCCGTTTTGGAGACGGGAAGCCCATCATTCTCGTACCACGGTTTCTCGGTAGCGATCTTGCATTGTTTCCACTTTCGATATGGCTCAAAGCACTTGGCTATCGGCCTGTAACGACAGGTCTCTCGCTGAACCTACAACAGTCGTCCAGCGAGGGTTCCCTTTCTCAAGTGATCAAAAGCACTGCACAGCGCATCGGACGGAAAGCAGTTCTGATTACACACGCTTTCAGCATGAGGCGAGCGCTTCGTACTGCAGACTTGCACAAGCAATGGATATCCGACGTTGTTATCATCGGAGCAGCCTACCGATTTGAAACGGAGGGCGTTCGCACCCACGTTGTGTCTGCATGGTCTGCGTTACATGCCTTGACGGAGTTGCTGCGGGTGTTGCGAAGCATCGATCTGCAATTGATCCAAACGTCCGATTTGCAAAGTCTTGAGAGTAGGTTTTTCGCGGGGTCTGGCCAAACGATAGACGTCGAAAACCTTGCTGGTTCGGAGGACGGCGATGGCTGAAACTGATCCGCTCGCGCTGTGGCAAGAGATGATTGGAGAAGTGGAAAAGGGCTTTAACGCCTTTGCCAATCAGGCAATGACCTCGCCGGAATTTTCCAAGCTCATCCATCGGGCTGGCGGATTTGCGGCCAGCTCACAGAAGCAGCTCGGCGATTTAATTGAGAAATACCTGCTGGTGATGAATCTGCCCAGCCGCGCGCAGGTGGTCGGCATCGCCGAGCGGCTGTTGAGCATCGAAGCCCAGCTCAACAACATGAAGGAGCTGCTGCAGCAAATACAAAAGAGCTCGGGCGCTCCGCAAACATCCCCATCTGGTCCAGCTCGGCCGCCGCGTACGAGGCGCCCGCCGGCGTCCCCCGAAGAGCAAACATGAGTGCGTCATCCTCCCTCGACGTCGAATCGGTGCAGAAACGGATCCAATGCGAGGTCCAGCGGGCAATCCAGCGGAGCATCAAGGGCGTCGAATATTTTGCCTCGTCTGGTCCCGTCCTCGGCTCGACGCCCAAGGACATTCTATCCGTCAGGGGTACCATGCGTCTCTATCGTTACCGGCCGCTCGCGGAGGAAGTCTACCGCGTGCCGGTCCTGATTGTGATGGCAACGACAAATCGAGGCTACATCCTCGACTTGATACCCGGTCAGAGCTTTATCGAATTTCTTTTGAAACGCGGCTACGACGTCTACATGCTGGACTGGACCGCTCCAACACCAGAAGAAAAATCGCTGCGATTGGAGGACTACGTCCTCGATTTCATCCCGCATTGTGTTCGGCAGGTGCAGGAGGAATCTGGTGAGAACGCACTATCGATGATCGGTTATTGCTTCGGCGGGGTGCTGGCACTGCTGTACGGCTCGATCTTTGCCGATGGACCAATGAAAAACCTGATTTGCTTCACGACGCCAGTCGATTTTCGCGAACTGAAACTGTTCGCCAATTTTGCGGACCGTCGCTACTTCGACGTGGACCGTTTGATAGACAATGTCGGAAACATGCCCCCCCGAGTTGATCTTCTCCTCCTTTGAGATGCTGCGTCCGGCTTCTCGTGTGGTGGGCCAGGTGCAGCTCTGGGACAAAATTTGGAACGACGAGTACGTCAAGTCCTATCGGATGTTCGATCGCTGGGCCAACGACATTCTGCCCCTCGCCGGCGAATATTTCCGTGCCATCACCAAGGATCTCATGTGGGATAACAACCTCCTCAACGGCACAATGTCGGTCGGCGGACAGCCTGCACATCTGTCAAACATCAAGGTACCGATCCTGCACGCAGTCGCTGCGCACGATCATATCGTGCCGTATGAAGCGTCGAAACATCTAATCGGAATGGTGGGGTCGAGTGACAAGGAAGAAGTGGTGCTCAAGGGCGGTCATGTCAGTCTGATTGCCGGCAACAATGCGACTAAGCGCCTGTGGCCAAAACTGGACTCCTGGCTTTGCGGACGATCGACATGAGCGAACAACGTTCCTTTCCTCGCCACGTCAAAACAGATGCGGGCGAAATCGAGATCCGTCTCATGACGCGTGCGGACGAGGCCGTCGTGCTGGACTTCGCGCGAAAGCTGCCGACCCATGATCTGCTGTTCTTGCCTCGCAATATCAGCGAACCCAAAGTGTTGTTGGCGTGGATCGGCGAGATCGAACGCGGCGCTTTCACGAGCCTTTTGGCCATCAACAACGGCCAGGTGGTCGGCTGCGGCACCCTTGTGCGCGACCCGCACTCCTGGTCGCCGCACGTCGGAGAAATTCGTATGGTCGTTTCGCTTGATGTTCGTGGGCAGGGCGTTGGGCGCGCACTATCGCAAGAGACATTTGCGCTCGCCGTGGGCGCGGGTCTGGAAAAACTCTCGGTTCAGATGACTGTGGACCAGCAGGCGGCGATCGCTTTGTTCGAGAGCCTTGGCTTTAAGGCCGAGGCGCTGCTGCGCGACCATGTTTGTGACGTCGACGGCAGGAAGCACGATATTGTTGTGCTCGGGCACAACGTCGCGCAGTTTGGGGCGCAGCTCGAGGCTTACGGCCTGACGGGGGCTGTTCAGCAGTAGAGCAAGCAAGCCGGTACAGGGTCCGGACTCGTCAAATCCACCAGACCCCCGGGTCATCAACCTCCGGGGCAGCGCACCAGTTTCGCACCAGAAACGGCGTGAACGAAACGCGATGAACGCGATAGGATCCGAACGAAAACGCAAGAAAATTAACGAACGCGTCCTTTCTCCCGTCGCTCATAACGGCCTGGTTGCCGGTTCGCGTCCTGCCGCACATATCGGGAGATTGCCCGCGCTAGATTTTTGACTAGCTAGTCTCCTTCACCAGGCGGCTCTGAAAGCGCCATTACTTCGCACGCTGAATGCCGCGATTGCTCGCCACTGGTGGGCCTCTTTTCTGCTCAATTTCCAGGAGGTTCTTTTAGCTATCCGCCAATTGCGGCTTCTCAGCTGAAGTCATAACGAGCGCTCAACAACTTCGTTGCGACGACAGCGACGAGAACGCAGATGAATTGCAACAATGTTCTGGTCGAGAAAACTCTATTGAAGAGCGTCATGATGCCGCCTTCTAGCGCTGGTGACCGAGCGGGATTCCAAGCTTGAGCGCCTTTTGGCGGAGTGAGCCTTCTGAGCGCTTTGTGAGCTTCGCAATTTTTGCAACCGGAGTCTTCGCTTTCGAATGAGCGCGCAGCTCCTTCACGTCAGCCTTTGTGTATTCGCGACGCACGGGTTTCTTCTTCGTAGCCGCCTTCTTTACCTTCTTCGCCACTTTTGGGTCCTCGATTCGGGAGTGGGCGTACTAGCACAGCCGCGTTGAGGCGCAACTCTCCATCAGTTGGCTCTATATGCTGGTCCGATCTGTGTGCCTCTCTCAGCAGATGCGGTCGATTTACCAATGCCGCCGAATTCTGACAGGAACACGATGATGTCGCGGTGGGAGGACGAGTTCGACCGACTGAGGGAGCGCTGTCGCGTCACAAAAATGAGCGCCTGAGGAAAAGCGCGTTTAAAGTTGGGTTGCTCCCTGAAGTCGGACGTCCATTGGTTGGGCAGGTTAGTGTCAAGGAGCGCCAAAAGTGAGCGCACCACTATTAGTCGCCGACGTCCGATCGTCGTGGCGATACGCTCAGCTCCTATCAACTCGTAGAGCTTGGTGCGTCCCAAGCCGGTCACTTCGCATGCATTGTCGTCGTGCAGGTGAACCGCTGGGCGAATGGCATCGTGCTCGGTTCTGCGGCTTTCGGACCGGATAGACTGACTTGTGACTGTTGTTCCTAATTTTCTCTCGTCGATTGTATCTCACGTAGCTCTCCTGTTCGCACAAAGCTCGACAGGACGAGAATTGATCCTGCGACAAGCAACGTCAATGCGAACTCCCGAGAGCGCTCGCGTACAACACCGCACGTCAGCGGTGATTTGAATGTTTCCGGACACCAAGGGACTAGGAAATTTTTCGGGAATGCGGCAGCCACAGTGGGGCATCGCGCCGAGGCTAGTCTGCTAATGTCGGCAGCAAATTCCCCACGCGTTCGCCGCGGTTCGCCAGCGTCTTATTCAACCGTGATTCAACGAACGCGGGCTGATGGCGACCTAAGTGCCTGAGTTTGCTGGCGCTCCCAAGGGAAATCGAGCCCCTGTTTCAGCTTTGAGAGGACGACGGCAACCGGAGCGAGCCATGGTAGCCGGTATCAAGATTGGGGTTCGACTGTCCGAAGCCTACTCCATGCTAGCCGATCGTCGTACCCAGCCGAGGTTCCCCTTCCGAAAAGGAAGTCTGGTCGTGATGCTGCAAAGAGGGCCAACTCAACCCGAGAAGTCCCTGCCTCGCCAACGTCAATTGGTAAAGTATGCGTAGTCGTCACGCCGACAAACTCAGCCGCGCGAAAGCTCGTCCGGATCCGGCCCAGTGGGGCGAGGATGAGGTGATGACGCTCATCGAGGCTGTTACAGTTTTTTTCCCCGACGGTCCGCTGACGTTGTCGTCGCTGAGGACGGCTATAGCTGCCGGGACTCTTGAAATCGCCAAAGTTGCAGGCAAAAATCTGACAACGCCTCGCGCAATCCGCAAACTGGTAACGCCATCATGCCTGGCCGCAAAGCCAAGCCGCCACGACTCTGGTTCCGAGAAGACGAAGGATGCTGGGTCATCCTCGATCGGGCGGGCGGAAAGCGACGGCAGATCCGCACAGGCTGCGGCCGCGACGATGTTGACCGCGCAGCGAAGGCGCTCGAAAAGTACATCGGATCACTGCACACAACCACTATCGGGGCAACCGACCCTCGTTCCCTCGCAGTGGCCGACGTCCTCACTTTCTATGAGGGATTGAAGCGGCCGAAATCCGACGATCCTGGCGCGCTGGCGCAACATGACCTGCTGCTCATCCGGCTGCTGGACCTCAATGTGTTTTTCGGCAGCTCGATGGTGGCCGACATCAAGGCGCAGCTCTGTCGCGACTTTGTTGACTGGTCCACCGGCACGCCGAACGAAAACAACAAGAGAAAAGGCATCGCGGCTCGCGCAAGCGCCGTGTCCGACCAAACGGCGCGCCGTCGGCTCGAAGATTTGCGTGCCGCCCTCAACGCCTACCATGCCGAATACGTCCTGTCGGTCGTGCCGAAGATTACGCTGCCGACGAAAAGCGAGGGGCGGCACCGCTGGCTGACTCGTAACGAGGCCGCACGACTGCTTGGCGCGGCACTCGGCTATGTTTGGGACGGGGCCCCTGAACGACGAACCTGGAAGCGGCGCGAGGACGGCACGCTGTTGCGGCGCGAACGCTGGATCATCAGACGGCGACAACCGGCGGCGCGCTTCATCCTGATCGGCCTCTACAGCGCCAGGCGCGAGGAAACTATCCGCCGGACGCAGTGGGTGGCGACGACCACGCATCCATGGATGAACCTGGAAGGAATGGTTTATCTCGGCCGCGGCGCCGCGGAGGCGCGCACCAAAAAGCGGCGGCCGCCGGCGAAGATCGCCACGCGGCTGCGGCCGCACCTCCTGCGTTGGCGGGGACTGGACGTGAAGCGCTCGGCTGAGCTGCGCAGGACTGGCCTGATGGAGGACGGCGAGCAAATTCGCTTTATCGTCCACCGCACGCATGACGGCCAGCCGCTGGCCGGCAAGATACGCTCGGCGTGGGAAGGCATCCTGGAGGATGCAGGGCTTGACGAGGATGTCGTCCGCCACACCCTGCGTCACACGGCGGCGACCTGGCTGATGCAGCAGGGTACCGACCTGTGGGAGGCCGCGGGCTGGCTCGGCATGACGGTCGAACAACTTGAGGAAAACTACGGCCACCACCACCCCGACTTCCAGAACGAAGCCGCGCAGGCATTTGGCGGCCGGCGCTAACACTACTTTGGCAGATTTTTAGCAACGCGGGGATTCCCAAATCAGTTTTTCTGTGACTCATGGGTTGTCGGCTGTTGGAGGGCCGACCATGGGGAAGGCGACATCGGATTGGGGAAACGAACTCGAGCATTGGCTGAAGCCGTTCCTGGATCGGTTGGGTCACAAGACCCGGCAGCGGATGTGTCCGCTTTATGTTGCGGGGTTGATCGGCCCTGGTGAGCGGAAAAGCGTTCAGCCGATGGCGGAACGCTTTGCAGTGACCAACTACGATCAGCTGCACCATTTCATTGCCGATGGCGTCTGGGACGCGACTGCGCTGGAGACAGAACTGTTCATTCAGGCCGACCGGCTTGTCGGCGGCAAGGATGCGGTGCTGGTCATCGATGACACCGCGATGCCGAAGAAGGGCGAACGCTCGGTTGGTGTCGCTGCGCAATATGCCTCGGCTCTTGGCAAAACAGCAAATTGCCAAACCTTGGTATCACTGACGCTTGCGCGCCGTGAGGTGCCGGTGATGATCGCATTGCGTCTCTTCCTACCAGAGAGTTGGACAAGCGATGCCGCACGTTTGAAGCGAGCAGGCGTGCCGGTCGAATACCGAACGCCACGATCCAAGCCTGAGATCGCTTTGGCCGAGATTGATCGCGCGATAGCAGCCGGCGTGCGCTTCGGTTGTGTGTTGGCGGATGCAGGATACGGCCTCAGCGCGCCGTTTCGACAAGGGCTCACGGCACGCGGGCTGGCCTGGGCCGTTGGTATCCCTCGCCACCAGAAGGTGTACCCGGTCGACGTCAAGCTGATCTGGCCGGTTGCTGCGCGAGGTCGCCCCCGTAAGCGGTTCATTCCAGACATCCTGTCGAAGCCAGCCGAAGACATGCTCGCCGGTTCAAAGTGGCAAACTGTGAGCTGGCGAGACGGGACCAAAGGCCGATTGAAAGCTCGTTTTGCCGCAATTCGGGTTCGGATCGCCGATGGACCACCGCAGCGGATCAAGGACAAAGGCCAGCAGCATCTTCCCGGCGAGGAGGCTTGGCTGATCGGCGAACACAGGACGTCGGGGGAAAAGAAATACTATCTCGCGAACCTGCCCGCTGCCGCAGATCTGCGCACATTAGCTGCCACCATCAAGTCACGATGGATTTGCGAGCAGGCTCATCAGCAGGCGAAAGAAGAACTCGGGCTTGATCACTTTGAGGGGCGATCCTGGCAAGGTCTTCATCGTCACGCGCTGATGACCATGATTGCCTACGCCTTCTTGCAACAGCGTCGCCTCGCACAAGCGGGGCGGAAAAAAAAGAATCAACGGACCTCCGCCTCAGCCGAGCTTGCCGGCCGTGCGCCACGCCATCGTCAATCTCATTCTTCGTCCGCAAACTCAGCGATGCCCTTACTGCACGAGACAAATCCGTGACAACCCGCACCGAAAATAAAATCTGCCAAAGTAGTGCTAATCTGGCGGTGCCTTCGCCGAGTAGCGCCAACCTAAAAGAGTTGATCCCTTGTGCTGAGAGATGGTGAGTTCGAGGATGTCCTCGTCGACGCCCTTACACCCCTCGCACCAAAACTTGATCGACAGGCCATCCCGCCTGCTGCTCGGATTGCCGCTCCCCTCCGAGGGAACCGCGTCGATTTTTGCCGAGCCGCCCTCTACCACCGAGCGAATGACCAACTCGGCATCTTCGCCCCCGATCATAGGAGGTTACCCCCTGATGATGAAGGGATTCGCCGCCACAACGCGGACACAGCAAAATCGTCTCGCCGCGATCGGCCGTCGGAATGCGTTTTTCGACGATCAAGGCCACGCGGACTACCCTATTTCGTTGCGCATTTCGTTGCGCGCGAAAAACATCGAAAGTATAAGCACTTGAAATAATGGTCGGAGTGGTAGGATTTGAACCTACGACCCCTGCGTCCCGAACGCAGTGCTCTACCGGGCTGAGCCACACTCCGACTGAGACCGCGGCTTATAGCCTTGGGTTTCGCGCACCGCAAGAAGCCGATTGAAGGAGTTTTTGAGCCCGTGACCGTGGCCCTCAACACCCTGATTTTGCCCGCCGGCGAGGACGCCGTGGCGGAGGCCGCGCGCGCGCTCCGCGCGGGCGGCCTGGTCGCGTTCCCGACTGAGACGGTCTATGGCCTCGGGGCCGATGCGACCAACGCCAGGGCCGTTGCGCGGATTTATCAGGCTAAGGGCCGGCCCGCCTTCAACCCGCTGATCTCCCACGTCGCTGAGCTACGGGCCGCCCAACGGATCGGACGCTTCGACGACACTGCGCTCACGCTCGCTCACGCGCTCTGGCCGGGCCCGCTGACACTGGTGCTGCCGAAATCGCGCGACTGCGCCGTGGCGGAGCTCGCGACCGCGGGGCTGGACACCATCGCGATCCGGATTCCGTCGCATCCGCTCGCACGTGCGATCCTCGCCGCCTTCGGCAAACCCGTGGTGGCGCCGTCGGCGAATATGTCCGGCCATGTCTCGCCGACGACCGCCGCGCATGTGAGAGCCGACCTCGACGGCCGCATCGATCTCATCGTCGACGGTGGGCCGGTCGACGTCGGCGTCGAATCCACCATCGTCGGCTGCTTCGAGACGCCGATGCTGCTCCGCCCCGGCGGCCTGCCGCGCGAGGCGATCGAGCGCGTGCTCGGCCGCGCGCTGATCGAGCCGCTGGTGGATGCCGAGAGCGACAGCGCGCAGCCGCTGGCGCCTGGCATGCTCACTTCACACTATGCGCCACGCACGCGCGTGCGGCTCAATGCAACAAGCATCGCGCCGGGCGAGGCGCTGCTCGCATTCGGAGCGCCAGTTGCGGATACAGAGAGCGCCAGTTTCGTCATGAATCTGTCGGCGCAGGGTGATCTGAGTGAGGCCGCCGCCAATCTTTTCGGCTATCTTCGCGCCCTCGATGCGAAAGAAGCGACAGCGATCGCGGTGATGCCGATCCCGAACCACGGGCTCGGCGAAGCCATCAACGACCGGCTGCGCCGCGCAGCCGTTGGGCGGGAATGACCGGGAATAAGAGATGAACATCGTGCAATCCAAGACATCGCAGTCCTCGCTCTCCCCCGAGTTGATCGCGAAATTCCGCAACATCGTCGGCGACAAATATGCGATGACCGATCCCGCCGATATCGCCCCCTACACCACCGAGGAGCGCGATCTGTTCCACGGCCATTCGCCGCTGGTGCTGCGCCCGGGCTCGACCGCGGAAGTCGCCGCCATCTGCAAGCTCGCGAGCGAGCACAGGATCGCGCTGGTGCCGCAAGGCGGCAACACCGGCCTCGTCGGCGGCCAGACGCCGCACAATGGCGAGGTCGTAATCTCGATGCGGCGCATGGACAAGATCCGCGACGTCGACACCGCCTCCAACACCATGACCTGCGAGGCCGGCGTGATCCTGCAGGTCGCGCAACAGCGCGCCGCCGAGGTCGATCGCCTGTTTCCGCTGTCGCTCGGGGCGGAAGGAAGCTGCACCATCGGCGGCAATCTCTCGACCAATGCCGGCGGCACCACGGCGCTGGCCTATGGCGTCGCGCGCGAGATGGCGCTCGGCCTCGAGGTCGTGCTCGCCGACGGGCGCGTGCTGAACGGGCTTTCGAAGCTGAAAAAGGACAACACAGGCTACGATTTGCGCAACCTCTTCATCGGTGCGGAAGGCACGCTCGGCATCATCACCGCGGCGACGTTGAAACTGTTTCCGAAGCCCCGCGCGATCGAGACCGCCTATGTCGGGCTGAAATCGCCGGCGGACGCGTTGAAGCTGCTGTCGCTGTCGCAGAACGAGGCCGCCGGCACGCTGACGAGCTTCGAACTGCTCTCGGAGATCTCGGTCGATTTCTCGATCCGCCACGGCATCGACGTGCGTGATCCGCTGGAGAGTAAGCACCGCTGGTATGTGCTGATGGAGCTTTCTTCCCCGCGTGACGACGCCCGCGCCACGCTGGAAGCGATTTTGGCCAAGGGCCTGGAGGATGGCATTGTCGATGACGCCGTCATTGCCGCGAATCTGAGCCAGCGCCAGGCCTTCTGGAAGCTGCGCGACGAGATGTCGGCCGCGCAAAAGCCGGAGGGCGGCTCGATCAAGCACGACATCTCCGTTCCCGTCGCGGCCGTGCCCGACTTCATCGCGGAAGCCGACGCGGCCGTCATCAAGCAGATCCCGGGCTCGCGGCCGGTGTCGTTCGGCCATCTCGGCGACGGCAACATTCATTACAATGTCAGCCAACCGATCGGCGGCAATACCGCCGACTTCATGAACCGCTGGCACGAGGTCAACAAGGTCGTGTTCGACATCGTGCTCCGGCTCGGCGGCTCGATCTCGGCCGAGCACGGCATCGGCGTGCTCAAGCGCGACGAGCTGCCCGACGTGAAGGACAAGACCGCCATCGCGCTGATGCGCGCCTTCAAGGCGATGCTCGATCCCCTCGGCATCATGAATCCGGGCAAGGTGTTGTGAGTACGCCAGCAAGCGGTCAGAAGCTGACCATTTCGTCCATGGAAGATCCTGACATTCCCGAGGTCATCCGCCTCTGGAAGCGCGCCGGTCTGGTCCGCGAGTGGAACGATCCATCCGGCGACATCGCACTGGCGCGGCAGGAGCGCAACGCGACCATCCTGCTCGGCCGTCACGACGGCGCGCTGGTAGCCTCCGTGCTGGTCGGCCATGACGGCCACCGCGGCTGGGTCTACTACGTCAGCGTCGATCCCGATCACCGCTTCAAGAACTATGGCCGCGATATCATGGCAGCAGCGGAGGACTGGCTCCGCGCCCGCGGCATCAAGAAGCTCCAGCTCATGGTGCGCGGCGACAACGCCAAGGTCCATGCGTTCTATCAGTCGCTCGGCTATTACGACCAGCAACGGGTGACCTTTGCCAAATGGCTCGACGGCCGCGAGCCGACGCCGTAACTCACCCTGGAAGCAGCGCATGAGCATTTCCGACCGCATCCGCGTCAAGGACGTCCGCGTGCTGTCCAGCAATTACGCGACTGTGAAGAACACGACCTTCGAGTGGCGGCGCGCCGATGGCGAATGGCAGACACAACAGCGCGAGACTTTCGACCGCGGCAATGCCGCAACGGTGCTGCCCTATGATCTCGCGCGCCGCACCGTCGTGCTGGTGAAGCAGTTCCGCTACCCGGCCTATATCAACGGCTACGACGAGCTCATGATCGAGGCGGCTGCCGGCCTGCTCGATGACGCGGAGCCTGAAGTGCGGATCCGCCTCGAAGCCGAAGAGGAAATCGGCTACCGCCTGCACGACGTGAAGGAGATTTTCGAGGCCTTCATGAGCCCTGGCGCGGTGACCGAGAAGCTGCATTTCTTCGTGGCCGAGTACGAGCCCGAGATGAAGATCGGCGACGGCGGCGGGTTGGCTCACGAGGGCGAGGACATCGAGGTGCTGGAGCTTCCTGTTGACGAGGCACTCGCCATGATCACCGACGGCCGCATCTGCGATGCCAAGACCATCATGCTCTTGCAATATGCGGCGCTGCATATTTTCAGATGAGCTTCCGCAAACAATCAAGCGTTGTAGGGTGGGCAAAGCCAACGGGTCCGCGCGAAGCGCGGCCCGATGACAGGCTCCGCGTGCCCACCACCTTCAGCGCAGCGAATGTTGGTGGGCACGGCGCTATCGCGCCTTTGCCCACCCTACGGACTTTCGCGGGGACGACGACGAAGTCAAAACAACGAGCCCTGCCCATCGTCGACCGGTGGCGGCGCCGCCTTGCGCGGCGCTGCCCGCTTCGCGGGCTTCGGCGTCTCCTCCGCTGCGCGCTGCTCGTCGGTGATCGGGAGCAGCAGTTGCGCGTCGTCATTGTCGGCGTGGTTGACCCGCGTCGACACCTCGTGCCAGGTGAACTCGCCTTCACGCGGGCCCTTCAACAGCGCCATCACGGGCGCGGCGTCATCGTCGCTGCAATCGAGCCAGCGCGCGAAATCATCGGGCGTGAGCGTCACCGGCACGCGGGTGTGCAGCGTTGCGAGGTCTTCGCTTGCGGGGGCCGTAACGATCGCAACCGTCTCGAGCTCCTCGCCATTCGGGCCCATCCAGTTCTCCGCGAGTGCGGCCAGGCCGAACAGGCTGCCGTCGCGGCGATGGATGAAGAAGGGCCGCTTGCGGCCGCCCAAAACCTGCCATTCGTAATAGCCGTCGGCCGGGATCAGGCAGCGCCGGCGCCGCATCGCGTTCTTGAACGCAGGCTTCTCGTTGATGCCTTCCGAGCGCGCATTGATCATCAGCGTAATTTTACGGGGGTCCTTGACCCAGGATGGCACAAGCCCCCAGCGCATCAGCCGAAAATGCCGCGCGCCGTTTTCGACGATCACGACAGGTACAGGTTGCGTCGGCGCGATATTATGCCTCGGCGGGAAATTTGGCTGCTCGACATAGCCAAAAACCTGCCGAATCGCCGCCGGAGGCGAGGTAATGACAAAGCGTCCGCACATTCTGGTGCCTAAATGGTCATCCGTTCAGCACCTTTTAACCCCAAACCGGAACACTGCCACCGATGAGCGCTACGGCCCAACCATCCGCGCGAGACGATCGCACGACACCCCAATCGACGGGCCTCGATCCAGCGGCGCGCGCGGCTGAACTCAAGGCCGCCAATATCAATCCGCAGACCGGGCTCGCCACCGACTACCTCAACCATTTCAACGAAGCGATCATGCTGCTCGAGATGATTCCGGACATGCCGGAATGCGCGGAAGACTTCTTGCAGTGGGCTCCCCTCTCCTACGCCGAGCACTTCACGGCCTCCAACTTCAAGGCGCGTGATCTTGCGATTGCGGCCTATGAGTCCGCCGATCCCGACATCCGCGCCGAGTTCGATCAGATGACGGACACCATGACCTCGATCCTCAACGAGGTCTCCGCCGCCATGCGCGGAGCCGTGCAGGACACGACCAAGGCCAAGCTCGCCGAGGAGGCCATCGGCTGGCTGAAGCCGCTGGTCGCTGCCGCCGGCGGCGTCATCAATGGCGGTTACGGGGCCGACGTCGAGACCATCCTGGCGGCCTGATCGCCGGAGTTCACGACATGCCGCCCGACCCCGCTTTAAGGCCCCAGCTCGCGGTGAGTGCCGCAATCTTCCGCGACGGCAAGGTGCTGCTGCTGCGCCGCGCCCGCTCGCCCGGAAAAGGCTTTTACTCGCTGCCCGGCGGGCGGGTCGAGTTCGGGGAAAGCCTGCATGAAGCGCTCAAGCGCGAGGTCCATGAGGAAACCGGGCTGAAGATCGACATTGTCGGGCTCGCCGGCTGGCGCGAGGTGCTGCCCGGCAATTCCGGCGGCGGACATTACATGATCATGTCGTTCGCGGCGCGCTGGGTTTCCCAGGAACCCGTGCTGAACGACGAGCATGACGATTTCAAATGGCTCACGCCCGGTGATTTCGGCGATCTCAGGCTCACCGGGGGACTTCTGGAGGTCGTGGAAGCCGCCCGGCAACTGGTCCGGGGTTAACCTTCGCGCCTTGCTTCCAGCGCATTTTAAAGGCTATCACCCGGATGCTTTCCGGACCATATGATGCCCAAGCGTTTCTTCGCCATTCTCCTCGTTTCCGCCTGTCTTTGCGCGCCCGTGCGCGCACAGGATGCGCCCGCCCCGTTCGACGGCGACCTGCAGCGGCTCGCCGAGATCCTGGGCTCGCTGCATTATCTCAGGGGCATCTGTGGCAGCAACGAAGGCGGCAAGTGGCGCAACGAGATGCAGGCGCTGATCGACGCCGAAACGCCGTCCGGCGACCGCCGTGCCCGCATGATCGCGGGCTTCAACCGCGGCTACAACGGCTTCCAGCAGACCTACCGGACCTGCACGCCGGCCGCGATGGTCGCGATCCGCCGCTATATCGACGAAGGCACGAAGATCTCGCGCGACCTGACGGCACGCTATGCCAACTGAGCTCGGCTTTTCGATCTCGACGGCATGCCGATCCGAAGCCCGGCATCACCGGCTCGATCCAATACGCGCTTGAGGAGCTTGACCGCCTAGTTCCCCGCGCGGTCCCGGACTTGGTCCGGCAAATATCGCGAGCGCCGTTAACCCTTCTTAAAGAAGTGTCTAGGCGGGAGGAGCGGGCGTGCTACACCAGTTCCGTCCACGCGCGCCGTACCGGCAAGCGCGACAGCTTCGTCTGTTGGTTTCATGCGTCCGTTCAATTCCGCTTTCGTCCGCGACCCCATGCCCGATAAGGAGCAGAAGCAGGCCGCGCTCAGCTATCTCAACGAGGCCTGGGCGGACGCGCGCCATGACGGCGTCGACGGCGACTGCCTCGCGCAGGCGAGCCTGTTCGCCGCGCTGGCCGAGCTGGTCGGCACCTATGGCGAGGACGCGGTCGCGAAATTTGTCGAAGGTATCCCGACGCGCGTCCGCAACGGCGAGTTCTCGATCTCGCTGGCGAAGCAGTAAGCCTTGACACGTCCCTGACCGGGGCCGGATTTCAGAACGGCACCAAGCGCTTGTGGCATCAGCTGGCAGCGTCATTTCAGGGGGAACTGAGCCGTGCGGGCCTTGTTCCCGGCAAGCTCACGACTTAACTTGTCGTGTGAAATCCGCGTCATAGCGTCTCCACAAGAACTTCAAGAGAAACTGCGAAATGAAGGCAGCGTTTCTTCCCGACCGCGGCGTGGTCAAGGTTTCCGGCGAGGACGCACGCAACTTTCTCAATGGCTTGGTCACGACGGATGTGACCGAGCTTGCGCCGGGACAGGGTCGGTTCGGCGCGCTGCTCACGCCGCAGGGCAAGATTACCGTCGACTTTCTGATCACCGAGGCGCCGGCCGGCCATGGCGGTGGCTTCCTGATCGACTGCCCACGCCCGCTCTCGCAGCCGCTCACCGACAAGCTCGGCTTCTACAAGCTGCGCGCCAAGGTGGCGGTGGAAAACCTCTCGGACAATCTCGGCGTGATCGCGGCTTGGGACGGCGAGCCCACTGTCAAACCCGAGCTCGCCTTCGCCGATCCGCGCGACGCAGCGCTCGGCTGGCGCATTCTTGCCCCGCAGGAACTCGCACAGAAGGTCGCCGATCTGATCGGCGCCGATCTCGTCGACAGCGCCACCTATGAGGGCCATCGCATCTCCATCGGCGTGCCGCGCGGCGGGCTCGACTTCATCTATGGCGATGCCTTTCCGCACGAGACCAACATGGACCGCCTGCATGGCGTCGACTTCGACAAGGGCTGCTATGTCGGACAGGAGGTGGTTTCGCGGATGCAGCATCGTGGCACCGCCCGCACTCGGACGGTGCGCGTGACGCTGGACGGCGCGCCGCCCGAAGCCGGCACGGCCGTGCTGGCCGGCGACAAGACGGTCGGCACCATGGGCTCGACGTCGGGCCAGAACGGGCTCGCACTGATTCGCACCGACCGCGTCGCCGACGCGCTGGAGGCCGGCGCGAAGTTGACCGCCGGCGGGCTCGGCATCCGCCTCACTGACCCCGCTTCGATCCGCGCCGCAGCCAGGCAGACCGTTGCATGAGCCGCACCGCCCGCCTGCATCCCGACGGCAAGACGCGCTGCCCCTGGCCGGGGGAAGATCCGTTTTACATCGCCTATCACGACACCGAATGGGGCGTTCCGGAATATGACGACCGCGCGCTCTATGAGAAGCTGATCCTGGACGGCTTCCAGGCCGGGCTGTCCTGGATCACCATTTTGCGGAAGCGCGACAACTTCCGCCGCGCCTTCGATGATTTCCAGCCCGAGAAGATCGCTCGCTACAACGCGAAGAAGGTTCACGCGCTGATGAACGATGTCGGCATCGTCCGCAACCGCGCCAAGGTCGAGGGCACGATCGAAAGCGCGAAGTCCTATCTGAAAATCATGGAAGAAGGCCCGGGCTTCTCGAAGCTTTTGTGGAATTTCGTCGACGGCAAGCCGAAGGTGAATCAGTTCAAGTCCACCGCGAGCGTGCCGGCTTCGACGCCGATCTCGATCAAGATATCGAAGGAACTTGCCGGGCGCGGCTTTAAGTTCGTTGGCCCCACTATCGTCTACGCTTTCATGCAGGCGACCGGCATGGTCAACGACCATCTCGTCACCTGCTTCTGCCACGGAACCTGCGGCGCACACCACCGCAAGCCGCGCCTCAAGGCCAAATGACGGCAACGAAACGAGCCGCCGCCGACACGCGCGTCTGGCAGCGGATGCTGTCGGGGCGGCGGCTGGACCTGATCGACCCTTCCCCACTCGACATCGAGATCGCCGACATCGCCCATGGACTTGCGCGCGTCGCACGCTGGAACGGCCAGACCAGCGGCGCCCATATCTTCTCGGTTGCCCAGCACACGTTGCTGGTGGAAGCCGTGATGCGCGCGCAGACGCCCCGCCTCGATGAAAAGCTCCGCCTGGCGGCGCTGCTGCATGATGCACCGGAATATGTAATCGGCGACATGATCTCGCCGTTCAAGGCGGTGCTCGGCGGCGATTACAAAGTGGTTGAACAGCGACTGCTTGCCGCGATCCACATCCGCTTCGGATTGCCGGCCCAGCTCAACGCCAACGTCACGGCGCAGATCAAGAATGCCGACCGTGGCGCAGCCTATCTCGAAGCGACGCTGCTCGCAGGATTCTCCGAGGCCGAGGCCAGGCGCCTGTTCGGCCGCGATCCCTGCCTTCCCGACAGCGTGCGCCATGACTATCTGACGCCGTGGAGCGCAGCCAAGGCCGAGAAGCGATTCCTCGCGAGATTCAAATCGTTACAGGCTTGAATGCAGGTCCTGAACCTGCTTTCACGGCGGCACTCCCAAGCCTATAGTTCCGCCGAAAAAGGACCGACATGATTCACGTCTGCTCGCTCGCTGCACTGCCCGAAATCGTCCGCATGACCGGCGCCAGCCATGTGCTGACGGTGATGGGCAATGTCGACCAGGTGCTGCGGCCGGCTTCCGTGCATCCCACGAACCACCTTAAGGTCTCGATGGACGACATCACCGAGCCGATGGAGGGCTACATCACGCCCTCGGAGGCGCATGTCGAGCAAGTGCTGAACTTCGTGCGCGGCTGGGACCGCAAGGCGCCGATGGTGATCCACTGCTTCGCCGGTGTCAGCCGCTCCACCGCGAGCGCCTTTGCCGCAGCCTGCCTGCTCAACCCGCATCGCGACGAGATGGAGATCGCGAAGAAAATCCGCGCCGCCTCTCCGATCGCCTCGCCCAACCGGCTGATCGTAAGTCTCGCGGACAAGGCGCTCGGCCGCGATGGCCGCATGGTCCGCGCGCTCGAACAAATCGGTCCGGCTACCATGATGGTTGAAGGCAAGCCGTTCCGCGTCGAGCTGGAATGATCCAATGATTGCCGCCAGATGAGCGACAAGCTTCTCACGCCGATCGAGATCGGTCTCACGGCGGCGATCGTCGCATTCGAAGACAATGAGCCGCTGATCCTCACAGCTTCCAGTACCGACGGCGACAAGCTCACCGGTCTCCCCTTCGGCCCGTTCGATGCGGTTGCGCACCGCACCTTCGAGATGGGCCTGCGCGATTGGGTCGAAGCGCAGACCGGACTGCGGCTCGGCTATGTCGAGCAGCTCTACACCTTCGGCGACCGTGGCCGGCACGCCCAGCCTGGCGACACCGAGGTCCATATCGCTTCCGTCGGCTATCTCGCGCTGACACGCACGATCGCCTCCAACGGCGCGCGCGCGCCGGGCGCGAGTTTCGAGCCCTGGTACCGATTCTTCCCCTGGGAAGACTGGCGCCAGGACCGGCCGGAGATCATCCAGCGCTATATCCTGCCCGAGCTGGCCAAATGGGCCGCGCAGGGCGAGGCGCCGGAGACCACACGCGCGCTGCCTCGCAAGGACCGGGTCCGCTTCTACTTCGGCACCGAAGGCGCCCATTGGGACGAGGAGCGCGTGCTCGACCGCTACGAGCTGCTCTATGAGGCGGGCTTGGTCGAGGAAGCGCGCCGCGATGGGCGACCCGCGGCGCTCCAGCGCCCAACGCTCCCCCCGCTCGGCGTCTCCATGCGTTTCGATCACCGGCGGATTCTCGCAACCGCGATCGCGCGGCTGCGCGGCAAATTGAAATATCGTCCCGTGGTGTTTGAACTTTTGCCGGGCGAATTCACACTTACGGAATTGCAGCGAACCGTCGAAGCGATTTCGGGCAGGCATCTGCACAAGCAGAATTTCCGCAGGCTCGTGGAAACCGGCGCGCTGGTCGAACCCACCGGCGTGATGTCGACACAAACCGGCGGGCGACCTGCCGCGCTGTTTCGCTTCCGCCGTGAAGTGCTGCAGGAGCGGCCCGCGCCCGGCTTGCGCGTTCGCGCTCGACACTAGATGATTGATCTGGCGGGCCCAGAACTTCGGGCTTGAGGCCTGGAGACTTCATGTTCGACTCGCCGTTCGATTTTCTCTCCCTGATTGTCGCAATCGCTGCCCTCATCGTGGCGCGCAATGCGTTCAGCCGCATCGGCGAGTTGCGCGCCCGGCTCGACGCGATGCAGGCCGCTGCAGCCGCGGAAGCGCGAGCAACGCCGCCGCCTGTTCCGTCACTCGCCGAGCCTGAGCATGCCCCGCCCCTGGTCTCCGAACCGGGGCCTTCAGTAAGCGAGACCAGCGCGCCTGCTGCAGAAACACCGCCCTCCGACGCCCTCACGGCGGAGAGCACGTCACCGCCGCTACCCCCACCACCGCCGGCCGATCCCGGCTTCGAGGAACAGCTCGGCACCCGCTGGGTGGTCTGGATCGGCGGCCTCGCGCTGGCGCTCGGCGGCTTTTTCCTGGTGCGCTATTCGATCGAGGCGGGGCTGATCGGTCCGCGCGTGCGCATTGTCTGCGGCGGCCTGTTCGCGCTGGCGTTGCTCGTGGCCGGCGAATGGACAAGGCGGAAGGAAAGCATCTCCGATATCGCAGCCCTCCCGATCGCCAACATACCGGCTATCCTGACCGCCGCCGGCACCGCGGTCGCCTTCGCGACCGTCTACGCCGCCTATGCGCTCTATGGCTTCCTCGCGCCCGCCAGCGCCTTCATCCTGCTTGCCCTGGTGGCGCTCGGCACACTCGCAGCGGCGCTGCTGCATGGCCCCGCACTCGCGGGCCTCGGCGTGGTCGGCGCCTTCGCGACACCGATGCTGGTCGCCTCGGATCAGCCGGACTATTGGGCGCTTTACATCTACCTCGCCATTGTCACCGCCGCCGCGTTCGCCCTCGCGCGCATCCGGCTATGGGGCTGGCTCGCGGTGACGACCATCGCATTTTCCTTGTTCTGGCTCCTGCCCTGCATCGATTGCGGCCTGTCGATGGTCGCATCGCATGTATTCCACGTCATCGTAGGATTTATCCTCGCTGCGATGCTGGTGGTCTGCGGCTTGTTGTTCGGACCCGATATCGAGGAAGGCAAGATTGAGCCCGTTTCATCCGGCTCGCTCGCCGCCTATCTCCTCGGAGCCACCGCCATCGTGCTCGCGAGCGCACATGCCGACACGGCACTGATCGCTTTTGCGGTCATGGTCGCCGCTACCATTCTCATCGCCTGGCGTGCATCGGCGGCAACCGGCGCCATCGGCGCCGCCGCCTTCTTCGTGTTTGTCGTGTTCGCCGAATGGGCGGTGCGCGGCAATCCGGACTTGCTGGTGCTGCCCGGCGGTGCCGTTCCCGGCATCGGCCCGAGCCCCATCGGTGAATCCGTCACGCTGCATCTGGTCGCGGCGGCGATCTTCGCCGGCGGATTTGGCATCTCCGGATTCCTGGCGCAGGGCCGCTTCGCGAGCGCCATCATCCCCGTCGTGTGGTCGGCAGCGGCGACCTTCGTGCCGCTCGCGCTATTGATCGCGCTGTATGCGCGCATCGCGCATCTCGACCGCTCGATTCCGTTCGCGATCCTGGCCGTGATCCTTGCCGCCCTATTCGGCGGCGTGACCGAGACGCTTACTCGGCGCGAGAGCCGGCCGGGACTGATGATCTCGACCGCGTTGTTTGCAACAGGAACGCTCGGCGCACTGGCGCTGGCACTCACCTTCGCACTGGAAAAGGGCTGGCTCACGATTGCGCTTGCGCTGACGTCGATGGGCACCGCCTGGATCTCGATGCAGCGTCCGATCCCCTTCCTGCGCAGCCTCGCCGCAATCCTCGCCGGCATCGTGGTGCTTCGGATCGCCTATGAGCCGCGCATCGCAGGCGATGCTGTCGGCGCCGCGCCGATCTTCAATTGGCTGCTGTGGGGCTATGGCATTCCCGCTGCGTCATTCTGGATCGGCAGCCACTTCCTGCGCCGCCGCGCCGACGACGCCCCGCTGCGCACAGTGGAGGCCGCGGCCATCCTGTTCACCGTGCTGCTGGTGTTCCTGGAGATCCGCCACGCGATCTATGGCGGCGACATCTATCGTATCGTGCCGTCGCTTGCGGAGTTCGCGCTGGAGGTCTCTGCCGCGCTCGCCATGGCAATCGGGCTCGAGCGGCTGCGGCTGCGCACAGGCAGCATCGTGCACAACGTCAGCGCGGCGCTGCTCACCGTCGTTGCCGGGCTCACGGCCGTGTTCGGGCTGTTGCTGTTTGAGAACCCCATCCTGACGACCGTCCAGCTCGACGGCAGCTTCATCAATCTGTTGCTGCTCGCCTATGCGCTGCCGGCAGTGCTGATGCTGCTGTTGTCCTATGCGGTCGCGGCCCAGCGCGGCTCGGCTTACGCCAACACGATAGCCGCCGGCGCGCTGATCTTTGCACTGACCTACGTGACGCTGGAAATCCGCAGGCTCTATCACGGTCCGACCATCAATGTCGGGGCCATAACCGGCGCGGAGCAGTATACCTATTCGATCGCCTGGCTGGCATTCGGCGTGGTGCTGCTCGGAATCGGCATTCTCGTCAATTCCGAGCGTGCGCGGCTGGCGTCCGCCGCCGTGATCGCGCTGACGATCGTGAAGGCGTTCCTGATCGATATGTCGACGCTGACCGGCGTCTACCGCGCGCTGTCGTTCATCTGCCTCGGCCTCGTGCTGGTCGCGATCGGCTGGCTCTACCAGCGCATCCTGTTCCGGCGACGGCCGAGAGCGCCGCCGGCCGTCCCGTCGCAACCGTCGTGATCAGCCCGCTCGCACGGCCGGTCACGATCGCGGCGGGTGTGCCGCCGTGGTTTCAGTCCAGCGTCTCACCCATCAGGCGGATGCGAAAGACCGGCTTCCTGGTTTCGTCCAGGAGTTCCATGTGCCAGTGCGCGTCTTGCTTGAGAGTGCGCGCAATACCGCCCAGCAAGTTGGCGCAGACCGACTTCATTTCGGTCCAGGCAGCGTCGCGGTCGGCGAATTCCGACGGATGATCGGAGACGCCGGAATAGCGCCCGTGGCTGATGCGGAAGAAGTAAAGCGGCATTCCTTTGGCCTGTGCGTTGCGCCCACCCTTTTTCCGCAGATTGGATCGCGGGTTGCTACCAACGCATAAAGAGATGCCACCGTAAGACTACGGCGACGCGCGCGCTTCATAAGAACTTCAGAAACCTGGTAACGCGGCGTTCACTCGGTCGAGCGGCGCAGTTCCGGCGCACTCTCGGATTTGGTGGCTTCCGGCTTCGGCTCGGACTTGACAGGCTCGGACTTGATGGGATCGAGCTTGGCGCTGTCGACCCGCGGCGTCTCCACGCGCGCGGTGACCTCGGCGTGGGACTGCCCGATCGAGCCGGTCTGCTCGCTCCGGTGCGAGCGCGGTCGCGCGATGGCGCGCGCCATCAACATCTGCGTCGCACCTTGATGGTGGAAATCGCAATAGGCGAAGCCCATGCCCGAGACCGAGCCGCGGAAGCTCACCTCGGAAGTCTTGTCCAGATTGAAGCAGGGCTCGAACGGCAGGCCCCGCAGCGATGCGCAAACCGATTGGCCGCGAATCTGCAGCGTGTTGCCGGGCAGACGAATGTGCCGGATCGGCCCCGTGCCGGAGAACTGCACCGCGCCCGCCGCGCCCATGTCGTCAAGGATGCGGCCCGCTCCACGGGTGCCGTCGAAGCAGATGAAAGTGAACACCTTGCCGGCGACGAACTTGCGCGCCTCGTCCGCGGTCATCATGCCTGCCATGGCCGGCATGATCACGGCTCCAGCCGCGACCGTCCCCAACACAAAACGCGCAAGCATTGCTTTACTCCGACTTGACCCAAGCCGCGGGTGACGCCTGATCCCTTTACCCGCTGCTTACCATACTAACCGTGGCAACATTGGAGCAGCTTGGTTGGTAAAGTCTGAACGTCATTACACAATTTTCACCACGATTCGACCGCGGATCTGGCCGGCGAGGATATTGGAGGCTGTCTCGATGACCTGGCCAAGCGTAATTTCATGAGTGATTTCAGATAGTTTCGATCGATCCAGGTCGCGCGCGAGGCGTTCCCAGGCTGCCTTTCGCGGCGCCATCGGACACATCACGGAGTCGATGCCCAGAAGGCACACTCCGCGCAAAATAAACGGCGCGACCGACGCTGGCAGATCCATGCCGGCGGCCAGCCCACAGGCGGCGATCGCCCCGCCGTATTTCGTCATCGCGAGCAAATTGGCGAGCGTAGTCGAGCCCACGCTGTCGACGCCGCCGGCCCAGCGTTCTTTCGCCAGCGGCTTGGCGGGGCCGGAGAGCTCGTTGCGGTCGATCACCTCGGCCGCGCCAAGGCTCTTCAGATAGGGTGCTTCGGACAGGCGTCCGGTCGAGGCGATGACGTGATAGCCGAGCTTGCCGAGCACGGCGGTCGCAACCGAGCCGACGCCGCCGGCTGCACCCGTGACGACGATCGGCCCGCTCTTCGGCGACAAGCCCTGCTTCTCGAGCGCCAGCACGGCAAGCATCGCCGTGAAGCCGGCGGTGCCGATCGCCATCGCATCGCGCGCCGATAAGCCGTCGGGCAGGCGCACCAGCCAGTCGCCCTTGACGCGTGCCTTCTCGGCATAGGCGCCAAGATGGGTTTCGCCCAAGCCCCAGCCGGTGCAGACGACCTTGTCGCCGGCCTTCCATGCGGGATGCGAGGATTGCTCCACTGTACCGGCGAAGTCGATGCCGGCGATCATCGGGAAGCGCCGCACCACCGGCGCCTTGCCGGTGACGGCAAGACCGTCCTTATAATTGAGCGTCGACCATTCGACGGCAACCGTAACGTCGCCTTCCATCAAGTCGGCTTCGTCGAATTGCGCGAGCGCGGCGGTGGTGCCTTTTTCCGCCTTGTCGATCCTGATGGCCTTGAACGTTCCCAAGGTAAGCTCCCCTGAATTTTTACTTCAGGGGTTTTATCGCATCAGGCCGGCTGTGCAACGGCGCGTTCGACCGGCTTTTCGACGATCGGCAGGTTGACCAGCGCCGAGAGCACGCCGAACAGGATCGAGAGCCACCAGATCGGCGTGTAGGAGCCGAATTTCTCGAACACGACACCACCGAGCCAGACGCCGAGGAAGCCGCCGACCTGGTGGCTGACAAAGGCAAAACCATAGAGCGTCGCGAACCAGCGCGTGCCGAACATCAGCGAGACGAGCGCCGAGGTCGGCGGCACCGTCGACAGCCAAAGGAAGCCCGAGACCGCGCCGAATGCGATCGCGGTCAACGGCGTGACCGGGAACGAGATGAAGGCGACGGTGGCCAGCGCGCGGGCGAAATAGATCACCGACAGAATGTAGCGCTTGGGCAGGTGATTCTGCAGCCAGCCGACGCTGAGCGAGCCGATCATGTTGCAGAGGCCGATCGACGCCATCACCCACCCGCCGATATGCGCGGGAATGCCGCGATCGACGAGGAACGCCGGCAGATGCACGGTGACAAACGCGAGCTGAAAGCCGCAGGTGAAGAAGCCGAGCACAAGCAGCACATAGGAGCGGTGGCCGAAAGCTTCTGCAAGCGCGGTCACGAACGATTGCTGCTGTGTTACCGGCGCGTTCGTCGCGGTTGCTGGCGGCGTCGAGAGCGCGAGCGACAGCGGCACGATTACGAGCATCAGCGCGGCAAACACGGTCAGCGCCGACTGCCAGCCGAAATTGTCGATCAGCGCCACACCGAACGGCGCGAATACGAATTGCCCGAACGATCCGGCCGCGGTTCCGGCGCCAAGCGCCAGGCCGCGCCGGTCCGGCGGCAACAGTTTCGAGAAAGCCGACAGCACCAGGTTGAAAGAACAGCCGGACAACCCGAAACCAACGAGCACGCCGGCGGCGAGATTGAGCGACAGGGGCGACGCCGAATAGCGCATCATCAGAAGGCCAGCCGCATAGAGCAGCGCGCCGACGCATATCACGCGAAGGCTGCCAAAGCGGTCGGCGATGGCGCCGGCAACCGGCTGGCCAAGTCCCCACAACAGGTTCTGCACGGCGAACGCCAGACCGAACACATCGCGGCCCCACGAAAATTCGCGGCCCATCGGCTGGATGAAAAAGCCCAGCGCCGATCGCGGGCCAAAGCCCAACAGCGCAATCGCGCAGCCGCAGCTGATGATGACAAGCGGCGTGCGCCAGCTTGTGGGATTCGAAGCCGGACGAACGTCGTCCGCAGTTGTTGCCATGGAGTGCCCCTACGTGCTCGCGGCTCCGAGAGAATCGGCTGCGTTGATTACCAAGAGTTAATGCAGCTGCATGCAAATCCAAGACCTCGTCCAAAAAATTCCTATCGCATCGCAGCGATGCAAATTCCTCCGAGCAGACACGACGACTTGATGGCCGCCGCGCCTAGCGAACCCCGAGACGTCGTGCTAATTTAGATTTGCTCAGAATGAGGATAATGTCTTCACTCTGAGCTGCCGGCCTCGAGAGGGGCCGGATTTCTAACGTTCAATATATGCTCATCTTGAGCATAATTTTCTATGGAGGCGCAACATGCCGATCGCTGCAATCTACGGTCCCGAGGATTTCGACAGATCGCGGCCTCCCGTCGCTCCTGTCCGGGGCAAAGCCTACTCCGACGCGCGCGCGACCGCCCTGCCGATGCCCTCGCTGGAATGGACGGCGGAAGTCGAGCGCGCCACCGCGCATCTCTATGCGCGAGTCCAGCACGTGATTCCACCGATCGAATGGCCTCTGATGGCGCCCATGATCAAGGCCATCAACGAGCTGAAGCTCATGCGCGACGCGGTCATCCTCGCCCATAACTATCAGACGCCGGAAATCTTCCACTGCGTCGCCGACATCAGGGGCGACTCGCTGCAGCTCGCCGTCGAAGCCACCAAGGTGAAAGCTTCCACCATCGTGCAGTGCGGCGTGCACTTCATGGCGGAGACGTCAAAGATCCTGAACCCCGAGAAGCGGGTCCTGATCCCGGATTCGCGCGCGGGCTGCTCCCTCGCCTCCTCCATCACCGGGGCTGATGTGCGGGTGTTGCGCGAGCGCTTCCCCGGCGTGCCGGTGGTCGCCTATGTCAACACGTCGGCCGATGTGAAGGCGGAAGTCGACATCTGCTGCACCTCGTCGAACGCGGTTGCAGTTGTCGAGAGCCTGAATGCGCCGGAGGTGATCTTCCTGCCCGACCAATATCTCGCCAAATATGTCGCCTCGAAAACCGGCGTTAAGATCATCGCCTGGAAGGGCGCGTGTGAAGTGCATGAGCGCTTCACCGGCGACGAGCTGCGCGCCTGTCGCGAGGCCGATCCCACGGTGCAGATCATCGCGCATCCGGAATGCCCGCCCGACGTGCTGGCGGAAGCCGACTTCACCGGCTCGACTGCGCACATGATCAACTGGGTTCGGCAAAACCAGACGAAGCGGATCGTGATGATCACCGAATGCTCGATGGCCGACAATGTGCAGGCCGAGCTGCCCGATGTGGAGATGGTGAAGCCATGCAATCTGTGCCCGCACATGAAGCGGATCACGCTGGCGAAGATCCTGGACAGCCTGCTTCATCTGCGTGAGGAAGTCACGATCGATCCCGAGATTGCCGTCAAGGCCCGGCGCTCGGTCGAGCGGATGATCAACCTCAAAAACTAATACGGATGTCGTCCCGGCCAAGCGAAGCGCGAGCCGGGACCCATAACCCCAGGCTGGAGTGCGGGCGAAGAACGATCACCAACGGCCTCGCCACACACGACTGCCTGTGGTTATGGGTCCCCGCCTTCGCGAGGACGACGAGAGGAGACAGCATGCCAACCAATATCCACTACCTCACCCGCAAGACCGACGACGTCGTCATCGTCGGCGGCGGGCTTGCCGGATTGTTCTGCGCGCTCAAACTCTCGCCGCGTCCGGTCACCCTGATTTCAGCGGCCCCGCTTGGCGAAGGCGCGTCAAGCGCATGGGCGCAAGGAGGCATCGCCGCGGCCGTCGCCGAAGGCGACAGCGCGGAAGCGCATGCCGCCGACACGATCGCGGTCGGCGGCGGCATCGTCGACGCGGACGTCGCGCTCTCGCTTGCGCGCGAAGCCCGGGCGCGCATCGAAGATCTGCTCCGCTACGGCGTGCCCTTCGATCGCGACCTCGAAGGCCGGCTCGCGGTCGGACGCGAGGCCGCGCATTCGGCGCGGCGCATCGTGCATGTGCGCGGCGACATGGCGGGCAAGGCGATCATCGCCACATTGACGGACGCCGTGCGCCGAACGGCTTCGATCCGAGTGATCGAAGGATTTTGTGCCGAGGCGCTGCTGACCGAGGACGGTTCGATCACCGGACTACAGCTGCGCAAAGCGCACGATGCGACGGCACGGCCCGTGACCATCGCCTCCCGAACCATCGTGCTTGCGACCGGCGGCATCGGCCATCTCTATGCCGTGACGACCAATCCGCGCGAAGCGAGCGGCCTTGGGCTTGCGATGGCCGCGCGCGCCGGCGCCGTCATCGCCGATCCGGAATTCGTCCAGTTCCATCCGACCGCCATTATGGTCGGCCGCGATCCCGCTCCGCTCGCAACCGAAGCGCTGCGCGGCGAAGGCGCAACGCTCATCAACGATCGTGGCGAACGCTTCATGGCGGCCATTCATCCGCTCGCCGAGCTCGCCCCGCGCGACATCGTTGCGCGCGGCGTGTTCGCGGAAATTGCAGCGGGTCGCGGCGCTTTTCTCGACGCCCGCGAGTCGCTCGGCACGCGCTTCTCGGAAAAATTCCCGACCGTTTACGCAAGCTGTCTGGCAGCCGGCCTCGATCCGGCGAAACGGCCGATCCCGGTCGCACCCGCCGCGCACTATCACATGGGCGGCATCGCCGTGGATGCACGCGGCCGCACTTCGCTCAAAGGACTCTGGGCCGGTGGCGAAGTCTCTTCGACGGGCGCGCATGGCGCAAACCGTCTCGCCTCGAACTCGCTGCTCGAGGCGGTGGTCTACGCTGCACGCATTGCGGAGGATATCGCAGGTCAGGAGATCGCAGTGGCCACGCGCCTTGCGTCCGCGCTGGTTGTCCCACGGAATGGCGACATGCCGCAGGTGGCGGAGAAAAAGTTGCGCGCCGTGATGAGCTCGCAGGTCGGCGTGATCAGGGACGACGATGGGTTGGCCGAAGCGGTCCGCACCTTCGCCGCGCTGGAGCGCGACGCCGGCAACACCCGGCTGCGCAACATGGCGACCGCGGCGCTGTTGGTCGCAGCCTCCGCCTGGAGCCGTCGCGAGAGCCGCGGCGCACATTGCCGCGCCGACCATCCGGCCGAGCGGCCTGAACTCGCTCATCGCACCATGACGACGCTCGCGGCAGCGCGCGAGGTCGCGCTGAAGCTTGAAATGTCGGCGCCGCACGGTGCGCAGCCGATGATAGCCTGAGGAAAATCTCATGATCGTTCCTGCTTCGCTCCTGAGCCCCGAAGCGTTCCTGTCGCCGCTTGCAATAGACGAGGCGATCGTCCGCGCGCTGGACGAGGACCTCGGCCGCGCCGGCGACGTCACCTCGATTGCGACCATTCCGGAAGCCGCCCCGGCCCGCGCGCTGATGGTCGCACGTGAGGAAGGCGTGATCGCCGGCCTGCCGCTGGCGATCGCGACGTTCGAGAGGCTGTCGCCCGACATCGGAATCGAAGCGCATCTCCGCGACGGCGCGACAGTGGCGAAAGGCGCGCGCGTGCTGACGATCTCCGGCCCCGCGCGCGCCGTGCTGTCGGGCGAGCGCACCGCGCTGAATTTCGTCGGCCGGTTATCGGGGATTGCGACGCTGACCGCCAAATATGTGCATCGTACGGCGGGCACGAACACGCGCATCTGCTGCACGCGCAAGACCACGCCGGGCTTGAGGGCGCTGGAGAAGTATGCGGTGCGCTGCGGCGGCGGCTTCAATCATCGCTTCGGGCTCGACGACGCGATCCTGATCAAGGACAACCATATCGCGGTCGCCGGCGGCATCACATCAGTGCTGCAACGCGCTCGCAGCGTGGCCGGCCTTCTCGTCAAGATCGAGATCGAGGTCGATACGATTGACCAGCTTCGCGAGGTGCTCGATACCGGCCTCGCCGACGTCGTGCTGCTTGACAACATGGATATTCCAACGCTGACGGAGGCGGTAAAGCTCGCAAGCGGCCGCGTCGTGCTGGAAGCGTCCGGCGGTGTCACGCTGGGCTCGATTGCCGCCATCGCCGCAACCGGCGTCGATTACATCTCCTCCGGCACGCTGACGCATTCGGCGCCGAATTTCGATGCGGCGCTGGATATTGAAGTATGAGTCGTCATTGCCGGGCTTGACCCGGCAATCTATCTCAAAGGAAAGAGATTTCTCTTGACGGATGCGCGGGTCAAGCCCGCGCATGACGAGCGGAAGATACAACCGCATCAGCGCCTGATCGAATTCGGGTACATCTCCGCTTCGCTCTTGGCTTCCGCCGCGAGCTCCTTGGAGATCGCCGCGGTCTGCTGCGGCGTCCCCCAGCGCGGCTCGTCGCTGCCGTCGCCCCACGCCTTCGGCCGATAGAAGGTATGCACCCCGAACTTCCAGAGCTTGGTCATCTCGTGGACCCAGGACGGATGCACATAATAGGCGTGGTAGTGGGTCGACTTGCCGACTTCCGGCAGCCAGATCAGGCCGTCAAGCATCGCCTTCGCAATCTTCTTGGCGCGGTCCCACATGTCCGGCTCGCGGATCACGTCGGCATAGTTGTCGCAGGCGAAGGTGAACTGACAGGCCATGTGCCGGTGCTTGTTCTGGTAGACCACGCCGCAGACATCGTTCGGGTATTTGCCGGAAAACACGCGGTTCATCACCACCTGGGCGACCGCGATCTGGCCGCGGACGGCTTCGCCGCGAGCCTCGAAATAAACCGCTTCCGCCAGACACTTTTCGGCCTTCGCGCGCGACTTCTCGTCGGTGAGGCCGAGCCGCTGGGCCGGAGAGATCGAGAGCTGATTGTCGCTGTTGACTTCGCCCTTCGGCGCGATGCTCTCGCCGCTCTCGGTCTCATTCACCTCATCGGAGGGAGAATGCAGCGACGCCGTCACCTTCATGTCGGGGTCGGGCGTCACGATGGTCGGCTCCTCGCCCGGCTCCCAACGCTCCATGCCCTCGAACGCACCGCCCAGTGAGCCGCTGCCGAAATAGAGGCTGGCGGTCTGGATATTGAAGCCGTCGCGTGACGGACCCGGCTCGATCGGGGTTGAGTCCGTGTCGGGATTATCCCTCAGATCGTCAAACGGGTGGGCCTCCAGTGACAGCGAGATGTCGTACTGCGGCAACGAGAGCGGGGAGGAATTGTATTCCGTCAGCGGCGGTGCGTTCATCGCCGCCTGCAATTCGGGATCGAGCGGCGCGGGTTTGGGCGGGGGCACCGCTGCGGTCTTCGCGCCCATCACCGAGCTGTTGGACGTCGTGGGATCTTCATGCGGCGGCGGCTCTTCGTCGGGACGGCCGGTCTCGGGCTCAATCGCGGGAGACGGCGCGACCACGAGCCGGTCGCCCTTCAGCGTGCGGTCGACCTTGGGGAAATCGGAGGGCTGGTAACGCGGCGGCGATTGCAGCACCGAATTGCGCGGCAGCGAGCCCGTGACGTCAGGCGCAAAACCCTCGAGGCTTGCGAGCCGATAGGTCGCGCTCTCCGGCGCGGACGTGCCGATCGGACGGCCGAAGCTATAGGTCGCGAGCTGGATCGTAGCGGCCGCGCCGGTGACGCGCTTTTGCCAGCGTTCACCGACGCCGGGCTGACGCGCGAGCAGCGAGGCGATGTCCTGATAGCCGGTCTCGCTCGGCATCAGAGCGAAGATACAAAGCGCGAAACCGAAGGACGCGAAACGTGCGCCCTTCGGCCGCTTACGCTTGACTGGTATCAACGCACTCACGCAACGCTACACTCTGTGAGCTCGAATGCAGTACTTCCGTGCAATTCGATCTTTTCCGGTGTTATCTAATTTAGGTTGCCGGGGCGTTAATCCGCGTTGCGCGCATGACACAGGCAAGCCATCGCAGCGCGTGCCGAGATGGCTTCGAAAACGTTGGTAAATGGCGCTTGAGTGGAAGTGGTAAAGATCCGGTCAACAAAAGCGGGATGAAGAATTTTTGCTGACACCCGTTTCATCGCGGGACAGTCGATTGGCGCACTCTCTATCCACTTGTCAATCCGGGATGCGCCGCAAGGCGCAGGCCCGGAATGACGAAGAGAGTCACGCCTGGCTCGCGACTGCCTTGCCGATCGCGGCCTGTGCGCCGGCGAGGCGGGCGATCGGCACGCGATAGGGCGAGCATGAGACGTAGTTGAGACCGACCTCGTGGCAGAAAGCCACGGAGGCTGGATCGCCGCCGTGCTCGCCGCAAATGCCGACCTTCAGATCCGGCCGCGTCTTGCGCCCGCGCTGCACGCCGATCTTGACGAGCTCGCCGACACCATCCTGATCGAGTGCGATGAAGGGATCGATCTCGAGGATGCCCTTGGTGACGTAGGCGCCGAGGAAGCTCGCCGCGTCGTCGCGGCTGATGCCGTAGGTGGTCTGCGTCAGGTCGTTGGTGCCGAACGAGAAGAATTCGGCGCTTTTCGCCACATCGCCCGCAACCAGACAGGCGCGCGGCAGCTCGATCATGGTGCCGACCTGATAGGCGAGCTTCGTGCCGGTCTCCTTCATCACCGCCTGCGCGGTCGCGTCGATGCGCGCCTTGACGAGATCAAGCTCGGCCTTGGTCGCGATCAGCGGCACCATCACCTCGAGCCCGACAGCCTTGCCGGTGCGCTTCTGCGCTTCGACCGCGGCCTCGAAGATCGCGCGCGCCTGCATCTCGGCGATCTCCGGATAGGCGATCGCGATGCGGCAGCCGCGGAAGCCGAGCATCGGGTTGAACTCCGACAATTCGCGGGCGCGGTCGGCGAGGCGCCGCGGATCGGTGTTCATCGCCCGCGCGACCTCCTCGATCTCGGCGTGGGTGTGCGGCAGGAACTCATGCAGCGGCGGATCGAGCAGGCGGATCGTGACCGGCAGCCCCTTCATGATCTCGAACAGCTCGACGAAATCCGCGCGCTGCATCGGAAGCAGCTTTGACAGCGCGGCGCGGCGGGCCTGCTCGTCTTCGGCGAGGATCATTTCCCGCACGGTGCGGATACGCGTTTCCTCGAAGAACATGTGCTCGGTGCGGCAAAGCCCGATGCCCTCGGCGCCGAACTTGATCGCGGTGCGCGCATCATCCGGCGTATCGGCGTTGACGCGTACGCCGATCTTGCGGGCCTCATCGGCCCAGCTCATCAGCGTGCCGAACTCGCCCGACAATTCCGGCTCGATCATGGGCATGCGGCCGGCCAGCACCTGGCCGAGCGAGCCGTCGATGGTGATGACGTCGCCGGTCTTGAACGTGCGCGAGCCGATGCTCATCGTGCCGCGGCCATAATCGACGCGGATGTTGCCGCAGCCGGAGACGCAGGGCTTGCCCATGCCGCGCGCGACCACCGCGGCGTGCGAGGTCATGCCGCCGCGTGTGGTCAGGATGCCTTCGGCGGCGTGCATGCCGTGGATGTCCTCCGGCGAGGTCTCGATGCGGACCAGGATGACCTTGCGGCCATCGGCCTGGAGCTTTGCCGCCTCATCGGAGGAGAACACGATCTCGCCCGCGGCCGCACCGGGAGAAGCCGGCAGGCCCGTTGCGATCACGTCGCGCTTGGCGTCAGGATCGATGGTCGGGTGCAGGAGTTGATCGAGTGAAGCGGGGTCGATGCGCGACACCGCCTCCTTCCTGGAGATCAGGCCCTCATTGGCGAGCTCGACGGCGATCCTCAGCGCCGCCTTGGCGGTGCGCTTGCCGCCGCGGGTCTGCAGCATCCACAACTTGCCGCGCTCGACCGTGAACTCCATGTCCTGCATGTCGCGGTAATGCTTCTCCAGCATCGTGTAGATCCGCGTCAGCTCCTTGAACGCCTCGGGCATCGCGATTTCCATCGAGGCCTTATCGGAGCCGGACTCCTGCCGCGCATACTCGGTAATGTCCTGCGGCGTGCGGATGCCGGCAACGACGTCCTCGCCCTGCGCATTGATCAGGAACTCGCCATAGAGCCGGCTCTCGCCGGTCGAGGGATTGCGGGTGAAGGCAACGCCGGTCGCCGACGTGTCGCCCATGTTGCCGAACACCATGGCCTGCACGTTGACTGCGGTGCCCCACGATTCCGGAATGTCATGCAGCTTGCGGTAGGTCACCGCGCGCGCATTCATCCAGGAAGAAAACACGGCGCCAATCGCGCCCCACAACTGGTCGTGCGGGTCCTGCGGGAATTCCTTGCCGGTCTCGCGCGCGACCGCGTCCTTGTACTTGCCGACAACCTCGACCCAGTCTTCGGCCGTGAGGTCGGTGTCGAGGGAATAACCCTGGCCGTCCTTCAAGGTATCGAGGATGTCCTCGAAATGATGATGCTCGAAGCCGAGCACGACATCCGAATACATCGTGATGAAGCGGCGATAGCTGTCATAGGCGAAGCGGCGGTCGCCGGAGAGCTCGGCGAGCGCCTCCACCGTCTGGTCGTTGAGGCCGAGATTGAGCACGGTGTCCATCATGCCCGGCATCGAGGCGCGCGCTCCCGAGCGCACCGAGACCAGAAGCGGGTTCGTCGAATCGCCGAACATCTTGCCGGCGAGCTTGCCGACATGCTCGAGTGCCTTCTCGACCTGCGCCTTCAATTCCTTCGGATAGGTTTTGTCGTGGGCGTAGAAATAGGTGCAGACCGACGTCGGGATGGTGAAGCCGGGCGGCACCGGCAGGCCGAGATTGGCCATCTCGGCGAGGTTGGCGCCCTTGCCGCCCAGGAGATCGCGCAGGCCTGCTTTGCCCTCGGCCTTGCCGTCGCCGAAGGTATAGACCCATTTGCCGGCCTTGACCGCCTCCGTGGCCGGCGCTTTCGCAGCCTGTTTGGCCACCGGCTTGGCCGGGGCTTTCTTCAGCGCCTTACGCGCCGCAGCCACAGGGGCGGGCTTCGCCCGGCCTGCCGTCGATGGCTTTGATTTCGCTGAGATTTTCTTCGACTTCGCAACGGCTTTGGCCATGGCTCTCTGAACATCCGGTGAGGGGGTGAGTTTTTCGCGCCTTACACCATTTTGGGCGGTTCCGCGCAAGCCGCGAAACCGCCTTTCCAGACTTAAGCTACAGATGGAGCCAGCGGAGCAGGCCCAACCCGATCAATCCGTTGATGATCAGGAAGAGCGCCACGATGAAATTGAGCAACCTCGGCATGATCAGGATCAACGCGCCGGCAAGAAGGGACAACAGTGGCGAAATATGCGCAGTCGTGATGACCATAGATACTCCTGTGATGCGGGGGGAATCGATTCAAGGTCGGCATAGTAGCTTCGCGGGTTCCGGAATAGGAGACGCGCCAGCCGCTGCGCGGTTCCGCTCACCAGGAAAATTGCCCGAAAATGCCGCCGAGAAGATCGACTGTTCCTCGGAACGATGTCAGGCGCGATGCATTGGGCTGCCGTGCCGCAAGCAGGCGCAAATCGCCTGTCTGCATCATGACGAGAGGAGCAGCCTATGCAGCACAAGATACTTGCCATCGCAGCGATCGCCACGGCGATCGGCGCACCGGCCGCGACGCTTGCGCAGACGGTCGGCGTGGCGCGTCCGGGCGTCGTCGTGACCGACGAGCCGACCATCGCGGTGGAGCAGCAGCCGGCATTTCGTGACTATGTGATCCGTGAGCGCGTGCCGACCTACACCATTCCGGATCGCGTCGTGGTCGGCGGTGTGCTGCCGGAAGCCGGCGTAACCTATTACGACGTGCCGCAGACATTCGGCGCAACGACCTATCGCTACACCGTGGTGAATGGCGAGACCGTGCTGGTCGAGCCGCACACGCGCCGCATCGTGCAGATCATCGACTAGCACGATCGCACATCGTTAGCCGCTGAGAACTGAATGTCTGGCTGCCGCAGCAGTAGCAGACATCCCCCGCCCGGTATTCCCCCGCCGGGCGGGGATTTTTTGTGTACCCGCCGACGTCATTCCGGGGCGCACGACGTGCGAACCCGGAATCTCGAGATTCCGGGTCTGGTCCTTCGGACCATCCCGGAATGACAGGCCCATTATCAACCCTCGATCTTCGAAAAATCCGCGACCGCGCGCGTGGCGCTGCGGATTTCGTTGAGCAGCTTCAGGCGATTCTCGCGCACCTTCGGATCGTCGTCGTTGACCTTGACATGATCGAAGAACGCGTCGACCGCGGGACGGAGCATCGCCATGAAGCTCATGGCGCTGGCGAAATCCTCGTTCATCACGGCGACGCTGGCCTCCACTTTCGCGAGGTCGATCGCATCCGCAAGCGCCTTTTCTTCCGGAAGGCTATAGAGCGCCGGGTTCGGTGCGCCGTCGAAGGTCCGCTTGTCCCGCTTCTCCTCGATGGCAAGGATGTTGTTCGCGCGCTTGGTGCCGGCAAGCAGGTTCTTACCGTCGTCGCTATCGAGAAATTGACCGAGCGCCTCGACGCGGCGGACGACAAGCAGAAGATCATCCTGGCCGCCGAGTGAGAACACGGCGTCGACAAGATCGTGGCGTGCTCCCTGCTCGCGGAGCTGGACTTTGAGGCGGTCGGCGAAGAAGTCTTGAAGACCCGACGCACCCAATCCTTTCGAAACTCGCTCCAAGGTATCGCGGACACTTTCGCGTGCCTCGTCAGCTTTCTTTATCCAAGCGTCGATTCCAGCCGTCACGTTAGCATTGCCGCTCTGGCGATAGATCACCGTAGCACGCGAAAAGGCATCCCACAGGTGTATGCGAAGTTCGCTTGAGATCAGAATCCTTATCATTCCAAGCGCCGCGCGACGCAACGCATAGGGGTCCTTCGATCCCGTCGGCTTCTCGTCGATCGCCCAGAAGCCGACCAGTGTATCGATCTTGTCGGCGAGTGCGACTGCGACCGAGACCGGATCGGTCGGCACGCGATCGGCGGGGCCCTGTGGCTTGTAATGCTCTTCGCAGCTAGCTGCGACAGACGCATCCTCGCCTTGAGCCAGCGCGTAGTATTTCCCCATCAAGCCTTGCAGCTCGGGAAATTCGCCGACCACTTCGGTGAGCAGATCGGCTTTTGCCAGATGCGCAGCGCGCCTAGCCTTCTCGACGTCAGCACCGACCAGCGGCGCGAGCTCCGTGGCCAGCCGCTCGATGCGCTTGATCCGCTCGCCCTGCGTACCCAGCTTCTCGTGAAACACGATGGAATCGAATTTCGGCAGACGATCCTCAAGTTTCGTCTTCAGGTCCGTCTCATAGAAAAACTTCGCATCGCTCAGCCGCGCACGGATCACACGCTCGTTGCCGGCGATGATGGTCTTGCCGCCGTCGGCTGCCTCGATATTGGCCGTGACGATGAACTTGTTGGCGAGTTTTCCGGTCCTGGAATCGCGCACCACGAAACATTTCTGGTTGTTGCGGATGGTGGCGCGGATGACCTCGTCAGGCGTCGACAGAAATTCCTTGTCGAAGGAGCCCATCAGCACGACCGGCCATTCGACGAGGCCCGCGACTTCATCCAGCAGCCCCTGATCCTCGACCAGCTCAAAGCCTTGCGCGAACGCTAGCTGCTTGGCGTCGGTGAGGATCGTGTCCTTGCGCCGCTCGGCATCGAGCACGACCTTCGCATCAAGGAGCTTCGCCTCGTAATCCTCGAAGCGGCGCACGTTGATGGCGGCGGGCGCCATGAAGCGGTGGCCGTAGGTGGTCTGGCCGGCCTCGATGCCGTCGATCGCGAATTTCACGACATCGGGCTCTTCGGTCTCGAGCCCGAAGGTCGCGGTGATCGCGTGCAGCGGCCGCACCCAGTTGAGCGAGCCGGGCTTGGCCGAGCGCGCGCCCCAGCGCATCGATTTCGGCCAGGGGAAGGTGCGCACGATGACCGGCAGCACTTCGGCGAGCACATCGATCGTGGCGCGGCCCGTCTTCTCGATCAGCGCGATGTAGAAATCGCCCTTCTTGTCCGGCTGGATTTTTGCTTCGCTGATCGACGACAGCCCGGTTGCTTTCAAAAATCCCTGGATCGCGGCATCAGGCCCGCCGACGCGCGGGCCGCGGCGCTCTTCCTTCAAGTCCGGCTGCCGCGCCGGCACGCCGTGCACGGTCAGCGCCAGCCGCCGCGGCGTCGCAAAGGCTTTCGCGCCCTCATAGACCAGGCCTTCGGCGACGAGCCTGTCGGTCACCATGCGGCGCAAATCGTCCGCCGCCTTCGCCTGCATGCGCGCGGGGATTTCCTCGGAGAACAACTCGAGCAGGAGATCGGGCATTAAACTGGAAGCTCTTTATGCGAGCCGTCGCACAGCGGCGCGTTCTTGCTGCGCTTGCAGGTGCAGAAGAACACGCGCCTGGTTTCCGGCGCCACGTATTCCATCGGTGAGAATTCGGTGTCTTCGTGACTACCGTCGCAGAACGGCTGGCTTGACGACATGCCGCAGGCGCACCACAAAAGCTCCTCGCCCGCCTTCACTTCAACGGGGATCAGCGTCCTGCCGCCAATGGCACGTTCGCTCATGTCGCCCTCCCCGCTTCGGTGTGCACCCAGGCTTCGCCGCAGGCTTTCGCCAGCTCGCGCACGCGCAAGATATAGCTCTGTCGTTCCGTCACCGAGATCACGCCGCGCGCATCGAGCAGATTGAACACGTGGCTTGCCTTGATGCACTGATCGTAGGCGGGCAGCGCCATCAGGTGGCGCGAGCGGTCGCCTTTCGCCCACCCGGCGTCGAGGTATTTGCGGCAGGCGCCCTCCGCCATGCGGAACTGTTCGAACAGCATGTCGGTGTCGGAGAATTCGAAATTGTGGCGCGAATACTCCTGCTCGGCCTGCAAGAACACGTCGCGGTACATGACCTTCTGATTGTCGGTGCGGCCGTTGAAGTTGAGGTCCATGATGGCGTCGACACCCTGCAGGTAGCAGGCGAGCCGCTCGAGGCCGTATGTCAATTCGCCCGCGACCGGCGAGCACTCGAAGCCCGCGACCTGCTGGAAGTAGGTGAACTGCGACACCTCCATGCCGTCGCACCAGCACTCCCAGCCGAGCCCCCAGGCGCCGAGCGTCGGGCTTTCCCAGTCGTCCTCGACAAAGCGGATGTCGTGCAGGCTGGAATCGATGCCGATCGCGGTCAGCGATTTCAGGTAGAGCTCCTGAATGTCCGGCGGCGACGGTTTGAGGATCACCTGGAACTGGTAGTAGTGCTGCAGGCGGTTGGGATTTTCGCCGTAGCGGCCGTCCTTCGGACGCCGCGACGGCTGCACATAGGCCGCGTTCCAGCGCTTCGGCCCGAGCGCGCGCAGGGTCGTCGCGGGATGAAAGGTGCCGGCGCCCATCTCCATGTCGTAGGGCTGCAGGATCACGCAGCCCTGCTCGGCCCAGAATCGCTGGAGCGCAAGGATAAATCCCTGGAACGAGCG
>NZ_DATGFH010000087.1:0-25122 GCF_035309285.1 Bradyrhizobium sp. | reverse complement strand
TCCAGCTCCTCGTATCCGGCTGCGCGACGGGAGCGATCTACGCGCTGATCGCGGTCGGCTTCACGCTGCTCTGGCAGACCTCGCAGACCATCAACTTTGCGCAGGGCGAGTTCGTCATGCTGCCAGCGTTCTTCATGCTGGCGGCGATGCATGCGGGCGCGCCGTTCTGGCTCGCGATCCTGGTCGGCATCGTGTTGTCGATGATGCTGCTGGGCTTAGGCTTCAAGCTGCTGCTGGTCGATCCGATGCTGCGTCACGGCGTGCTGCCCCTTGCGATCGCCACCATGGCGCTTGCGACCGGGATCAAGGAGGCGGTGAAGCAGTTCTACAGCGCGGAGGCCTCGCCGTTTCCTTCCGTCGTGCCGGCGGGCGAAATCTCCATCCTCGGACACACGGTGTCGCTGCAAAGCCTCGGCGTGCTGGCGCTCGCCATCGCCGCCGTGGTCGGCCTCACGGCACTGCTGAACCGCACCTCCATCGGCCGGCAGATGCAGGCGGTGGCGCAGAACCCGAACGTCGCGCGCATCATCGGCATCCCGGTGGCGCGGATGATCCTGCTGACTTTCCTGATCAACGCGTTCCTGATCGCGGTTGCCTCGGTCCTGATCACGCCGATCTATCTTGCAAAATTTTCCAGCGGCGAAGTGCTGGGCCAAGCCGCCTTCATCGCCGCCATCGTCGGGGGCTTCAATCAGATCCGCGGCGCGATTGCCGGCGGGCTCCTGATCGGCATCGTCGATAATCTCTCGGCGGCCTATGTCTCGACGCAATACCGCTCCGCGGTGCCGCTGATCCTTCTGATCGTGATCATTCTGTTCCGTCCGCAAGGCCTGCTCGGCCGCGCCGAGGAGCGCGCGGTATGAGCGCGATCGGCAAATACATCCGGCCCGCGCTCGGCCTTGCCGTTGTCGCGGCGCTGATCCTGGTTCCCATGAGCTTCAGCCGCTATGGCCTGTTCATCCTGAGCCAGTGGGCGGTGATGACCATCGCGGCGATGGGGCTGAACCTTACGCTCGGCTATGCCGGGCAGGTCTCTCTGGCGCAGGGCGCCTTTGTCGGCGTCGGCGCCTACGCGGCCGCGATCATGACCACGCACGGGCTGCCGCTGGCATCGGCGCTGGTGGTGGCGATGCTGCTCTGCTTTGCGATCGGCTGGCTGCTCGGCTATCCCGCGCTTCGCGTGCAGCATCATTATCTCGCCTTCGTCACGCTGGCGTTCTCGACGCTCGCCTTCCTGGTGTTCCGCAACGAGAGCTGGCTGACCGGCGGCACCTACGGCATTTCCAATATCCCACGGCCGCACATCTTCGGGTTCGCTACCGGCAAGCCGCTGCCATTCTACTATGTCTGTCTCGGCATGCTGGGCCTCGTCACATCAGCGACCTGGTGGCTGATCCGCTCGCCCTGGGGCCGCGCCTTCGTGGCGCTGCGCGAGAACCCGATCCGCGCGCAATCGCTCGGGGTCGATACGCGCCGTTACACCTTGATGGCCTTCGCCATCGGTTCTGCGCTTGGCGGCGTCGCGGGCGCGATCTATGCGCCGCTGACGCAATACATCGACCCGGTTCCGTTCGACCTGTCGCTCTCGCTGGATCTGTTGATGATGGTGATCGTTGGCGGCTCCGGCTCCTTCTTCGGTCCGTTCCTCGGCGCGATGATCGCGGTACTGCTGCCGGAATGGCTGCGTTTCACCGAGGGCTATTATCTGCTGCTGTATGCGATTGCGGTGATCCTGCTCCTGATCTGGTCGCCGACCGGCATTCTGGGAATCCTCGATCGCTATCTCGCCGATCGCCGCACCAAGGTCGCTTCCGCGCAACGCGCCCTCGCCAAATCGAGGCTGGAGACGGCACAATGAGCGCAGTGCTCGAGGTCAGCGAGATCAAGAAGCATTTTGGCGGCATCACCGCGGTCAATGGCGTCAGCTTCGATGTGCAGGAAGGCGAGATCCTCGGGCTGATCGGGCCGAACGGCTGCGGCAAGTCGACCCTGTTCAACTGCATCCTCGGCCAGCTCATGCCGAGCGCGGGCGAGGTCAAGGTCGACGGCAAGCTCGTCACGGGCTTGCGGCCGTCGGAGCTCAATCGTCTCGGCGTCAGCCGCACCTTCCAGCTGCTGCAGGTGTTTCCAAAACTGTCGGTGCTGGAGAACCTGATCCTCGCCGGCCAGGAGCATCAGGGCAGCATGATGTCGCGGTTGTTCGGCCGCCCGGACGCGGGGCTCGCGGATGCCGCCAATCGGATGATCGGATTCTTCAAGCTCGATCATCTCGCCAACGAACCGGCGGGTGGCCTGTCCTATGGTCAGCAGAAGCTGCTTGACGCTGCGATGGCGTTCATGGGCGGGCCACGGCTGGTGTTGCTCGACGAGCCCGCCGGCGGCGTCAACCCATCGATGCTGTCGGACCTGAAGGAGCGGCTTGCTGCGATCAACCGTGAGCGGCGCGCCACCTTCGTCGTGATCGAGCACAACATGGAATTCGTGATGTCGCTCTGCTCGCGCGTCATGGTGATGGCCGAGGGCAGGGTGCTGGCGATGGGACGGCCGGACGAGATTCGCAAGAACCCCGCCGTGATCGAAGCCTATCTCGGGCACTAAAGGTCGATGACGATGAGTAACACGATCCTGGATGTGCAAAATCTCGTCGGCGGCTACGGCAAGATGACGATCCTCAACGGCACCAGCTTTACGGTGCCCGCCGGGTCGATCACAACTATCATCGGCCCGAACGGCGCCGGCAAGTCGACGGTCTTTAAGGCAATCTTTGGCCTGTTGAAGCTGCGCGAAGGCAAGATCATCTTCCGCGGCCGCGACGTCACGAATTTGAGCCAGCGCGCGCTGCTCAACGCCGGCATCTGCTATGTGCCGCAGGGCCGCAACATCTTCCCCGAGTTGTCGGTGCGCCACAATATCGAGCTCGGCGCGGTCGTCGCCGACGTCCCTGACCTACCGGCGCGCATCGAGGCCGCGCTCGATAAATTTCCCGTGCTGCGCACCAAGGCGAAGCAGCAGGCCTCGACACTGTCGGGCGGCGAGCAGAAGCAGCTCGAGATCGCCCGCGGCCTGCTGCTCAATCCGCAGCTTATCCTGATCGACGAACCCTCGATCGGGCTCTCGCCCCTGATGGTGCAGCAGACCTTCAATATCCTGAAGGACCTTCGCGACCGCGGCGTCTCGATCCTGATGATCGAGCAGAATGCACGATCGGCACTGGAAATCTCCGATCTCGGCATCGTGCTCGAGCTCGGCCGGACTCGTCTCGTCGACAAGGCCGAGAAAGTGCTGAACGATCCCCGTATCGGGCAATTGTTCCTCGGCGGCGCCATGGAGGACAGTGCGGCATGAGCAAGCGTTCGATCGCCACCGTCTCCCTGTCGGGCGCACTCGATGAAAAGCTGCGCGCCGTTGCTGCGGCGGGATTCCAGGCAGTTGAGATCTTCGAGAACGATCTGCTCTCCTTCGCTGGACATCCGTCCGACGTTGCAAAGCTCTGCCGCGACCTTGGCCTCGAGATTTGCGCGTTCCAGCCGTTCCGCGATTTCGAGGGCATGCCGGAGCCGCAACGGGCGCGCTGTTTCGCGCGGGCCGAGCGCAAGTTCGACCTGATGTGCGAGCTGCAGGCCGACCTCCTGCTGATCTGCAGCAATGTGTCGCCGGCTTCGCTCGGTGGCATCGACCGGGCGGCCGCGGATTTCCATGCGCTTGGTGAGCTGGCGGCCAAGCGCGGCCTGCGGGTCGGCTTCGAGGCGCTCGCCTGGGGCCGGCATGTCAATGACTACCGCGACGCCTGGGAGATCGTGCGGCGCGCCGACCACAAAGCGATCGGCGTCATCCTCGACAGCTTCCATGCGCTGGCGCGCGCAACGCCGACCGCGGCGATCCGGTCTATCCCCGCCGACAGGATCTTCCTGGTTCAGCTGGCGGATGCGCCGAAGCTCGACCTTGATCTGCTCTCTTGGAGCCGGCATTTCCGCTGCTTCCCCGGGCAGGGCGAGCTGCCCGTGCCTGAATTCATGGAGGCGATCGCCGCGACCGGCTATGCCGGGCCGCTGTCGCTGGAAATCTTCAACGATCAGTTCCGCGCCGGCTCGGCTGCGCGCACCGCGATCGACGGCATGCGCTCGCTGACCCTGCTGGAGGATCAGCTTGCCCCCTCCCTAACGCGCGAGCGGGGGAGGGACGGGTGGGGGCAAGCGGCCCAGGCGTTGGTGCCGAAGGCGCAAAGCCACGGCGTCGGCTTTGTCGAATTCGCCGTTAATGAGACGAAAGCGGGCGAGCTTGCGGCGCTGTTCGGCCAGCTCGGCTTCCGCAAGACCGGCACGCATCGCAGCAAGGCCGTCGAGCGATGGTCGCAAGGTCAGGTCGAGCTCGTCATCAATTGCGAGACCGACAGCTTTGCGCATTCGCACTACATCACCCACGGTCCCGGCGTCTGCGCGATCGCGCTGGATGTCGACGACGCGCGCCGCACCATGGCGCGCGCCGAAGCGCTGAGGGCGCGCACCTTCTATACGCCGGTCGGGCCGGGCGAATTGGAGATCCCGGCGATCCACGGGGTCGGCGGCAGCCTGCTTTATTTCCTCGAAACCGAGGGCCAGAACTGGGACACCGATTTCGAGGCGGTGGGCAGCGTCGGCGCTGCCGCCGATCGCCTGCGCGCGGTCGACCACATCTCGCATTCAATGCCTTATGACGAGATGCTGTCCTGGCTCCTGTTCTATACCGGCATCCTCGATCTCAGGCGCCTGCCGCAGCAGGAGATCGCCGATCCGCGCGGGCTGGTGCAGAGCCAGGCCATCATCAACACCGGGCAGAGCCTGCGTATCATCCTCAACGGCTCGGCCGCGACGCGGACGCTGTCGGCGCGCTTCATCTCGGAGTTTTTCGGCTCGGGCGTGCAGCACATCGCCTTCTCCTGCGAGGACATCTTCGCAAGCGTAAAGGAGATGCGCGAGCGCGGCGCGGATTTCCTGGAGATCCCCGACAATTACTACGACGACATCGAGGCCAAATACGACCTCGATGCCGTAACCATGGCGGCACTCCGCGCCAACCGGATTCTCTACGACCGCGAAGGCGAGGGCGAATTCTTCCAGGTCTACACCCACATCTTCGACGACCGCTTTTTCTTCGAGATTGTCGAGCGGCGCAACTACCAGGGCTTTGGCGCGGCGAATGCGGCGATCCGGCTGGCGGCGCAGGCGCGCGAGGTGCGGCCGCTCTCGATTCCACGCACCTAGCGCATGATCCGGAAAAGTGTGCAGCGGTTTTCCGAATAGATCATGCGCCAACAAAGAAGCTAAGGCGCGTCGCTTTAGCGGCACTATGAAAAACAAAACAGGGAGGCTTCCATGCGGCTGAGAATCTCGTTGGTGGCGGCAAGCTTGCTGCTCGGCGTTTGCGGCGCACGCGCCGAGAGTGCCGGCGTTGCGGTCAGGATCGACAGCGGTCCGATCACCGGCAAATTCAAGTTGAACAGCAAGGTGCGCGCCTTCCTCGGGATTCCCTTCGCCGCACCACCCGTCGGCCCCCTGCGCTGGAAGCCGCCGCAGCCGGTCGCAAGCTGGCAGGCGCCGCGCGCGACGACGTCGTTCGGCGCGCAATGCATGCAGGGCGGCCGCTCCAAGACCTCGGTCTACTATGAATATGCGGGCGACCAGCAGAGCAGCGAGGACTGCCTGTTCCTCAACGTCTGGGCGCCATCCGAGACGCGCGACGGCAAGCTGCCGGTGATGGTCTGGATCTATGGCGGCGGCTTTCAGCAGGGCTCCGCGGCCAATCCGGTGTTTGACGGCAGGCGGCTTGCCGCGCGCGGCGTGGTCGTCGTCTCCATCAATTATCGCGTCGGCATCTTCGGCTTCATGGCGCATCCGGAGCTGACTGCGGAATCGCCCAAGCACGCCTCCGGCAATTACGGCCTGCTCGATATCGTCGCCGGACTGGAATGGGTGAAGCGCAACGCGGCTGCGGTCGGCGGCGACGCGCGCAACGTCACCATCTTCGGTCAGTCTGCGGGTGCGATCTCGGTGACCTATCTCTATGCCTCGCCGTTGTCACACGGGCTGTTCGCACGGGGCATCGCCGAGAGCCTCGGCTTCACCAACAAGACCATGACCGATCTCGCGACCGCCGAAGCTGGTGGCAAGGCGCTGGGCGAGAAGGTCGGCGCGAGCAATCTCGCCGCGCTGCGCGAGGTGCCGGCGGAGAAGCTGCTGGAGACCAAGGTGCGGATGGGTCCGATCGTCGACGGCTATTTCCTGCCCGAAAATCCCTACACCGTATACTCCGAGGGCAAGGAAGCACCGCTGCCGCTGATGGCAGGCTGGAACGACAATGAGGGCAACACCTTCCCGCATACCAAGACACTCGCCGCCTATCAGGACTGGGTGCGGAAGAAGTATCCGGACATCGCCGACCGCCTGCTCGCGGCTTATCCGGCGAGCAGCGATGATGAGGCCAAGACGGCAAACAAGGAGCTCGTTCGCGACAGCTTGTTTGCCTGGGGGCCCTGGGCCGCGGTGCGGCTGCATGCGAAGAACAATTTCCCGGCCTATCTCTATCATTTCAGCCATCCGCAGCCGCTGCGTGCCGGCGTGACTTATGACGAGATCGACACCGCCGCCGGCCTCGGCACCTTCCACAGCTCCGAATACCCCTACATCTTCGGCACGCTCGATGTGCTCAAGCGCGACTGGACGAACGCCGACCGCGCGATTTCAGACAATCTGCAAAGCTATTGGGTGGCCTATGCCTATGCCGGCAGCCCCAATGCGGCTGGGCTTGCCCGCTGGCCGCGCTTCAGCGAGGCTGCGGATACCACGATGTATCTCGGCGACAAGGTCGGCCCGGGGCCGGTGCCTCATCTCGATCACCTGAAGCTGTTCGATGCGCTCCCTGCACCCTTCCACGGCTTCTGACGGCGCGTTACAGAGCCAGTTCCGGCGCGGGCATGCCGCGCTGGAACATCAGGAGATCGAGCGGCGGCGGCTCCTTGCCGGTAACGATGGAGCAGCAGGCATGCGCGTGGCCGCGGTGATGGGTTTGGTGGTTGAACAAATGCAGCAGGATATCGCTCAGCGCCTGCTGCTGCGGCGCGCCTGACATGGTCCGGTAGGACACCGATGCGGCTAGGTCGGCCTCGCTGTATCCGCCGATGACGCGCGCAAGGCGCGCATCCTCGGCCATGCGCGCGCGGGCAAGCGCGTTGCGGTCCTCGAACAGGATGGCATCGAGCCGGTTCGGGTGCTCTCCTTCGCCGGTCAGCCGTTTCAGCCAGACGCGGTCGGTGAGCAGCAGATGATTGAGCGTGCCATGCAGGCTGCCGAAGAACACGCCGGTCGCGCGCCGGTACTGCTCGTCCGGCATCGACAGTGCGGCCGCATAGATGCGCTTGTTGGCCCAGTGGTTGTAGTCGGCAAGCTGCCTGAAATGCTTGATGCTCATGGCCTGAATCCTGGAAAGCGGATCGGATGCTAGCTTGATCCGCTCATGCGATTGGTGAGATTATCTCACCAATCGGAGAAGCCGAGATGACAAGTCCCGCGATCCCCTCGGCGCGAGCGCTGGCGGCACTGTCGTCGCTCTCAAGCGTTGGCAGCCTGGCGCAAGCCGCCGATCAGCTCGGCGTCACGCGCTCGGCGCTATCGCACCGAATCGCCGAGCTAGAGAAAAGCCTTGGCGTTGCGCTGGTGCGCAAGGCGGGACGCAAGCTCGTTCTCACCGAGGACGGCGAGCGGCTGCTTGCCACCGTCGGCGACGCGCTGGAGCGGATCGAGGCGGCGGTCAAGCCGTTCAAACGCGACCGCGGCCAGATCCGGCTATCGACGGTGACGACGTTCGCCTCGCACTGGCTGATCCCGCGGCTCGCAGAATTCCAGGCGCGGCATCCGCGCATCGAGGTCGCGATCTCGACCACGACGCGCGCGGTCGACCTCGGCCGCGAGGACATCGATTGCGCCATCCGCCACGGCCGCGGCGCGTGGAAAGGATTGACCGCGACGCCGTTGTTCAAGGAAACGCTGATGCCGGTCGCGGCGCCGTCTGTCGCCGCGCGTCTTCGCCCGAGGCTAGGGCATGGCATGGCCCTGATCCGGGCCCGCTCGCGCTTCATGGATTGGGCGCGATGGCAGAAGACCGAGCGTGCGTTCCCGGCGAAGGTGAGGTGGCTGACCGTGGAGACGCGGGCGCAGGCGCTCGACGCCGCGATAGCGGGCGCCGGCATCGCGCTGATGGACATGGCCTATATCGGCCCGCACGTCAGCGCGGGCCGGGTCAGGATGCTGGCCGAGCGGCCGCTGCAATTATCGACCGGTTACTATTTCGTGCACACGCCGCGCGCGAGGAATCTCCCGCTCCTGATGCTGTTCCGCGATTGGGTCGTGGAGGCGGCGCAGCCTTTTCGCAAGGAATGGCCCACCAATGAGCGCCAGGGTTAGCGGCGCGTAAACAGGCTCGCTTGCAATTGAACGAAATTTGAGCGCAACAGCGCTGATCCGGCTTTACGGAATCGTCGGAACCCTTCGCTATGAATGACAGGCGGACACGCGCTTGCCTGGTCCGGCGCGCTTGAAGGTTGGATAATGAGCCTGACGAAATCTTATTTGCGGGATCTCGACGACGCAATCTCGCGCGGGACGGCCGAGAGCCGTGAGCGCGCCCTGTGGCATGCGACCGATCTCTTGATCGCCGGCAGCTACAGCGAGGAGGAGGTGCTGACCTTCGGCAGCGTCATCGGCCGCCTCGCGGAGGAGATCGAGGTCGAAGTCCGCGCGCAGCTCTCCGAGCGGCTCGCCCGTTTCGACGGTGCGCCCGCCAATGTCATCCAGCAGCTCGCATTCGACGATGCGATCGAGGTCGCAGGACCCGTGCTCGAGGAGTCGGCCCAGCTCGACGACGACACGCTGATCGCCAATGCCTGGAGCAAGAGCCAGGCGCACATGCTGGCGATCTCCAGGCGCAAGTCGATCGGCGAATCCGTGACCGACGCGCTGGTCGCGCGCGGCAATCGCGCCGTGGTCAGTTCGCTGGCCGGCAATGGTGGCGCGAACTTTTCCAGCCCCGGCCTCTTGCACATGGTCAAGCGTGCCGAGGGTGATTCGATCCTCGCCGAGCAACTCGGCTTGCGCAAGGATATCCCGCGGCACCTGTTCCAGCAGCTCATAGCCAAGGCGACCGACGACGTGCGCAAGCGGCTGGAGCGCGAGCGTCCGGAGATGGTCGGGGCGATCGGCGCCTCCGTCGTCGGCGTCGCAGGGGAGCTGCAATCCAAATTCGGCCCGGTGTCGCGGAGCTACTTCGTCGCCAAGCGCGTGGTGACGGCGCAGCATCGGCTGGGCAATCTCAACGAAGCCAGCATCGCCGGCTACGCTCGGGCGCACAAGCTCGAAGAGGTCACCATCGGGCTGTCGCTGCTCTGCGCGCTGCCGGTCGACGTCATCGAGCGGGTCCTGGTGAACAGCGATCAGCAGATGTTCCTGGTTCTCGCCAAGGCGCTGAATTTCTCCTGGGAGACCACCATGGCGCTGTTGTTCGTGGCCGCAAAGGACCACCGCATCACGGCGCGCGACCTGAACGACCTCGAACGCGAATTCAGCCGGCTCAACGCTGCGACCTCGATGAGCGTTCTCAAATTCTACCAATCGCGCCGGGATACCGACGCTGCGGAACCGAGCGCCGGCCACGAGGCCCGGCTCGCCGTGAACTGAAGCCTGGACCCGGACCCGGAAGGGGATACGACCATGAATACTGCGCTTTTCCGCTCTTCTGGCGAAGGACAGCTCGACCGCTCTCCGGCGGAAATGGCCTGGCTGGTGCTGGAAGCAGCCAACGACCTCGGCGACAATGCGACGGTCGAAGTCTGTCGCCGCGTCATCGACGCGGATCTGAGCGGCAAGGCGGCCTCGCCCGGTGACCTGCAGGTTCTCGTGCATTATTTCAGGTAAGCGCGGGGCTAACCTGCGCCGAGCGCGACCGCGATGTTGTAGGTCATCAGACTCGCGGCATAGGCGAGCACGAGCATATACGCGAAGGTGAGCGCCATATAGCGCCAGCTTCCGGTCTCGCGGCGGATCACGGCCAGCGTGGACGCGCATTGCGGGGCGAAGATATACCAGACAAGCAGCGACAGCGCGGTTGCAAGGCTCCATTTGGTGGTGAGCACCTGGCCGATCTGCGCGGCCGCTTCCTTGCCGCCTTCGATCGCATAAACCGTGCCGAGGGCCGCGACCGCGACCTCGCGCGCGGCCATGCCCGGGATCAGTGCGACGGCGATCTGCCAGTTGAAGCCGACCGGCGCGAGCAGCGGCGCGATCACCTTGCCGATGATGGCCGCCAGACTGAAGTTGATCGCAGGCCCTTGCGCGCCAATGGGTGGCTGCGGGAACGACGCCAGGAACCAGATCAGCACCATCATCGAGAAGATCGTGGTGCCGGCGCGCTGCAGGAACATCTTGGCGCGGTTATAGACGCCGATGGCAATAGAACGCACGCGCGGCATCTTGTAGTCGGGCAATTCCAGCATGAAAGGCGCCGGCTGATAGTCGCGCCACATGAAGAACTTGATCACGAAGGACACGCCGAGGGCGCTGATGATGCCGGCGGCATAGAGGCCGAACATCACGAGCCCTTGCAGGTTGATCCAGCCCGCAATCAGCTTCGGCGGAATGAAGGCCGAGATGATCAGCGTATAGACGGGAATTCGCGCCGAGCAGGTCATCAAGGGCGCGATCAGGATCGTGGTCAGGCGGTCGCGGCGGTTGTCGATCACCCGCGTTGCCATGATGCCGGGGATCGCGCAGGCAAAGCTCGACAGTAGCGGGATGAAGGCGCGGCCGTGCAGGCCGGCGCCGCCCATGATGCGGTCCATCAGGAAAGCGGCGCGCGCCATGTAGCCGAAATCCTCCAGGAGCAGAATGAACAGGAAGATGATGATGATCTGTGGCAGGAACACGATGACGCTGCCGACCCCGGAGATCACGCCGTTCTGCAGGAAGCTCTGCAACAGCCCCGCGGGCAGGGTATCATGCACCCATTGGCCGAGGGCATCGAAGCCCGACGACAACAATAGCATCAGCGGCTGCGCCCAGGCGAACACCGCCTGGAACATCACGAACAGGATGAGAAGCAGGATCGCGAGCCCGCCGAGGGGATGCAGCACCACCGCATCGATCCGCGCGGTCCAGGTATCCGGCCGCGCGGGCAGGCTGACGGAAGAGGCAATGATACGGTCGGCCTCGCGCTGCGTCGCGCGCAACTCGGAGACCGAGAGCGGCTGCCAGAGATTTTCGCGCGGCTTGGCCGGCGCCCGTGCCAGGACCTCGTCGGTCAGCCGCAACAGATCGGCAGTGCCGCCCTTGCGCACCGCGATCGAGGTGACGACCGGCACGCCGAGCGCGTCCGAAAGCCTGGGCACGTCGACGCTGATGCCGCGTCGCGTCGCGATATCGAACATGTTGAGCACGAGCGCGATCGGGCGTCCCGTGCTCTTGAGCTCGAGCAGGAGACGGATGGTCAGCCGCAGATTGGTGGAATCGGCAACGCACAGCACGAGGTCGGGCAAGGCTTCGCCCGCGGTGCGGCCGAGCACGATGTCGCGGGTGATTTCCTCGTCCGGGCTGCGGCCGCGCAGCGAATAGGTGCCGGGCAGGTCGACCACGGAAACCTGCCGTCCCTGCGGCGTGACGAAGGAGCCTTCCTTGCGCTCGACGGTGACGCCCGGATAGTTGGCGACCTTCTGCCGGCTGCCGGTCAGCGCGTTGAACAGCGCGGTCTTGCCGCTGTTCGGCGTGCCCACCAGGGCAAGATGCATCAGAGAGCTTTCCATGTCTAAAAATCCGGCCGCCTCAGGCGACGATGATGGCCATGGCCTCGCGCCGGCGCACCGCGATGGTGACGTTCTCGACACGAACCGCGATCGGATCGCCGCCGACGATGCCCTCGTGCAGCACTTCGACCCGTGCGCCTTCGACAAAGCCGAGCTCGATCAGCCGGCTCTCAAGCTCGACATCGTCCAGCGCGGAGCCGGCCTCGCCGGCGGAAAGGTGCTGGATCACGCCCGAATAGCCGCGCCTTACCAGGCCCAGCGGCAACGGCTGCTTCGTTCCATTGACTTTGCTCATAAGCTCTAAATTTCAATCGCGGGGCGGCAGGTCAAGCTGGCGGCACGCTGCGTAACGCACCTTAGAGGGATTTTAAAGACATCGGTTTCGGCACGTGCCCGGCGGCCGAAGGCGCTCACAGTCAGGTGAGCGCGTGCCTGCACTCGGAATAGCGCCCGCAGGGCGGGGTTCAGCAGACACCCACGCAATCGCGTAAAGGCCAAAGGAGGAGGCACGCATGATCAAATCATCGATCTGGTTGGTGAGGCTTGTCGTTGTTTCCGTAGCGCTGCTGGCAACGCCGGTCTTTGCCGCGGGCGGCGGTGGCGGCGGCGGGGGTGGCGGCGATCCTTCCGGTTCGAACATCATGAATCCGTCCCCGGTCCCGCCGGCAACAACGGCTCCGCACAATGTTCGCTCCGGCCATAAAGGCAAGAAGGTCGACAAGCGATCCTTCCTCTCCGACCCCGCCTTCATTCAGGGATATCAACTCGCCTACAACACGATCTATGATCGCCACGATTACACGTCGGCGATCGACCAGCTCAAGGCGCTCGGCCACGACGACTACGCCAACATCGCCAACCTGATCGGCTATTCCTATCGCAGGCTTGGCGACTACAAGACATCGCAGGTCTGGTATGAGCGCGCGCTCAAATCCGACCCCAATCACGTCCTGACCTGGAACTATTACGGGTTCTGGCAGATCGAGCAGGGCAACCGCGAGCAGGCGGAATATCATCTGCGCCGCATCGCCGAAATCTGCGGCACCGATTGCAGCGAGTATCGCACGCTTGCTGCGGCGCTCGACCAGCCGACCGGGACCGCCATCGTTTATTGACAGCCACCAAGCAAGAGCGAAACGGGCGCGCGTCACGACGTAGCGCGCTCGTTTTTCCCGGTCCGCGTTTTGCTATTGCTGCGGCCGCGTCTCGCTTTGCTGCTTCGGCTCCGCCGCCATGGCGGCCGCAGCACGGCTCTTGAAGTAATCCAGGACGAACAGCCGGATCGCCGACGACAGGTTGCCCTGTTGGCGGTTGCTGTCGATCTCGCCAACGAGCTCCGACAGCGTCATGTTGCGGAGTCCCGAGATCTCCTTCATGCCGTTCCAGAACGCCTCTTCGAGGCTGACGCTGGTCTTGTGACCGGCCACGACGATCGAGCGTTTGACAACGGGGGATTTCATGATCCGGCTCCGTCGTCGATGTGGCGCTGATCCAATAGATCCTTCGCACGTTGCGCGCGCCGCGCCTCGGCCGTGCGCTCGGCCTTGGTCCTTCCAAATCGCGCACGATTGGCTTCTGCCGCTTTCGCCGATTGCTCGCGCTCACTGCGCTTCTTGAAACGCTTGAGATTGACCACTTCCCCCATCGCCATCCCTCATGAAACGGGTTTGGAAGACGCGACAATTTTGAGAAAGAGCGAGTGCGGCGCAAAGCCAAAACGCGCACCGGTCGATCCGGTATCCATTGCTAGAAAGTCCCTGCAAACGCGCTGTGATAGCATCAAAAAATAGGTTTCGCTCTGCGAAAACGAAATGTCTCGTGCTGTATCACAGCGGGGTGTAACGACAATAGTCCAAATAGTCTCAGCCTCTGTCGCTATGATTTATAGTCATATCGTTCTGCCGTAAACGGCTTCACGCTCCGTACTTTTCCGGTGTGGGGGCAGCGATCAATGCCCGGTGGTCGGGCTGCGCGAGCCGATCGAACTTCGCCGTGTCGAGAAAGCCAGTCGTGGCGCGACTTTCTTGTTCGGCGCGAGCGTGGCGCGCAGCGTCGGCGAACGCCGCATCACGCCTCGTGAAGGTGCGCATGCCGCCGGCCGGTCATCGTATGGAATGTATCATGCCATATGCCAGCGCCGGCCGCCGTTTTGCAATCTTGAATAGCGCGGTTGCACCAGCGTTGATCGTACCGTGCGCAAATGCGTCGGTGCTGTTGAAGGGCCAGCGACCCATTCATTCCAGCGTCGTGTGGATGGGCGCGTCGCCTATTTCTTGCGGAAGCGATCGAGGCGAACAACTTCCGCGCCTTCGCCCGGTTTGGCCGGCTCCTCAGCCTTTTCGCCGGCCGCGGGAGCGGCGGGCGGCGCCGCCGGCGCGGCGAGCCCGGAGGCGGCGGGCGCTGCCGGCAGGTTGGGCGAGGGGGCCTCGCTCGCGGCGCCATCAGCCGGCTCGAACTGCAGGCCGAACTGCACGGAGGGATCGAAGAAGCTTTTGATGGCGGTGAAAGGCACCGCGAGCCGCTCCGGGATGCCGCCAAAGGACAGCCCGACCTCGAAGCGATCCTCCGACACCACGAGATCCCAGAACTGATGCTGGAGGATGATCGTCATCTCGTCAGGATATTGGGCGAGCAGCCGCGGCGAGAGCTTGACGCCCTCGGCCTTGGACAGAAAGGTGATGAAGAAATGATGCTCGCCAGGCAGGCCGTGCGCTGCCGCGTCGCTCAACACCTTGCGCAACACGCCGCGCAGCGCATCGCGCGCCAGAACGTCATAACGAATATGATCGGTCGCCATTATTTGAGTCCCATAGCCCTCGGTCATGGCAGGCTCGATAGCTCGCCCCGACTCGCCCTTTGCTTGCATGCTACTCCGGCTCGGGTCCGAAATCAGCAGCGGTCAGCGAGCGATGTTGCGACGGGAAGCCTTTTGACCGGGCAAATTAGAGTGGAGGCTTCTGTTGCCAGGTGCCTCCGAACCCCGCCTGGCGGAGCTTAACCCGCCAGGACTTTAAAGTGGTCTTTCAAACTGCGTTACGCAGCCTGAGCAACCGGAGCATAGTTGTCGTTGGCAACTATTGCAGTAGCCCGATAACGGCGGAACAATACCGGGAAAAAGCACGCCCTTTACGCCCTCGTCGATCCTGTTTCGCCCCCGCCGAAGCCCGACGCGGGGATCGGGCTTGGGTGGAGGCGCCGGGTACCGCCCCCGGGTCCGAATGGTTTATTGCGACGGCGATTTATTTCCATAGCCGGCGAACCGGCGCTCTCAATATAGGGTGCAATTCAAGCGAAGGACAGGGCAGCAAGAGGCCCCATCCGCAGCCAATTCACCGGAAAAGCCGTCGGCACACGCCGAATTGGGTTGGCCCTGGCGTCAAGGTCGATTTAAGTCTCAAGAATGTCCTTGGAATCGCCGCCGGCCGACGTTCCTGCGCCGGAACTCCCCAAACCAGCCAAATCAGCTCCGCCCGGCGTGGTCGCCCTGTTCCTGGCGTTTGCGAAAATGTCGCTCGCCGGCTTTGGCGGCGTGCTGGCGTTCGCTCGCCGCGGCATTGTCGAAGAGCACAAATGGATGACCGCGGACGAGTTCAACGAGACTTTTGCGCTCTGCCATTTCCTGCCCGGCCCCAACATCGTCAACCTGTCGGTCGTGTTCGGCTCGCGCTTTGCCGGAGTAGCGGGCGCGATCGCCGCCTTTGCCGGCCTGATCGGCCCGCCGATGCTGCTGGTGATGGTGCTCGCCGTGCTCTACGCCCATTTCGGCCAGCTCGAAGTGCTGCGGCGAATCCTGGCCGGGATTTCCTGCGGCGCAGTCGGCCTCCTGATCGCGGTGGTGGTCAAGATGCTGATGCCGCTCTTGAAGCGGCGCGACATTTTTGGCCTCGTCATGATGATCGCCGTCTTCGTCGCCATCGGCCTCGCGCGCTTGCCCTTGCAGGTCGTGCTGCTCGTCGCCGTGCCGATATCGATCGGCGTCACCTTTATCCTGATGCGGCGGGTGTCGGCATGAACCCCATCCCCAATCCGATCTGGTCGCTGGTCCTCACCTTTGGCCTGATGTCGCTGTTTGCGGTCGGCGGCGCCAATGCCGCCATCCCCGAAATGCACCGCATTGCCGTCGAGGTGAATCACTGGATCACCGACCGGCAGTTCGCAGACCTCTACGCCATCTCCCAACTCTCGCCGGGGCCGAACGTCTTGATCGTGACCTTGATCGGCTATGCGGTCGCGGGCTTTGGCGGTGCGCTGGTCGCCACGCTAGCGATGTGCGTGCCGACGGCGGCGCTCGCCTATATTGTGAGCCGCTGGCTCCGCCGCTCCAGCACATCGCGCTGGCCCTCCGTCATCCAGACCGCCCTCGTGCCGCTTTCGATCGGGCTGATGGCGGCCTCGGCCATGATCGTGGCGCAGGCGGCGGACCGGACCTGGCCGGCGGTCGTTCTTACGCTGGCAGTGGCCGCGCTCGCCTACACCACGAGGCTCAATCCGCTCTGGCTATTGCTGGCCGGCGGTGTTCTGGGCTTTGCCGGCGTCATTTGAGCTCGCTTCCGCCCTTGTTGTTTGCGGGCAAAACCCTCATTTTCCTTGTATAATTGCTGCGCGGAGCCCCCGAATCGCGGTTATCGAGGGCTAAATCCGCGCTTCCGAAAAGGCACGCCATGAACCAGTATCACGACCTGCTTGAGCGCATCCTCGCCGATGGCGCGGAGAAGCACGACCGCACCGGCACCGGCACGCTGTCGGTGTTCGGCCACCAAATGCGCTTCAATCTGCAGGCCGGTTTCCCCATGCTGACGACCAAGCGCTTGCCGCTGAAGGCGATCGTGCATGAGCTGCTCTGGTTCCTGAAGGGCGACACCAACGTCAAATATCTCCACGATCACGGCGTTACGATCTGGGACGAATGGGCCGACGCCAAGGGCGATCTCGGCCCGGTCTATGGCTCGCAGTGGCGTTCCTGGCCGGCGCCGGATGGCACAAGCATCGATCAGATCAGGAACGTCGTGGAGATGATCAAGCGCAATCCGGATTCGCGCCGCCTGATCGTCACCGCCTGGAATCCGGCCGACGTCGACAAGATGGCGCTGCCGCCGTGCCACTGCCTGTTCCAGTTCTATGTCGCGAGCGGCAAATTGTCGTGCCAGCTCTATCAGCGCTCGGCGGATGTGTTCCTCGGCGTGCCCTTCAACATCGCGTCCTACGCGCTGCTCACCATGATGGTCGCGCGGGTGACAGGCTTGAAGCCCGGCGACTTCGTGCACTCGCTCGGGGACGCTCATCTCTATTCGAACCACCTCGAGCAGGCGCGATTGCAGCTCGCGCGGCCGACACGCCCGCTTCCGATGATGAGGATCAATCCCGAGGTGAAGGACATCTTCGCCTTCAAATACGAAGATTTCAAACTCGAAGGCTACGACCCGCACCCGCACATCAAGGCCGAAGTCGCGGTGTGAGCGGTTGATGTCGCTGTCGATCAACCGTGCGCGTCCCGATCAGTCGGCCCTGATCTATTCGCTGATCCGTGAGCTCGCCGAGTACGAAAAGCTGAGCCATGAAGTCGAGGCGACGGAAGCCGGCATCGCGGCCGCGCTGTTCGGCGACAACCCACGGCTGTTCTGCGAGATCGCGGAATGGAACGGCGAGGGGGTGGGCTTTGCGGTGTGGTTCTTCAATTTCTCGACCTTCTCGGGCCGCCCCGGCATCTATCTCGAAGATCTGTTCGTGCGCCCGGCCTTTCGGGGCAAGGGCATCGGCAAGGCGCTGCTCTCCTATCTTGCCAGACTCAGCCTCGAGCATGGGTGCTCGCGGCTGCAATGGTCGGTGCTCGACTGGAACACGCCGTCGATCGATTTCTACAAATCGCTTGGCGCGGTCATGATGGACGAGTGGACGGTGTGCCGCGTCAACGGCGAGGCACTCAGGAAACTTGCAAAGGCCGCGCCGTGATCGAGACCGTCCTCATCGTCGCGGTCGCCGACAATGGCGTGATCGGCGCGGGCGGCGCGATCCCGTGGCGGCTTAAAGGCGATATTCAGCGCTTCAAGGCGATGACGGTGGGCAAGCCAGTGGTGATGGGCCGCAAGACGTTCCTCTCCTTGAAGCGACCGCTGCCCCATCGCACCAACATCGTGGTCACGCGCGATCGAGACTTTCGCGCCGCCGGCGCCCTGGTCGCGACCTCATTCGAGGCGGCACGCGACGTCGCGCGAGCCGACGCGCTGCGGCGCTCGGTCGCAGAGATCGCCGTGATCGGCGGCGCGGAAATCTATGCGCAATGGATGGACTGTGCCGACCGTCTGGAGATCACCGAAGTCCATGTCAGTCCGGCCGGCGACACCCATCTTGCCGCGATCGACGCGGCGCAATGGGAAGAGGTCGCACGCGAGCGTCATCCGGCAGGTCCCGATGAAACCGCGCCATTTTCCTACGTGACATATCGCCGTCGACATCTGCGGCATTAACCGCATTTGGTAATGTTGACATTGACAAATATCGGCGCAGGCATAGCTCCTGTCCGACTTAAGCTTGCGTTGTAAGGGCAGGAAGCGTCCCTTATAAGGCCTGCCCAATGAGCGAGGGCGGGACGTTTTTGGCCCCGTCGACCCTCCGCGAAGGAGAGCTTCTATGCCGTGGAAGAATCAGGGCGGTGGCCCTTGGGGCTCGGGTCCCAAGGGACCGTGGGGCTCCGGCCCGCAACCGGTTGGCCCGCGTCCGCCCGATCTGGAGGATTTGCTTCGCCGCGGCCAGGACCGGCTGCAACAGCTTCTGCCGGGCGGCTATTTCTCGGGACTTGGGCTTGCCTTGATCCTCGCCGGCGCGCTCGCGATCTGGGCCATGTCCGGCTTCTACCGTGTGCAGTCCGAAGAACTCGGCGTCGTGCTGCGCTTCGGCAAATATGTGTACGACACCCAGCCGGGGCTGCGCTACCACCTGCCATATCCGATCGAGACCGTGCTGCTGCCCAAGGCGCTGCGCGTCAGCACGATCAATATCGGCTGGATGCAAACCGACGGCACGGCGAGGCGCGAGCGCACCCCGCGTGATGTGCCGGAGGAAAGCCTGATGCTGACCGGCGACGAGAATATCGTCGATGTCGAATTCACGGTGTTCTGGCGGATCAAGCCCAATGGCGCCGCCGACTTCCTCTTCAACATCCAGAATCCCGAAGGCACCGTGAAGGCCGTTGCCGAAAGCGCCATGCGCGAAGTCATCGGCCATCGGGACATCCAGCCGATCCTCACCACCGCGCGAGAAGAGGTCCAGACCTCCGTGCAGGAATTGATGCAGAAGACGCTCGACCGCTACGGCTCCGGCGTCCTGATCCAACAGGTGCAGCTCGCACCGGTCAACCCGCCGGCGCAGGTGGTCGAAGCCTTCAACGACGTGCAGAACGCGAAGATCGACTACGAGCGGCTGCAGAACGAAGCGCAGACCTATGCCAACCGCGTCGTGCCCGATGCGCGAGGCCGCGCCGCGCAGATCATCCAGGCCGCCCAGGGCTACAAGCAGCAGGCGGTCGCCGAAGCCAAGGGCCAGAGCGCGCGGTTCCTGAAAGTCTACGACCAATACGTCAAGGCCAAGGACGTGACGCGCGAACGCATCTATCTCGAAACAATGGAGCGCGTCCTCGGCAGCTCGGACAAGCTGATCTACGATTCCGGCTCCGGAGCCGCGCAGGGCGTCGTACCCTACCTTCCCTTGAACGAGCTGGCGCCACGGCGCCAGGCGACGACGGGTCAGCAAGTCCAGCAGGGCCAGCAGCCACAGCCGAGCGGAGGCACGCGATGAGGTCTCCCGTCACCGGAATCGTCACGCTGATCGTGCTGTTCCTTGTTGCGATCGTGGCCTACAGCTCGATCTTCACCGTGCAGCAGACCGAACAGGTGCTGGTGGTGCGGTTCGGCAGGCCGGTCGATATCGCGACCGATCCGGGCCTGCATTTCAAGGCGCCCTTCATCGACACCGTCATTCCCGTCGACAAGCGCATCCTTGATCTTGAAAATCCCTCACAGGAGGTGATCGCCTCCGATCAGAAGCGGCTCGTGGTCGACGCCTTCGCGCGCTACCGCATCAAGGACGCGCTGCGCTTCTACCAGAGTGTCGGCAGCATCCAGGCCGCCAATCTGCAGCTATCGACGCTGTTGACCGCGGCACTGCGGCGCGTGCTCGGCGAAGTCACGCTCATTCAGGTCGTGCGTGAGGAGCGCGAGGCGCTGATGGGACGCATCCGCGACCAGCTCGACAAGGAAGCCAACAGCTACGGCATTGAGGTGGTCGACGTGCGTATCCGTCGCGCCGATCTGCCGGAGCAGAACAGCCAGGCGGTGTACCAGCGCATGAAGACCGAGCGGGAGCGGGAGGCTGCCGAGTTCCGCGCGCAGGGCGGGCAGAAGGCGCTGGAAATCCGCGCCAACGCCGACCGCGAGGCGACCGTGATCGTTGCCGAGGCCAATTCGCAGGCCGAGCAGATCCGCGGCGAGGGCGACGCCGAGCGCAACCGTCTGTTTGCGGAAGCCTATGGCAAGGACCCCGATTTCTTCGCCTTCTACCGCTCGATGTCGGCCTATGAAACCGGCCTGAAGAGCAGCGACACCCGCTTCCTGCTCAAGCCGGATTCCAACTTCTTCCGGTATTTCGGCAACCCCTCGGGCAAGCCGGCCGAGGCGCAATCGGGCAAGCCGGCCGAGGCACCGGCGGCAAGCAATACCGCTCAGGCACCCGCTCCGAAGCCTTAAGCGCATGATCCGGACCCGCAAGGGCCGCGTTAGCGCAAAGTGGGTGGGCCCCGATTTCCCGCCCGCGCGAAGCCTGGAGCGGACCGTCGTGCGGGTTGATGCTTCGGCGGGCGAAGCCATCAGAGAAGATCATGCGCAAACAACGGCGGGGCCGTCAAGTTATTGAGTTGACAGGGGCGAAGCGACGCGATTGCTTCGTTTCCAGCGATGCCAGAACAAGAATCACATGGGAGGTTCCGGTCCGATGAGGTCCATTGCGTTTGCCGATTTCCTCATCGGTCTGGGAGTCCTGTTCGTAATCGAAGGCATCCTGTTCGCCGCGAGCCCGACCTGGATGCGCCGGGCGATGAAAAGCGCGCTGGCGACGCCTGACCATATCCTGCGCGCGGTCGGCATCGGCTCGGCGGTGGCCGGCCTGATCCTGATCTGGGTGATCCGCCGTCCGATCTGATCCTTGGCTCGCTTCCTTGGCTCGTTTCCTTGGCTCGTTCCATCTCTGGCGGCGCACCATCCGGAATGACGACCAAATAACAACGCGATCGTGAGGGCTTACCGTCGGCTTTTTGCCGTATTAAGTAGCTTGAAGGCGCGCTGAGCCAGATGCCGGAGCGCTTGCGCCGCTGCCCCTCCAAGGTGCAGCGTGGCGCCCAATCAGATCCTTTTGGAGAGCCGTTATGACCGCTGCGACCACAGCCTTGAGTCAGCGCCTGCGCCCCGTGCTGGCTGCGATCTTTCTTGGCGCAGCGCCCGCGCTCGTCGCTATCCCGGCTCACGCGCGCGGGCCGGAAGGCATCGCCGACGTCGCCGAGAAGGTGATCGACGCGGTGGTCAATATCTCGACCTCGCAGACGATCGAGGCCAAGGGTGGCGACGGCCACGGCACGATGCCGCAACTGCCGCCAGGCTCGCCGTTCGAGGAGTTTTTCGACGACTTCTTCAAGAACCGCAAGGGCAAGGGCGGCGAGCTGCTGCCGCACAAGACCAACTCGCTCGGATCCGGCTTCATCATCGACCCGTCCGGCATCGTCGTGACCAACAACCACGTCATCGCCGACGCCGACGAGATCAACGTCATCCTCAACGACGGCACCAAGATCAGGGCGGATATCGTCGGCATCGACAAGAAGACCGACCTTGCGGTGTTGAAGTTCAAGCCGCCGCATCCGCTGACGTCGGTCAAGTTCGGCGATTCAGACAAGCTCAGGCTCGGCGACTGGGTGATCGCGATCGGCAACCCGTTCAGCCTGGGCGGCACGGTGACGGCCGGCATCGTCTCGGCCAAGAACCGCGATATCTCCTCCGGTCCCTATGACAGCTACATCCAGACCGACGCCGCCATCAACCGCGGCAATTCCGGCGGCCCGCTTTTCAACCTCGACGGCGAGGTGATCGGCGTCAACACGTTGATCATCTCGCCTTCCGGCGGCTCGATCGGCATCGGCTTTGCCGTGCCGTCGAAAACGGTCGCGAGCGTGGTGTCGCAGCTGCAGCAGTTCGGCGAGTTGCGCCGCGGCTGGCTCGGCGTGCGCATCCAGACCGTCACCGACGAGATCGCCGACAGTCTGAATATCAAGCCGGCGCGCGGCGCGCTGGTGGCGGGCGTCGACGACAAGGGACCGGCCAAACCCGCCGGCATCGAGCCCGGCGACGTCATCGTCAAGTTCGACGGCAAGGACGTCAAGGATCCGAAGGAGCTGTCGCGCGTCGTCGCCGACACCGGCGTCGGCAAGGAGGTCGACGTTGTCCTGATCCGAAAGGGCCAGGAGGAGACTCACAAGGTCATGGTCGGCCGGCTCGAGGACAACGACAAGCCGCAGCCGGCTGCGATGAAGAAGGACGAGCCCGCTGACAAGCCGGTGACGCAGAAGGCGCTCGGGCTTGATCTGGCGACGCTGAGCAAGGATCTGCGCAGCAAGTACAAGATCAAGGACAGCGTCAAGGGCGTGCTGATCACCGGCGTCGACGGCGCCTCGGATGCCGCCGACAAGCGGCTTTCTGCCGGCGACGTCATCGTCGAGGTGGCGCAGGAAGCGGTCTCCAGCGCGGCCGACATCAAGAAGCGGCTCGACGAGCTCAAGAAGAACGGCAAGAAGTCCGTCCTGCTGCTGGTCTCCAACGCCGACGGGGAGCTGCGCTTCGTGGCGCTGAGCGTGCAGTAGGCACGCGCACGCTCACAGCTTTGAATTCGTCATGCCCGGGCTTGACCCGGGCATCCATCAACTTCGGGAGAGCCTTTGCTTGCGATGGATGGCCGGGTCAAGCCCGGCCATGACGAGTGTGCGAGGCGTTAGCCCTCAACGAACTCCTCACGCCGATACCCCTGCGCATAAAGCAGCGCGGTGAGATCGCCAAAATCGATCCGCGCGGCAGCGGCGGCCGCCACTGCCGGCTTCGCATGGTAGGCGACCCCTAATCCTGCATTCTGGATCATGCCGAGATCGTTGGCGCCGTCGCCGGCGACCAGGGTGTCGATATCATCGAGGTCGAAGGACTCGGTGAGCTCGACGAGCGTCGCGAGTTTCACCGCGCGGCCCAGGATCGGCTCCTTCACTTCGCCCGTGAACTTGCCGTCCCGCACGATCAGCTCGTTGGCGCGGTTCTCCTGGAAGCCGATCTTGGCCGCGACCGCGCGCGTGAACAGCGTGAAACCGCCGGAGATCAGGCAGGTATAGGCGCCATGTGCGCGCATGGTCATGACCAGCGCGCGGCCGCCGGGTGTCGGCTGGATGCGCTTGGCCAGCACCTCGTCGACCACGCTGACGGGGAGGTCCTTCAACAGCGATACGCGCTCGCGCAGCGCCGGCTCGAACTCGATCTCGCCGCGCATCGCGCGCTCGGTGATCCTGGCGACGTGGTCCTTCAGCCCGACGAAATCGGCGAGCTCATCGATGCATTCCTGCCCGATCATGGTGGAATCCATGTCCGCCAGAAAAAGCTTCTTGCGCCGCGTGGCGATAGGCTGCACCACAATATCGATCGGCAAATCGTCGCGCGCCGCGCGCAGCCGGTCGGCGATGGCGCGGATCTCGTCCTTGTCGTGGGTCGGATGATCGAAGGGGATGTCGGCCGCGACCTCGTCGAACAGCCAGCGCGCGGGGCCTGGCGAGGGCAGCGCCGCGCGCGCCCCGTCGAGGATGGTGGAATCGAGCGCGGGGTTGTCCGGGTTGCAAATGAGGGTAGCGACGAGAGACATCGTGTGACTTCGGAAGGGAGCAGCAACAAGCCCGTGCTTATCGCAGGGCCGACCGCCAGCGGCAAGTCGGCCTTTGCGCTCGCGCTCGCGCAAAGATGCGGCGGCGTGGTGATCAATGCCGATTCCATGCAGGTCTACCGCGATCTCCGCGTGCTGACGGCGCGTCCGACGCGGGAGGAAGAGGCAGCCGTGGCGCATCGGCTGTACGGCCATGTCGATGCGGCTGTCAATTTTTCGGCCGGCGCGTGGGTCGCGGATGCCGCAAAAGTGCTGGAAGAGGTGCGCGCGGAAGGCCGCGTGCCGATCTTCGTCGGTGGCAGCGGGCTCTATTTCAAGGCGCTGACGCGCGGCCTCTCCGCGGTGCCGCCGATCCCGCCGGAAATCCGCGAGGCCGTGCGCGCGCGGCTTGAGCGTGACGGCGTCGAGGCGATGCATGTCGAGCTTGCGCGCCGCGATGCCGCTTCCGCCGCACGGCTGAAGGTGCACGACCGCACCCGCATCGCCCGCGCGCTCGAAGTCGTCGAAGCGACGGGTCGATCACTCGCTGACTGGCATCGCGAGGGCCTGCCGCCGCTCTTGTCACCTGGAAGTTCTCACGCCGTGTTTCTTGCGCCCGATCGCGAGGTGCTCTATGCGCGGATCGATGCGCGCTTCGACGCGATGCTGAAGGCGGGTGCGTTGGAAGAGGTCGCGCGCCTCGCCGCGCGTGACCTCGATCCTTTGTTGCCGGCGATGAAGGCCCATGGCGTGCCGACATTGATCCGTCACTTGCGCGGCGAGCTCACGCTGGAGGAAGCGGCCGTGATCGGCCGCGCCGACACCCGCCACTACGCCAAGCGGCAGTTCACCTGGTTCCGGCATCAACTGCCGGAGTTTGAATGGGTGAGGCCGGAAGCGGCGAGGGAGTGGCTGGAATCTGTCACCACAAGATAGCTCGTCATTCCGGGATGCGCCGAAGGCGCAGGCCCGGAATCTATAACTCGAGCTGGTGGTTATGGATTCCGGGCTCGCGCTTTCGCGCGCCCCGGAATGACGAATGGTGAAAAGAGCCTTCACGCGCTTTTTGCGCCGCTTCAGCAAATTCCCTCTCGCCGAACGCCAATAAGCTCGTTAAGCTTCAGAAATCGCGCCTGCAGGGCGGTTCGGCTTGACTTTGCCGGCTTGGCCGCTATGTTTCGCGCAACCTTTGGGAAGTCCGAGCCGCTCGATGCGTAATATTATTACCAAACTCCTCATTGCCGTCGTACCCAGGCGCACCGCCGGGGGTGGCTGACTGCCATCCAGATACGGACGGTGCGCATGGGCCTCTTGAGGCCCTTTTTTATTTCCCGAAGCAAAAACAAGCCGCTGGCAGCGGCACGACCAGGACG
>NZ_DATGFH010000086.1:0-12122 GCF_035309285.1 Bradyrhizobium sp. | reverse complement strand
GCGGGCCTTCGCAGCCCTCCGGAACTCTACCAACAGCGTTCTGAGCGCTTTATGGACCTACAGCATGCCCCCGCAGGCCGTTTGCCCTCAACAGCAGGCTCAACTGGCCTGACGACAAGTTCTTGCCCTGCCTCGACGGGCAAATCACTTCCGATAATCGGAATGGTGTCAAGTCGTGCGTGCAAAAATATTTATCTTCCGTTTTACAGAATTATATGGTTCTCTCCGCACGTCCCGTCCTCACCCTGAGGGGCGCTTCGCGATCGTCACGAACGTTGAGGACAGGATGCGGTGGACGTCGAAATGCTCAGCGCGCATGCCGCGTGGACGAAGGCATCTTGGCGGACGGCGAAGTCGTGCGGTCCCGATCCCCCGACGCTGGGATCAAGTTTGCGAGTGACGAGCTCGCAAATCACGGTGGCTAACAAGCCCGGTACACCGAGGAGACCACGTATAAGCCGTAAACCATCGCGCAGGGAATGCCGGTTGATCTGGCTGCCCTGTTGTTGCCTGCGTGCGCAAGTGCACTTTCTTTGCACGCAAGGCTCGCGGGTGCGGCCTGCACCCGGCATTCCCTGCGCCCTCTCTTCTCTTCGAGGGCCACGATTGATGCATCGCTCGGGCATTTCGTGCCGCGAGAATGCGAACGTGTGTCCAATGTTGTCATTGCGAGCGAAGCGAAGCAATCCAGAAATTTCCCGTGGAAGCCGTATGGATTGCTTCGTCGCGGAGCCTGTCATCGGGCCGCGCGTTCGCGCGGACCCGTTGGCTCCTCGCAATGACGAGATGGCTGTTTGCCAGAATCGTAGGGTGGGCAAAGGCGCACTTGCGCCGTGCCCACCGTCCGCGTCGAGAGGAAATCGGTGGGCACGCTTCGCTTTGCCCACCCTACCATGTCGGGTCGGCGCGCCGTTCCCGATGCTCACTGCATCGCGGCGACGCGGATGCCGGTCGGTCCGAGAATGACGACGAACAGCACCGGCAGGAAGAACAGGATCATCGGCACCGTCAGCTTCGGCGGCAGTGCTGCCGCTTTCTTCTCCGCCTCGTTCATGCGCATGTCGCGATTTTCCTGCGCCATCACGCGCAGGCTCTGGCCGAGCGGGGTGCCGTAACGCTCAGACTGCATCAGCGCGAGACAGACCGATTTGACGCCTTCGAGGCCGGTCCGCTTGGAGAGGTTCTCGTAGGCGACCTTGCGGTCCTGCAGATAGGACAGCTCGGCCGTGGTCAGTGTGAATTCCTCCGACAGCGCGATCGACTGGCTGACGATCTCGGTCGAGACCTTGCGGAAGGCGGCCTCGATCGACATGCCCGACTCGATGCAGATCAGAAGCAGGTCGAGCGCATCGGGGAAGGCGCGCTTGATCTGGAGCTGGCGTTTGGAAATGGCGTTCTTCAGGAACAGCATCGGCGCCTGCAGGCCGAGCCAGGCGCAGCCGATGCAGATGCCGATCTTGATCGGCAGCGACTTTTGCATGTGCGAGATGACGAAGACGTAGAGCACGGAGGCGAGCAGCATCACGATCGGCGCCACCAGGCGGAAGAACAGGAAGGTGACGTAGGGCGCCTGACCGCGATAGCCGGCGAGCGTCAGTTTTTCGCGCGCGGATTCCTGGGCGAGGTATTTGGTGAGGTTGAAGTCTTCCACCACCTTGGAGACGAGCTGCTTCGGCGTCTGGCGCAGCGTGACCTTCTCGCTCTTGTTGAGCCGCTCGCGCTCGCGGGCGCGGATGCGTTCGCGCTCGCTCGCCACCGCTTTCATGCGCTTGTTCAGGTTCTCGCCGGCGAACAGCGGCATCACCAGCGTGTAGACGGTCGCCGCCGCGGCGATCGCCGCAAGCAGCATGGTCATGAAATGCGGGTCGTGGATCTTGTCGACGAGGAATTCAACCATGGGGCACCGTCAGAAGTCGAAATTGATCATTTTCTTCATCACCATGATGCCGATCGACATCCAGATGACGCAGCCGACCAGCATGAGCTGGCCCGTCGGATTGGTCCACAACAGCGAGATGTAACCGGGGGTCGAGAGGTAGACCAGGATCATCACGATCGGCGGCAGCGAACCGATGATCGCGGCGGAGGCCTTGGCTTCCATCGACATCGCCTGGATCTTCTCGGCCATCTTCTTGCGGTCGCGCAGCACCTTGGAGAGGTTGCCGAGCGCTTCCGACAGGTTGCCGCCGGATTTCTGCTGGATCGCGATCACGATGCCGAAGAAGTTCGCTTCCGGCACCGGCATGCGCTCGTAGAGCCGCGTGCAGGCTTCGCCGAGCGGAATGCCGATCGCCTGGGTCTCGATGATGGCGTTGAACTCGCTCTTCAAGGGCTCCTGCGAATCGGCGGCGACAACCTTAAGCGATTCGAACAGCGGCAGGCCGGCCTTGATGCCGCGCACGATGACGTCGACGGCATCGGGCAGCAGGGCCAGGAACTTCTTCTCGCGGCGCTTCTTCAGGTAGCTCAGCCCCCAGCGCGGCAGGCCGAAGCCGGCCGCAAAAGCAAGACCCGCAGCGGGCAATATGCCGCGGCCCACGAACATGCCGCCGACGAAGAACACGGCCGCCAGGATCGCGGAGATCACCATGAACTGCCTCGTCGACCAGCTCAGGCCTGCCTGGGAGAGACGCACGCTGAGCGGAACCTTGCTCGCCTTCTGCCGGCGGGCCTCGAGATCCTTCAGCGATCCCTCGACCTGCTCGCGGCGCGAGCGCTGGTTGCGCTCGTTCTGTCGCTTGGCGGCCGGCTCGGGCTTGGCCACGGCGGCGCGCCGGCTCTCGGCCTGCTTCTCGCCCGAGAGCAAGGGATAGATAAAGACCCAGGCCACGCCGCCGATGGCGGCGGCGGCGAGCGAGGCGAGAGCGAGCGTCTGCATGTTCATGACAGCACCTTATTTCGGCGGGGCGACTTCCGCAGCATCGAGCGCCGCGGCCAGTCGCTTCTCCTCGCCGTAGTAGCGCGCGCGCTCCCAGAAGCGCGGCCGGCCGATCCCGGTCGAGCGATGCTGGCCGATGATCTTTCCGCCGGCATCCTCGCCGATCAGGTCATAGAGGAAGATGTCCTGGGTGATGATGGTGTCGCCTTCCATGCCCATCACCTCGGTGATGTGGGTGATGCGGCGCGAACCGTCGCGCAGGCGTGCGGCCTGGATGATGACGTCGATGGAGGCGCAGATCATCTCGCGGATGGTGCGCGAGGGCAGCGCAAAGCCGCCCATGGTGATCATGGATTCGCAGCGCGACAGCGCCTCGCGCGGGTTGTTGGCGTGCAGCGTTCCCATCGAGCCGTCATGGCCGGTGTTCATCGCCTGCAGCAGGTCGAACGCTTCGGGTCCGCGGACCTCGCCGACGATGATGCGTTCGGGACGCATACGCAGGCAGTTGCGGACCAATTCGCGCATGGTGACCTGGCCTTCGCCCTCGATGTTGGGCGGGCGAGTTTCCAGCCGCACCACATGCGGTTGCTGGAGCTGCAGCTCGGCTGCGTCCTCGCAGGTGATGACGCGCTCGTCGTGCTCGATATAGTTGGTGAGGCAATTGAGCAGCGTGGTCTTGCCGGAGCCGGTACCGCCGGAGATCAGCACGTTGCAGCGGCAGCGGCCGATGATCTGCAGGATCTCCGCGCCTTCCGGCGTGATCGCGCCGAACTTGACGAGCTGCTCGAGCGTCAGCTTGTCCTTCTTGAACTTGCGGATGGTGAGCGCGGGGCCGTCGATGGCGAGCGGCGGCACGATGGCGTTGACGCGGGAGCCGTCGGCAAGGCGCGCGTCGCAGATCGGCGAGGATTCGTCGACGCGCCGGCCGACCTGGCTCACGATGCGCTGGCAGATGTTGAGGAGCTGCTGGTTGTCGCGGAAACGGATGCCGGTGCGCTGGATCTTGCCGGCGACTTCGATATAGACCGTGCCCGCGCCGTTCACCATGATGTCGGCGATGTCGTCGCGCGACAGCAGCGGTTCCAGCGGGCCGTAGCCCAAGACGTCGTTGCAGATGTCGTCGAGCAGCTCCTCCTGCTCGGCGATCGACATCACGATGTTCTTGATCGCGATGATCTCGTTGACAATGTCGCGGATTTCCTCGCGCGCGGACTCGCCGTCGAGCTTGGCGAGCTGGGCAAGGTCGATCGCCTCGATCAGCGCGCCGAAGATCGTCGCCTTGACCTGGTAATAGTTGTCGGACCGCCGGGTTTCGGCGACCGGCGGAGGCGGCGCCTTGACGACCGGGGCTATCGGCGGCGAGGCAACTGCTGGCGCAGGCGCGGGCCGTTGAGGCTCCGGCACGCTCGGCGCGGGCTTGGTGACCCGCGTGTCGCTCTCTGTTCCCGTACGCTTACCAAACACGACAATACTCCAGGCGAGGGATTACTTGCCTCGCAGCTTCTCGATCAGGGGTGCCAGCAGGGAGCCCTTCGGCTTTTTGGTCTCGCTGCGGCCCGTCAGCCGCTGCGCGATCTGCAAAAACATCTCGGTGGTGCGATGGGCCGCGGAGATCTCCGCGATCATCTGCCCGTTGTTGGCGGCCGAGCCGAACATCTGCGGATCGAAGGGGATGGACACGATTGGCTCGCCTTCGATCGCCTTGGCAAACTCGCTCGCGTTGATTTCGGGCCGCTTCGGGATGCCGACCTGGTTGAGGCAATAGAGCGGCGGGCGGTCGTTGGGCCGCGACGCCTTCAGGAGGTCGACCAGGTTCTTGGTGTTGCGCAGATTGGCGAGATCGGGCACCGCGACAACAAGGATATCGTCGGCGGCCACCAGCGCCCGCTTGGTCCAGCCCGACCACTGATGCGGAACGTCCAGAACGATGCAGGGCATCGTGGTGCGCAGCGTGTCGAAGATCGCGTCGAACGCGTCGGCGCCGAAGTCGTACACCTTGTCGAGCGTCGCCGGCGCGGCGAGCAGGCTCAGATGGTCGGTGCATTTCGACAGCAGGCGGTCGATGAAGGCGGTATCGACGCGGTCGGGCGAAAACACCGCGTCTGCAATGCCCTGCGGCGGATCCTGGTTGTAGTCGAGGCCTGCGGTGCCGAAGGCAAGGTCGAGGTCGGCGACGACCGAATCCATCGCGAGGTCGCGGGCGATCGCCCAGGCGACGTTGTGGGCGACGGTGGAGGCGCCGACGCCACCCTTGGCGCCGACGACGGCGATGATGCGGCCGACCGATTTCGCCTCGGGGGCCGAGAACAGGCTGCAGATCGAGCGCACCACGTCGAGCGCGTTGATCGGCGCAATCACATAGTCGCTGACGCCGCGCCGAACCAGCTCGCGGTACAGGCCGACGTCGTTGATGCGGCCGATCACGACGACGCGGGTGCCGGGATCGCACACGGTCGCGAGCTGGTCGAGGCCGGCGAGAATATCGTTGCGGGCGTCGGCTTCCAGCACGATCACGTTCGGCGTGGGGGCCTGGCGATAGGCTTCGATGGCGGCCGCCATGCCGCCCATCTGGATCTTCAGATGCGCCTTGCCGAGCCGGCGGTCCTCGCCGGCCGACTGCACGGCAGCCGCGGTTTCCACCGTCTCGCAGAAGGCCTGCACCGACACCCGCGGCGCGGGCGCGATGTGATCCTCTGCGGGCGGTGGTGCCACCTCCGGCTTTTGCTCTGTGTTCTGGCGGGCGTAGCTGATCATTTGCCTGTGTCGCTGAGTTTGGCCTTTTCGGCTTCAGGATAGAGCGTCGTGGTCGGGTTGCCCTTGCGATACTTCTCGAAAGCCGCATCGCGCCGCATTGTGTACGCCGGCGTCTCCGGACGCGGCTGCACGAGATCGGAGGGATTGTCGACCATCGCTGCCATGTTGCGCTGATAGGCGCAGCCGAAATTGTAGTATTCCTTGTTCTCGTAGTAGCTCGGGTTCTTGATCGAAGGACCGAGATCCTCCGGCCACAATCCGCACGGACCCGCCGTCGCCTTCAGCTTCGGATAGCTCAGTCGGATCGCGGCGAAATGGCGCGGATCGTCGGGATGATAGTGGCGCACCACGAGCCCGCGCGGCGGAACGCCGGCGGCCGAGAGCATCGCCTGGATCTCGTGGAACGCGTCGGCGGCCGCGCGTGCATTGGGCGTGTCGACAGGCACATCGGCATATAACGCGCCGGTGCCTTCATGGGCCCAGCTCTCGGCGAGCCCCATGACGTCGGCGCGCTGCTCGGCGGTAAGGCCGCCGCGACCTCGGCCGACAAACACGACGATCGAGTGGTTGGCCTCCTCGACCGCGATCGGGTGACGCAGCCGGTAATCGTCGGGAACGCTCGCGGTGGTCACGACCGGATCGTTGTGCATGCAGCCGCCGAGCGAAAGGCCGAGGCCGAGCAGGGCTATCGCCATGCGGCCGGCGCGCAAGCGGCTGTGGGAGGTTCTGGCTTCCATCGTTGTCAAATCCCCGTCCCGCCTCAGTCGGTGATAAAGCCGTACGAGCCGCGATAAGCCCGCGCCGGCTCGGTGCGGCCCGGCACGCCATAGATGCGATTGATGTTGCCGAGCAGTTCGGACTGCGGATCCGACGCCGAGGCGAAGCCGTCATCCGGACGCGACAGATCCTTCTGCGCCACGGCGCGAACGATATAGGGCGTCACCAGCACCACCAGTTCGGTCTGGTTGTTGAGGAAGTCGCGGCTGCGGAACAGCGATCCGAGGATCGGCAGTTGCGTCATTCCGGGCAGGCCATTGACGGCCTGCTTGGTCTGCTCCTGGATCAGGCCGGCCATCGCCATCGAGCCGCCGGAGGGAATTTCCAGCGTGGTTTCGGCGCGGCGGGTCTTGATCGAGGGAATGGTGACGGAGTTCACCGTGCCCGCCGTCACCGCCTGCGAGATCGTGAGCGAATTGTCATTGGAGAGCTCCGAGACTTCGGTCATCACCCGCAGGCTGATGCGGCCTTCGGTCAAAACCACCGGCGTGAAGTTCAGCGAGATGCCGAACTTCTTGAAGCTGATCTGCGTCGTACAGACGTGGGTCGTGGGGTCGCAGGAATAGCCGGCGGGAATCGGGAACTCGCCGCCCGCGATGAAGGTGGCGGATTCACCGGAGATCGCCGTCAGATTCGGCTCGGCCAGCGTGCGCGACACGCCAGCGCTTTCCATCGCGCGCAGCGTCGCCGACACCGAGGGAGTTGCGCCGAACGAGTTGGTCAGGGCGTTGGTGGCCACCAGCGGACGGCCAAGCGCCGTGAACGGGTTGGTGTTGCTGAAATTCACGACCGCGGTGCCGTAGTTGAGGTTGGCGGAAAGATCGATGCCCATCTGCTTGATGATCGAGCGCGCCATTTCTGCCACCGTCACCTTCAGCATCACCTGGTCGCGGCCGCGGACCACGATCGAGTTGACGACCTTGTCGGCGCCGCCGGCCAGGCGCGTCGCCAGATCGTTGGCTTGCTGCGCCTCGATCGGGGTCGCCGCAAAGCCCGACAGCACGACGCCGTCGCCGACGCCTTCGATGCGGATGTCGGAGTTCGGAAACATCTGACGAAGTGCGGCGCGAACCCCGTTGAGATCGCGCGTGACCGCGATGTCATAGGCGGCGATCTGCGCCCCGGAGGCATCGAAGAACACGATGTTGGTCTGGCCGACGGCGGCGCCGATGATATAGGCGCGCTGCGAGGAGCGGACCACGGCATTGGCGATCTTGGGATCGGCGACCAGCACATCCTTGATCTCACGCGGCAGGTCGATGACGATGGATTTGCCGACGCCGAGCGAAATCGGGCGTGCGTTATTCTGGCCGTCGGCCACGGCCGGCACCGGCAGCCGATAGTCGCTGGCGATCACCGGCGTGAGCGCAGGGCTGAGTGTCAGCGCGGCGGCGCCTGAAAACGACAGGGCGCGGACCAAAAAAGCCCGCAGCGTCCGCTTGTTGACCCTGTACTTCATCTCTCGAGTCCTCATCGTCACTGCTGCGCCGTCACCGAGCTCGGAATACCGAAACGAATGATATTGACGCTCTCGCCGCGACGGGTCGGCTTGTCCTCTGTCTCCGCGACCTGCTTGAGGTCGGCGATGCTGCGCAGCGCGAGCGACAAGGTCCCGAGCTGGCGCGCGCGGGCCAGCGTTTCGGTCTGCTCGGGCTTCAGCTCCAGCGTGACGGTCTTGCCGACCACGGTGGTTTGACCGTCCTTCTCATTCGGGGCTTGGTCGATCGCGAGCACGCGAATATTCGACAGGATGATCTCGGAGACGACGGTATCGGCCATCTCCTGATGATTGGGATTCTTCTTGTGGCGGGAAAGGATCACGTCGACGTGGTCGTTCGGCAGAATGAAGCCGCCGGCGCCGGTTTCCGGCGAGATCTCTGTCGAAACCGCGCGCATGCCGCTCGGCAGGATCGCCGCCATGAAGCCGGAGCCGTCGGCCTTGACGAGCTTCTGCTCGCGGATCGGCTCGCCGGCAATGAAGGGGGACCGTGCAATCGAGCCGGTGATCTCGGTGGTGGCGTTCGGGCGCTCGGTGCGCTTGATGAAAGCGGCGCTGGCGCTCGCCGTCGGCCAGGTCTGCCATTGCAGGTCCCCCGGCTTGACGGTCTGGCCGAGCCCGATCTCGGACTTCGCCACCAGCACGTCGACCGTCGGCAATTGCGCGACGGGCTGGGCGGGAGCGGGCTTTTGGCTAGGACCACTCGCAAGATACGCGGCAACGCCGCCGGCGCCGATGGCGATAGCCAGGACCACGATGCGTGCCGTATTCATACGCTTCACTTTCCACATTACGCCGCGGCGCGTGCGCCGCCGTGCAGTGGAGTTGACCAGCTATTCGTCAAAGCATGGTTAATGAGGCGTGAGTAAATTGCGTTAATCGCAAGTTACTTGAGCGGGTTAACGCCTTGTTTAGTGCAGCATGAAGTGCCCGAGGTCGACCGCCTTCACCCAGTCCGTTTCGGGATAGATCATCAGGGCGCCGATCGCGAGCGCGATGCCGTAGGGGATGCCGCTCTCCTTGGCATGCAGGCGCAAGAGCCAGGGCTGGCCGGCCAGAGAATAGGGCAGGGGCCATTGCCGGAACTGCATCAGCAGCACCGTCAGCACGCCGCCGAACAGCGCGGCATAGAGCAGATAGTCCATCAAATGGGCGAAGCCGAACCAAAGCGCCGCGGCGGCTGCGACCTTGGCGTCACCGCCGCCGACCCATCCCATTGCGAAACAGAAGAAGGCGACCACCAACACGACAGCGCCGGCGCCGACATGGAAGAGGATGTCGGTGGGCGGCATCCCACTCAGGCCTGCGAGGATCAGGAAGCTGGCGGCGAGCGCCAGCGAGACCCGGTTCGAGATCGTCATCGTGAAGAGGTCGCTGGCCGCCGCGAACGCCATCAGGGCGGGGAACAAGAGCAGGCGGGCGAGATCGAGGATCATGACGACGGGCTTTGGCTCGCGCGAAAACTGGCCGAAATCTAGCGGCGAGAGATAAACAATCGGGTAACGAAGGCGGCGCTTACCAGACGCTGTAGATCCGGCAGGCCAGCGTGACCAGCGCCAACGTCAACCCGAGGCAGACGAGCTGCACGGAGGCCAGATCTCGGCCAGCGGAGGAAACGGGATGCTTCCTGGCGGCCAGCGCCGCGACGTCGACCCTACGCATACGCGCACCACAAAACGCGAGGTCTTGAAATAACGAAGGCCCCGGATGACCGGGGCCTTCGCCGCTCGGAAGCGGTCGCTTACTTGAGCGAGCTGCTGATCGAGGTGAACTTCGTGTTCAGGCTGGTGCCGAGGCCGTTCACCACGGCGATGATCGCGAGCGAAATGCCGGCAGCGATCAGGCCGTATTCGATGGCGGTGGCGCCGGACTCGTCCTTCACGAAACGCGCAATCAGATTCTTCATTAGGTAAACTCCGTGTACACGTGGCTGGTCGAACTAGGATAGGTCTAGCCGGCGTTCTCAGCACCGTGACCATGGCGCAACCCTAAGGTTGGAGAATTGCGGCGCAGTTAATTCGATCGCGCAAACCGTGCCGCAATTCGCTGTTCTTCTGCAGAGTAAATTTCCCATTAAGGGGTTGGTTACAATTCGAGCGTGGTTTCGATCGCGGATATTCACGGAGTCTGCGCGATGAGGCGCTTCACACCTCCTTAAGTCCGCGGGAGTACGCCTGATCATCTGTTTTGATGAGGCGCTCATGTCCAGTCTTGCGATGGAAGTCGTCGTCATGCTCGGCCAGACCGTCGAGAAGGTGATTCCGATCACGATCGCGCTGGCAATAGTGTTCTCGGTGCTCACGCATTTCTGGGCCTGCAACGACGCCGCGCCCTGGTGGCGCAAGCGCGAGCTTCTCACCGACGTCGTCTACTGGTTCTTCGTGCCGGTGTTCGCGCGGGTGATCCGGATCGGACTGCTCGTGGTCGGCGCCGGATTCGTCTTCAACATCCACGATGCCGATCAGCTGATCGCCTTCTACGACAACGGCCACGGTCCGCTGGCGCAATTGCCGCTATGGGTGCAGGCGATTCTGTTCCTGGTGGCGTCGGACTTCATGCTCTACTGGCTGCACCGCATGTTCCATGGCGGCGAGTTCTGGAAGTATCACTCCATCCACCATTCCTCCGAGGAGCTCGACTGGATCTCGGCCGCGCGCTTCCACCCGGTGAACCTGATCCTCGGCACCATCGGCGTCGACGTGATCCTCTTGATGGCAGGCATCTCGCCCAACATCATGCTCTGGGTCGGACCCTTCAACACCTTCCACTCGGCCTTCGTGCACGCCAACCTGAACTGGACGCTCGGGCCGTTCAAATATGTGCTGGCGACCCCGGTGTTCCACCGCTGGCATCACACACAGCTCGAGGCCGGCGGCAATACCAATTTTGCCGGGACGTTTCCGCTCTGGGACATTCTGTTCGGCACCTTCCGGATGCCGGCGGGTGAGCTTCCCGTTCAGTACGGCAAGGACGAAGTAGCCATGCCTTCCGAGATCGTCGGGCAACTTGCCTATCCCTTCCGCCGCCAATAGCGCGGCGGTGCGCAGTCACCTTCGGAGGCCCGCTTGACCAGCGCAGATATCGGCACAATTGGTGAGCCGCGGGCGATCCGCGTCGGCGCGCTGCCGGCCTGGCTCTCGCTCGGCCTCGTCGTCTATGCGCTGATTCTGATCAACGGCGGCATGCTGCTCGGCGATTCCGATACCTACTGGCATATCACCGTCGGCAACTGGATCCTCGACCACGGCGCCTTTCCGCACACCGACATCTACTCGTTCACGAAGGCCGGCGAGCCCTGGATGTCGTCGTCCTGGCTGGCCCAGATCCTTTACGCGGCGGCCTTTGACGCCGCGGACTGGGCCGGTCCGGTCGTTCTCGCCGCCGCGTCGATTGCGACGGCTCTTGCGCTGCTTGCGCTGAATCTCGGCGCGCGCATTCCGGCGAAAGCCGCCGTCACCATCGCCTGCGCGGCGCTGCTGCTTTCGGTGTCACATCTGTTTGCACGCCCGCATGTGCTGGTCATGCCGGTCATGGTCGCGTGGGTGAGCGGGCTGTTGCGCGCAAGCGAGCGCTGCGAGACGCCGTCATTCTGGCTCCTGCCGTTGCTGGCGCTGTGGGCGAACCTGCACGGCAGCTTCGTGTTCGGTCTCACACTGGTCGCGCCGTTCGCGCTGGACGCGTTGTGGAATGCGGAGAAGTTGCAGCGGCCGTCCTTAGCGCTGCGTTGGGCAGTGTTCGCGCTGCTTGCTCTGGCGGCGTGCTGCGCGACGCCCTATGGCTGGGGTTCGATCCTGGCGTCACGGAAGATCCTGGGCCTGGGCGAACTCTTGCATCTCATCTACGAGTGGATGCCGGCGGATTTCGGCCATTTCGGCCTCCTCGAAGCGAGCATCCTCGGCGCGATCGCGGGCGGGCTTTATTACGGCGTGAAGCTGACCCCGCCGCGGATCATCCTGCTTGTGGGCTTGTTGCACATGGCGCTTTCGCATGTCCGCAACGTCGAGATTTTTGCCCTGCTGGCGCCACTGGTCGTCGTCGCGCCGCTGGCCTCGCAATTCGCGCTCGAGCCCGCGCGCTTCGCCAGATTGGCTTTCCCGATCGTCTCAAGCGTCGTGCTCGCGATCATCGTCGGCGCCGCGAGCTTTGCGCTTGCGGCCGCCCATCCGTTCGTCCCGCCGACCAACCAGGCGCCGGCAGCGGCTCTCAATGTGCTGA
>NZ_DATGFH010000085.1:0-6143 GCF_035309285.1 Bradyrhizobium sp. | reverse complement strand
GTGCGCTTTGTCATCAAATCCGAGTACGAGCCGAAGGGCGACCAGCCGACCGCGATCGCCGAGTTGGTCGAGGGCATCGAGCGCAACGACCGCACCCAAGTACTGCTCGGCGTCACCGGCTCGGGCAAGACCTACACCATGGCCAAGGTGATCGAGGCCACTCAAAGACCGGCCCTGATCCTGGCGCCGAACAAGACGCTGGCGGCGCAGCTCTATGGCGAGTTCAAGAATTTCTTCCCCGACAACGCGGTGGAATATTTCGTCTCTTATTACGACTACTACCAGCCCGAGGCTTATGTGCCGCGGACCGACACCTACATCGAGAAGGATTCCTCCATCAACGAGCAGATCGACCGTATGCGCCATTCGGCGACGCGGGCGCTCTTGGAGCGCGACGACGTCATCATCGTCGCTTCGGTGTCGTGCATCTACGGTATCGGCTCGGTCGAGACCTATACCGCGATGACCTTTGCGCTGAAAAAGGGCGAGCGCATCGACCAGCGGCAATTGATCGCCGACCTCGTCGCCCTGCAATACAAGCGTACCCAGGCCGATTTCACCCGCGGCACCTTCCGCGTCCGCGGCGACGTCATCGACATCTTCCCGGCGCACTATGAAGACCGCGCCTGGCGCGTCAATCTGTTCGGCGACACCGTGGAGAATATCGAGGAGTTCGATCCGCTCACCGGCCACAAGCAGGACGAGCTCGAATTCATCAAGATCTATGCCAACTCGCATTACGTGACGCCGCGGCCGACGCTGGTGCAGGCGATCAAGGCGATCAAGGGCGAGTTGAAGCTGCGGCTCGATCAGCTCCACAACCAGGGCCGCCTCTTGGAAGCGCAACGGCTGGAGCAGCGCACCACCTTCGATCTCGAAATGATGGAAGCCACCGGCAGCTGCGCCGGCATCGAGAACTATTCGCGCTACCTCACCGGCCGCCGCCCCGGCGAGCCGCCGCCGACGCTGTTCGAATATGTGCCGGACAATGCGCTGGTGTTCGCCGACGAGAGCCATGTCACCGTTCCGCAGATCGGCGGCATGTTCCGCGGCGATTTCCGGCGCAAGGCGACGCTCGCCGAATATGGTTTCCGCCTGCCCTCCTGCATGGACAACCGCCCGCTGCGCTTCGAGGAATGGGACATGATGCGCCCGCAATCGGTCGCGGTGTCGGCGACGCCCAGCGGCTGGGAGCTGAATGAGAGCGGCGGCGTGTTCGTCGAGCAGGTGATCCGCCCGACCGGCCTGATCGATCCGCCCGTGGACATTCGCCCCGCGCGCACGCAGGTCGACGATCTCGTCGGCGAGGTTCGCCTCACCGCTGCGGCCGGCTATCGCTCGCTGATCACGGTGCTGACCAAGCGAATGGCCGAAGACCTCACCGAATACCTGCACGAGCAGGGTATCCGCGTGCGCTACATGCACAGCGATATCGACACCATCGAGCGCATCGAGATCATTCGCGATCTCAGGCTTGGCGCGTTCGATGCGCTGGTCGGCATCAACCTCTTGCGCGAGGGCCTCGACATTCCCGAATGCGCGCTGGTCGCGATCCTCGACGCCGACAAGGAAGGTTTCCTGCGCAGCGAGACCTCGCTGATCCAGACCATCGGCCGCGCCGCGCGCAATGTCGACGGCAAGGTGATCCTCTATGCCGACACCGTCACGGGCTCGATGGAGCGGGCGATGGCCGAGACCAACCGCCGCCGCGAGAAGCAGGTGGAGTACAACACGGCCAACGGCATCACGCCGGAGAGCGTGAAGAAGTCGATCGGCGATATCCTCAACTCCGTCTATGAGCGCGACCATGTGCTGGTCGACGTCGGCGGTCGCGACATGACCGACGACATCATCTCGATCGGCCACAACTTCGAGGCCGTGCTGTCCGATCTCGAGACAAGGATGCGCGAGGCCGCCGCGGACCTGAATTTCGAGGAAGCCGCCAGACTGCGCGACGAGGTGAAACGCCTGCGCGCAACCGAGATGGCCGTCGTCGACGATCCCACCGTGAAGCAGCGCGCCGTGCAGGACCGCGCCGGCGCTTACGCCGGCACCAGAAAATACGGCGACGCCGCGAATTTGCCCGAGGCCGTCGCCAAGGCGGGCCGATATTCGAAGCGCGGTAGCGGCAGTTCCGGCCAAGGCGGCGTTGGGAGCGCGAGCCGCAGCGGCGACGCGTCTTCGCGCAGCGAACGCGGTGCCTCCGTTCCCTCCCCCCTCGCGGGGTCCGAGGCGAGCGAAGCTCGCTCTCGAGGCCAGGGAGGGGGGCGCCCCACGGGCGGTGCCCGCGGCGCGCAACGCGACCCCCTGCTTCCTTCCTACGAAGAGCTGCACAGCGACTCGAAGTCCACCACCTCCAAAGTCCACAAGCCGCATCTCGACGAAATGCACGGCCCCGAATCCCTGCCCCACCGCCCCACCCGCGCACTGCCCGCAAAACCCATCCCCATCAGCGGCAGCAAGATCTTCCAGCCCACGAACTCGCGCGAGTCGGGACAGGAGTTCGGCCCGGCGCCGCGGTCGAGCGGCGGTGCGCCGGGGAAGCGGGGTGGGTGGAAGAGGAGGTAGGCCCCCAACACTGGCAATTCGAGCGAGTTTCGCTAGGCTGGCCCAATGAAACTCGGCTTCGAAGAATTGCAGACCGCCTATTCCAGTGGCTCACAGAGCGCCCGCGCGTGGACCGAAGCATGGGTCAAGGCGTGGGCCTATTGTCCGCATTGCGGCAATGCGAAGATGTCGCAATTCCCGAACAACAGCCCGGTGGCCGATTTCCTCTGCGCATCCTGCAGCGAAGAGTTCGAACTAAAGAGCCAGAAGGGGAAGTTCGGTGCCAAGATCGCTGATGGTGCCTACAAGACGAAATGCGAGCGTCTTGTCGCGAGCAACAATCCCAATCTGCTGTTGATGAATTACGATCTGAAATCGCGCGCAGTCATAAACCTTTTCATTGTGCCCAAGCATTTCTTCATCCGCGACATCATCGAGGAGCGCAAACCTCTGGCTGTGACGGCTCGGCGTGCAGGCTGGATTGGATCGAATATTCTGCTCGGCAAAGTGCCGGAAGCCGGCAAGATTCATATCGTTCAAAACGGCGTCATCCGCCCAAAGGATATCGTTCTTGAGGAATGGCAGAAGACGCTGTTTCTCAGAGACCAATCGCTTGAGGCACGCGGATGGCTGTTGGATGTTCTCAAATGCGTGGAGTCGCTTGGCAAACGCGACTTTACACTCGACGATGTGTACGCGTTTGACCGGCATCTCGGCGAACTCTATCCCGGCAACCAGAACGTCAGGCCGAAGATTCGTCAGCAGCTTCAATATCTGCGTGATCGAGGATTTATTGAATTCGTTTCGCGTGGCAACTATCGTTTGCGATCATAGGATTGATCCGCCATGGCTTGGTTCCTGAATTACTATGAATGTGATCGTTGCGGCGGCAAATGGAGGGACGAATGGTCGTGCATGTGCGACGACGAATGTCCGCATTGTGGCGCCCGAGATATGACGCCTTACGAGGCCAACGAATTGACAACGGTGATCGAAAAGGAAGGCAACGACTTTGTCGTGCTGTGGTCGCCGGAGACAGCAGAGCACGATCCCGATTATCGAGAACTAGGACGTTTTCCAACGAAAGAGAAGGCGCTTGAATTCTTGGCCGCCGACGGATGAGTGCCCCCACCTCTCTCCTCCCCTTCCTCCGCGCGCACCGCCTCGCCGTCGTCAGCACAGTCCGCGCTGGCGCCCCCCAGGCGGCGGTGGTCGGCATCGCCGCCACCGACACCCTCGACATCATTTTCGACACCCTCTCCACCTCGCGCAAATATGCCAACATCGTCGCCGATCCGCGCGTCGCGCTGGCGATCGGCTGGGATGCGGAGCAGACCGTGCAGATCGAGGGGATTGCCGACATTCCAGCGGGCGATGAGCTCGCCGCCTGCAAGCAGGCCTATTTCGCGGTGTGGCCGGACGGGCGCGAGCGCGAGAGGTGGCGCGACATCGCCTATGTCCGCGTGCGGCCGCGCTGGCTGCGCTATAGCGATTTCAGCCAAGCGCCGCCGCGGATCCAGGAGCTGAGGCTGGGGTAAGCAGCGTCATGCTCACGGGGGATGCAGCAATCCGTCGGACCTCAGCGTGTCGATCGCGTCGGTTAAGGTGAGGCCGCGATGCAGGCAGAACCATTCTCCGGTGTGGCGGTGCCACTGGAGGTCGAAGCGGTTGCGGCTGATCCAGTCGAGGCGGGCGAATGGGGCGTCGAACTCTTCGCCAGGATTCTCTGGAAAGCCGGAGCGGTAGCGCTGAACGAAGCGATACCTGGTGCCGTGCCACTTGCCCTGAATATCGACCGGATAGTTGAACTGCGTCGGCCGGATGCTGGGGAGAAAACGGGGCTTGAGGAAGTCGTCGATCAGGTGCTGGCAGGCGGCGGTCACCGCCGACTTTTCTGCCGCCGAGAAACCGATTGAGCTCATGTGTCCTCTAGGATCACGCCGCTTCTGCACGGGCAGTTGCCCATGGGCTGCCGTTTTCGCTAACACGGCGCGCGCGATTTCGGAAGCGTGGCGATGGTTCGGCGTCCAAGCGAGACAGACCGTGGTTATGGATTCCGGGCTCGCGACGGCGTCGCGCCCCGGAATGACGACGGAAGTGCTATCGTTGTCCCGGCCATGACGAACTCAAATGAGCGAGCTCACCCCGACCGCTTGTTGCTGGTGTTCTGCACCAGATTGCCGTGCGCGGCCTGCTCGCGGATGTTGTGCTTCTCGTCGTCGCGATGGCCCTTGGTGGTGTCGAGGGGAACGGCCGGGGTGCTGCCCGGCCCCTTGTGGCTTTGTTCGTCTGCCGGAACCGGCCTGATGATCTTCTTCAACGGCTTGGTCATCATTCGTCTCCGTCGATCACAAGCGCCAACGCGACGTCAGCGCAGATCGTTCCGCGGGACGCCATGGCGGCCCGGACGGTTCGAACGCATTCGCGGCTCCAAACGACTATGTAATGAGTTGTTCACGCATTTGAAGCATCACCTCTCCCATGCCCAACGCCATCACCGTGATTCCAGCGCTGGCCTTCAGCGCCACCCTCCTCTTCGCCGCGCCCTTGCACGCGGAAGTGCCGAACCGCACGCTGCTTTCGACGTTCTGCGATGCTGCCAGCATCAAGGGATCGACCTGCAAGCGCGCGAAGGCCTATCCCAACGCCCCGCGGGGCGGCTGCGACGTCACGCTGACCGGCGACCGCTTTGCCGGCAAGTTCCTGACCTCACGCAACCCGCTGCTGGTCGCCAACTACGAGAGCGGCTGCGAGGCGCATGCCACCGACGACGGCGGCTCGGTGGTGTTCGAACAGGTTGGCGGCGCCACTATCTTCCGGAATTTTGAGCCGGGCGTGCGCACCAACGAGTGCGTCACGCTGGCGAAGGACGCGCGGCAGGATGTCCTGGTCTGCCTCACCGGCCATATGGGCCAGGGCCTGCTCGAGACGGGGGTAGCGCAGATCGTGTTCGCGCAGAGCGCTGGCAAGGACGTTCGAATGTCGTTTGACATGATCCTCACCGCGGAGGATTCGATCGACGCCTACGGCGCCAATGTCGTGACCTGCAAGGAGCGCGAAAAGTATTTCGAGCTCTCGAAGCTCGCCGCGGGCCCGCGCAAGGCCACGGTAACGGTGGACGCGAGCTACGCCGATGCCGAGACCATCCGCATCGCCTGCGGCAAGGGCTTTGCGAAGCCGGCGCAGACCTTCGGCGAGCTCGCCCCCGGAGATGCGTATGTGCCGGAGGGTGATGAGAAGAATGGCAAGCTCGTCGTCGACCTCGTGACGCGGAAGGTCGCGGTGCAGTAGCAGCGACGCGCACAGTTCGTAGGGTGGGCAAAGCGACCACGTCCGCCGTAGCTTCAACAAGCGAAGGCGGAAGCGTGCCCACCATCCTGGAGCGTCATTGTTCGAAGATGGTGGGCGCGGCGCTGACGCGCCTTTGCCCACCCTACGAAAACATCCGCGCCGACTGCCCGACGAGGCTGGGCAAGAACTCGGCATTTGCCGCAATTGATGTACGATTCGGTTCATGACGAATCGCCCATTCAAGGCCGGCGAGAGCCGGGATCAAGCCAGCCTGCTTCCTGCGCGGATTGAGGACTATGTTGGAG
>NZ_DATGFH010000084.1:0-7618 GCF_035309285.1 Bradyrhizobium sp. | reverse complement strand
CTTGGATGTTGCGTCATACTACACCTTCAGGTTTTTTGAGAGGGTCGAAGAGGTCAGGAGCAGCTGCAGGTACTTGAATTCGTATGCCTTTTGCCCGTCCGCGATAGACGTGAACGGCCTTAAGCTCGCCGCGCTTTACACGTTGCAAGATGGTTTGCCGCGAGACGCCGAGTAGATTCATGGCCTTGAACATCTTCACGTAACCTTCGGGCGCGCTCTCCACAAAGCGCGACCGCAACTCGTGATTGATACGGATGCGCCACGGCGCGCCAGGTGTGATCTGTTCTCCGGCAATGAAGCCATCGTTGAGGCAGCGATGCAAAGTAGAGGGTGCGATCCCGAGAGCGCGTGCTGCTTTCTCGATCGTCATGCACTCGCCGTCCTGCACTTGCTGTTTCGGCTCGAAGCACGGGATCTCCCAGTGCGTCCGCAGGCTCGACACACGATTTGCCGTAAACGACAGTCCTGTGGCCGTTGTACGGCCTTGGCGATTGAGGATGCCGGCGATCTTGGTGTCGGGATAATGTGCAGCCAGTCGCCGCAGCAGATCAATCGTATCGTCGGCGGTGCGGATCGGCGATGGATGCGAGTGCGGCAATGGGACATTAACTTCACTGAAGAGACCGCCGCGCCAACGCAGCGTCAGGTGAGCGTTGTATTTATCGCGCTCGACTCTCAAGGTGACGTCGTCGAGCAGCGTGCGGAGCAACTCCTTGCGATCGCGATCGCTCGTCGTGGGAGCGAACCAGATACGCTTGAGGTCTTTACCGAGTGCAAGGATCGCGTCGCGTTCTTCGTGCGTAAGCGAGCGCGGTCGGGCATGTTCGCGGTCCGAGAGTTCGGATTCGGCAGTCTTCAGTTCCAGCAGAGCGCTTTCCCATTCTGCTTCGAGTCCACGCGCGACGAGTCTATTCTCCGGGTCCACGGCGCGATAGCGTCGCTCGGCGCGCTGCGCGTTGTAGCGCGCACGCTCGACGTCGCGACGGAACTGCGCGAGAGCCGTCTCGTGATCGGCGTCGAATTGCTCGATCGCCTGGAGCGAGGCTTCCAGGCCTGCGGGCGCGAGAGCCGCAAGGAACGCTTCGGCGACAGCCGCATCGATCTGCACACCGCCGATGTTGAGGCAGTACTCGCCCCGGCCGTTGACGATGTTCTTGCCGGCGCAGTGATATCCGGGCGCCGAGAACCGGCCGCTGTAGTGTACGGCCAGGCGCCGACCGCAGTGTCCGCATGCGGCGAGGCCTTGCAGGAGTGCTGCGCCTTCTCTCACGGCACCCCCGCTCTGGTGCGGTCGAGGACGGATGTTTTGCGCCAGGCGCTTCTGGTTCGCCTCGAAGGTATTCCAATCGATGTATCCGGCATGATGGTCACGAATGAACACCGGCCACTGCTCGCGGTCGCGTTGTCTGATGCGCTTTCGGATTCGACCGCCCGCATCGAGATAGCATGTCTGCTGGGTGCGGCCATACACATAAACGCCGGCATAGAACGGGTTGGTGAGGACCTGGTGGATCTTTGTGTAAGTGGGGACGACCCAGCGGAGATCGACAAGGCTGTTGGAGTGCAGCGGAAAGCGCAGGCCTTGCGAGCGGAACCACAGCCACACGCGTCGTGCCGAGCCGAATTCGGCAAAGCGGTCGAAGACAGCATGGATCGCGGCTTGCACCGACTCGTCAGGATGCAACAGCACCTCCCCGTCGGCGTCGCCCCGTACCAGACCCACCGGCAGCCCGCGGTGCAGTTCTCCGCGTGCGGCCTTGTTGCGGATGCCACCGAGCAGCCGCGCACGCAGCACATGCAGCTCTGCCTCTGACATCGTACCTTTGAGCCCGAGCACCAGGCGGTCATTGAACAAGCCCGGATGATAAATCCCATCTCCATCACCGATGAGCGTGTGGGTCAGGCCACATAGATCGAGCAGACGGTACCAATCAGCATTATTGCGCGCTAGTCGCGAGACTTCCAAGCCGAGCACGATGCCCACCTGGCCGAGGCCGACCTCCGCGGTCATACGCGCGAAGCCGATGCGCTCGGAAAGGCCGGAACCGGAAATACCGAGGTCCTCATCGATGACTTTCACCTGATCGCGTCGCCAACCAAGCCGCGCGGCGCGTTCGGCTAACTCGTACTGACGGGCAGTGGACTCGCGATTATGCTCGACCTGCGTCGTACTGGACTGACGCACGTAGACGATTGCGCATCGGCGTAGGTGCTCAGCGGTGATCTTGCTCAGTTCGTTCATCGTTGTGATCTCCGGCAGTGGCGATTGCTCGGGCGATTAGTCGGGCGAGTCGCAGCACGAGATGTGCGCGCTGCTCTTTATCGAGGGCCTCCCATACGGGTACGGCCCCGCGCTGAGGTGGTGGGTCGAGAAAGCTTAGCTGCTGCATGGCTGTCCTCCGATTCCGGTAGCAGGACAGTATGCGCGGCATCCAATTGCCGCAGCAAAGCGTCGACGATCGTCCGGGCGTGCAGCAGCTCGGCGTGGGAAGCCAGGAATGCCGCTCGAGCGCATTGCGGGCTTGCACGCGGTAAATGTTGTGCGATAGGCAGATCTGTCCACGCGGCCGGTACAAGGGCACGGGTACCATCGGGCAGTACAAGCGTCAGATGAAGTTCGCCGCGTCGATGACACCAGCCAAGAACATTAAGCGCGGATCCCTCAAAAGGATGGCGCGACCGAACGATGGTTACCTGATCGGGATAGTCGTCGAGATGATGAGCGCGGTGGTGGGTAGTCTGTCGAGTAGTCTTTCGACCGGGTCAACCACGACATCCTGATGGGGCTCATTGCCAAGCGGGTTGCTGACAAGCGCCTCCTGAAACTGATCCGCGGATTCTTGAACGCGGGTGTTCTGGAGGGAGGACTGGTCAGCCCGACGGAGGAGGGTACGCCGCAGGGCGGTCCGCTGGCTCCTCGAACGCAAAAGATAACTTTGCGCAGCCGGCAGTGCAGCGTCCGGACTGCCGTCTGGCGGGCCGTCGCCCGGTGCCATGGGCAACGGGATGCAGTGCCGGATGATGATCTTGTCGTCGCCGACGAGGATTTCCTTGACGAGAAGCCGCAGGACGCGCTGGCGTTCCAATACGTCGAGGGCCCCGGCCGACGACCGCAGTCGCGTAAGGAACGTGGCCAGCGTTTCAGCGAGGCGCAGATAGGCTGTGCGGTCGACTGACTGGTCGACGACCGCCTGCAGTTCAGCGTTGTCGGCTTGTTCGCGCCGCCGCAAGTTCGGCATGCGCTCGCGCAGTTCGTCCAGCGAGAGAAGGCCTTCCTGATAAGCAGTGAGCAAGCGATCGATGCTCTTGCGGATGCGAACGAGATCGCGGCGGAGAGCCTCCTCATGGCGTTTGGTCGGGTCGGCTTCTCGCGCCGCTGCGAGCCGTCGGTCGAGTTCGTTATGGATGAGTTCGGGATCTTCGAGCAGCCGCACGATTTCCGCCCAAACAACCCCGTCCAGAAGATCCTGACGCACCGGGCGGTTGTTGCAAACGGAGCCGGAAAGTTGCCGCCAAGCGTCTGAGCCGAGACATCGATAATAGTGGATCGCGCGTGCGCTCGATCGCGTCGATGTGCGATAGAGTGCGTAACCGCATTTGGCGCAGCTTACGAGACCTTGCACGACGCTGGGCGTGACGGTCCGCCGCGGCGCATGAGTCTTGTTGGTCTCGAGCCGTTCCTGCGCGAGCGCAAAGGCCTCTTCGCTGACGATCGGCGGCACGGCGATCGTGATCCAATCCCCCCGCGGCTGCTCGTGGCTGGCGCTGTCGCGAGTGGCAATGCCGCCACGCATCCGTATTGGCCGCGTGATCCGTTGGCGCGGTGCAAGCGTCGTCTTACCAAAGCAGGCTTGGCCTTTGTACGCCGGATTTCGCAGCATGCCCCAGACCGTCGAGCGCTCCCACCGACCGCGTCGCTTGCAGGTGGGGATTGCCTGTTCGTTCAAGAGGCGAGCGATGGCGCCGATGCTGAGCCCCTGAACGGTGTATAGTTCGAACATCCACCGTACAATGCGAGCCTGCTCTTCGTCGATCTGGTAGTACGCAGCCGAGTGATCTGTCTTGCGGATAAAACGAAATCCGAACGGAGCGCCGCTCAGTACGCTGACTTCGCCCTGGCGAGCGCGATGTCGTTTGCCGCGGCGCGAGCGCTCCAAAATCTGGGCTCGTTCATATTCCGCGATCATTCCCTGAAACTGCACGAGCAATTCGTCCTCAGGCGTCGAACCGCGCGGCGCGCGCACAAACAGGGTCTCGACGCCGGCGCGGGCGAGCTCCTCGATCAAGAGAATCTGGTGCGCGTATCGTCGGCTCAACCGGTCGGGCGCATAGATGAGGACGGCCTGGATCAGCCCCTCGGCAGCAAGATCGCGCACCCGCTCAAGGCCGGGACGGATCAGGTTCGCCCCACTATAGCCGTCGTCCTCGAAGACCCATTCCTTCGGCACTTCGAATTGCTGGGCGCGGGCGAACGCAACCAGCGTCGCCGTCTGACTGGCGATCGTGTTCTCCTCCCTTTGTTTGTCCGACGATACACGAGCGTAGATTGCTGCCGTCTTCATCGTCTGCTCCCGTCACCTTTGCGCTGCCCACCACCCGGACCCGATCAGGAACCAGAATGTCGTAAGCCTGTTCGAGCTTGGCAGCGAGCAGCCGATCGAATGCGAACTCCAGATGGATGGCACGACGTATCGGTCGCTGCTCAACCATGCCTGCGCTTCGCCACCAGGAAAGCCGCCACGGCCTGCCTGACGACCTCGCTTGTCGTGACGCCACGCGCCGTTGCGTGAGCACGGAGACCGCGCGCGAGGCTTTCCGGCATTTTGAGCGTGATCGTAACCGAGTTCTCGGCCGCCAATGGCGGCGCACCCGCTCGCGCCAGTTCGAGGTAGCGATAGGCTTGTCGTCGCGACAAGCCAAACGTGCGCGACAAAGCCACGGCGGCCTCCGCCATGCCGATCTCGTCCGCGAGCAAGCGCCGCGCCGCTCTCAGTCGTTCGGCCTTTTGCACTCGCGTCGAACGAATCATCTGACACTTGCGTATTACCTTTTGCGTCTCAAATCAACCACGCACTGTCCACGCCAGCCCACAATCGCCCGTTCGAAGCGGAAGTTATCTTTTGCGTTCAGGGAGCCGTCTCGCCGCTGTTGTCGAACCTGATGCTGGATGTGCTGGACAAGGAACTGGAGAAGCGCGGCCATCGATTCGTGCGCTACGCCGACGACTGCAACATCTATGTGCGCAGTCAAAAGGCGGGTGAGCGGGTGATGGCCGGGATCGAACGGTTCCTCGAAAAGCGCCTCAAGCTCAAGGTCAACAAGGCCAAGAGCGCGGTCGCCAAGCCGAGCGTCCGCAAGTTCCTGAGCTTCAGCTTCACGGGTGGAAGAGAGCCACGGCGGCGCATCGCGCCGCAGGCGATTGCCCGCTTCAAAGCAAGGGTTCGGGAACTGACGCGGCGCACGCGCGGACGAAGCCTCGCGCAGATCGTCAAGGAGCTGTCCGTCTACCTCATCGGGTGGCGCGGCTACTTCGGCTTCTGCCAAACCCCGTCGGTGTTGCGTGCGCTTGATGAATGGCTCAGGCGGCGGTTGCGCGCCATCGCCTGGAAACAGTGGAAGCGTGGAAGTACAAGGGTTGCAGAACTGCGACGCCGCGGCGTCGGCCGGGACCTGGCGGCACAAACTGCCGGCAGCCCACATGGCCCTTGGCGGCTCGGCAACAGCCCCGCTCTCAACATCGCCATGCCAAACCGCTACCTCGGTTCACTCGGCCTGGCTTCCGTCGCAGTCCCGCGACCCGCATAATCCACCGAACCGCCGGATACGGACCCGTATGTCCGGTGGTGTGGGAGGGGCGCAGCCGCAAGGCTGCCCCCTATCCCGATTGGCTGAGAACAAGAGGGAGAGGTGGGCCGGAAAGGGTTTGAGCCGCGGCGGTGTCAGGAGAGTGCCGGGCGGTTCGGCCCATTCCCCGCTCTCCGAAAGACACCCCTCATGACCGAATCTCTCGTCGGCGGCGCCAGCGCCGCGCCGCTCTCGATGCGCGCCACCGCAGTCGCTGCATCCGCGATTGTTAGCGCTGCACGACAGCTTTTGACCGATCTCGAACAGGGACGTCGCATCGATGCCGCTGTTCTGCGCAGCGCCATGCAGGCGGCGTTCGGCGCCTCCGATGCGACCGGCGCCTGGAACTGGAAGACCGCTTACGACGCCTGCGAGGCGGCGACCGTCCTGTTCCTGCGGCGGCATGGCGCCGCCATGCGCGCCAAGGCGGCGTCGCCGGCGGCCATGCTGTCGATGCTGATGAGGATCGCCGCTCTGCTTCCGACCCAGACGCGCCGGTCCGAGGAAAGCGACACCCTCCAGCAGTTCTCGACACCGATCGGATTGGCGTACGTCGCGAGCGTTGCCGCCGCGATCACGCCGGCCGATGTCGTACTGGAGCCGTCGGCCGGCACCGGCCATCTCGCCATCCTCGCAGAACTCGCCGGCGCCTCCCTCGTCCTCAACGAGTTCGCCGAGAGCCGCGCCGGCATTCTCGGGCAGATCTTTCCGGCCGTTTCCACCACGCGGTTTGACGCCGCACACATCAACAACCACCTCGACGCGCGCATCGTGCCCAGCGTCGTACTGATGAACCCCCCATTCTCGGCCGCGGTCCATGTCGATTGCCGGATGGCGGATGCGGCGTTACGGCACGTCGCCTCCGCGTTGGCCCGTCTTCCCCAAGGCGGACGGCTGGTCGCCATCACAGGCGCCAACGTCGCCCCCGACAATCCCGTTTGGACCGAATCCTTCAAGCGACTGCAGGAACAGGGCCGGGTCGTGTTCTCGGCGGCAATTGACGGCGCTGTCTATGTCAAGCACGGCACCACCATCGACACCCGCCTGACCGTGATCGATCGAGTGCCGGCGGACGACATCGCGTCATTGCCGGCAACCGCCGGCATCGCGCCTGACCTGCCGACTTTGCTCGACTGGGTCGTCCGGTGCGTGCCACCACGCCGCCCAATCGTGGGCGCCCCGGCGGCAGTGCCAGCAATTGCCAGCCCTTCCACGCCCCGAACAGTCCGCGCCTACGTCGCCCAGCGCCAGCCCGTGACGGCGGTGCCAGCATCCGAGCTCGTGGCGACAGAAGTCGCCTATGAGCCCATCGACTGGACGCCCACCGATGCCAGCAAGATCACCGATGCGCTGTATGAATCCTACGCGTTGCAGTCGATCCGCATTCCGGGCGCGCACGCCCATCCCACCAAGCTCGTGCAGTCGGCCGCAATGGCTTCGGTCGCGCCGCCAAAGCCATCCTACCGGCCGCTTTTGCCAGCCAATGTCATAGCGGATGGCATCCTGTCAGACGCGCAGCTCGAGAGCGTCATCTACGCCGGCGAGGCGCATTCCGAGTTTCTCGCTGGCTCATGGACCGTCGATGCGACTTTTGACGTCGTGGTGGCGGCGTGTGATGACGCGGAGAACGCCGTTCGTTTTCGCCGCGGCTGGTTCCTCGGCGACGGCACAGGCGCGGGCAAGGGACGGCAGGTCGCGGGTATCCTCCTCGACAACTGGCTCAAGGGCCGCCGTCGTGCGGTCTGGATCAGCAAGTCCGACAAGCTGATCGAGG
>NZ_DATGFH010000083.1:0-60381 GCF_035309285.1 Bradyrhizobium sp. | reverse complement strand
GGCTTGCGCATCGTCGTCTCCATCGTGATGATGGAGAAACGATACCTCGGCAGCCGGCAAAATGCTGTAAGGTCATCAGGACGAGCTGAGACGGGATAGTCCTTCCCGAGATTTTTTCGAGGGAGGGCGCGCTTATACGTCGTTCCGACGTGCGCTTCGCCATGTAGATGATCCAGTCGCGATGGCGATCTATCATCTTCACGTCAAGGTCATTGGCCGCAAGTCTGGTTCCAGCGCGGTGGCGTCAGCCGCCTACCGCTCCGCCTCGCGGTTGCGCGACTAGCGCCTTGATCGCAGCCACGATTTTTCTGGCAAGCGCGGCGTCGTCCATTCCGAGGTGATGCTGCCGGAGAACGCGCCGGAAGCGTGGAGCGACCGCGAACGGCTCTGGAACGATGTCGAGGCGTTCGAAGTCCGCAACGACGCCCAGCTTGCCCGTGAGGTCGAATTCGCCATCCCGCGCGAGATGAGTGAGCGCGACGGCATCGAACTGGCCCGCGACTTCGTTCGGGGCGAATTCGTCGATCGGGGCATGATCGCCGATCTCAATGTGCATTGGGACATGGCCGAGGACGGCATGCCCAAACCGCATGCGCATGTCATGCTGACCATGCGCGCGGTGGACGAGAACGGTTTTGGCCAAAAGGTGCGGGAATGGAACCGCACCGCGATGGTGGAGCGCTGGCGCGAACGCTGGGCCGAGCTTGCCAATGAGCGCCTGGCCGAACTCGACATCGACGTGCGCATTGACCATCGCAGCCTCGAAGCCCAGCGCATCGCGCTGGAGCCGCAAACCCAGATCGGCGCGGCCGCCAAGCGTATCGAGGATCGGGGCATCGAGAACGAAGGGACCAAGGCCGACCGCGCCGAGATGCACCGCGAGATCGCGCGCGGCAATGGCGAGCGGATCATCGCCAAGCCGTCGCTTGCATTTGACGCGATCACGCATCAGCAATCGACCTTCACGCAGCGCGACATAGCGAAGTTTGCGCACCGGCATAGCGACGGGATCGAACAATTCAACGAGGTCATGGGCGCGATGCGCGGTGCACCTGGTCTGGTCGAACTCGGCAAGGACGCTCGCGGCGAGGATCGCTTCACTACGCACGAAATGATCGAGGCCGAACAGCGCCTGCATCGCGCGGCCGAACTGATGGCTGAACGGGAGCGCCACGAGGTGCGTGACGCGGATCGCGAAGCGGTGCTGGCGCTTGCTGAACGGCGCGGTCTCGTCCTGTCGGGCGAGCAGGCCGACGCGCTGGCGCATGTCACGGATGGGCGCGATTTAGGCGTCGTGGTCGGCTATGCCGGAACCGGAAAGAGCGCGATGCTGGCCGTGGCGCGGGCGGCATGGGAGGCCGCGGGCTACGAGGTCCGGGGCGCGGCGCTGTCTGGCATCGCGGCGGAAAATCTCAAAAGCGGATCGGGCATATCCTCCCGGACCATCGCCAGTATGGAACACGGCTGGGAACAAGGGCGCGACCTGCTCAGGTCGCGCGATGTCCTGGTAATCGACGAGACGGGCATGGTCGGCACACGGCAGTTGGAGCGCGTCCTATCCCATGCTGCCGACGCTGGTGCCAAAGTCGTGCTGGTCGGCGATCCGCAACAACTGCAGGCCATCGAGGCGGGTTCGGCCTTCCGCTCGATTCACGAACGCCACGGCGGGGCGGAAATCGGCGAGGTTCGCCGTCAGCGGGAGGACTGGCAGCGCGACGCCACGCGTGATCTCGCCAATGGCAAAATCGGCAATGCGCTTGGAGCTTACCGCTCCCACGGCAGGATGCATGAGGCCCAGACCCGCAAGCAGGCGCGAGGCGATCTGATCGATCGCTGGGACCGCGACCGGCAGGCATCACCGGATCGCAGCCGGATCATCCTCACCCACACCAACGACGAAGTCCGCGCCCTCAACGAGGCAGCGCGCGAGCGGATGCGGACCGCCGGCGATCTGGGCGATGAGGTGCGTATAATGGTCGAACGCGGCACGCGGCAGTTCGCCCGCGGGGATCGCGTCATGTTTCTGCAAAATGACCGCGGCCTGGGCGTCAAGAACGGCACGCTCGGGTCCATCGAGCAGGTCAGCGCGCAATCCATGACCGTGCAGACCGACGATGGCCGATCCGTCCGCTTCGACCTCAAGGATTACAATCGGATCGACCATGGCTATGCCGCGACCATTCACAAGGCTCAGGGCATGACGGTGGACCGCGCCCATGTGCTGGCGACGCCGGGCCTGGACGCCCACAGCAGCTATGTCGCTCTCTCGCGGCACCGCGATGGCATGGAGCTGCATTATGGTCGTGACGACTTTGCCGGTCAGGACCGCCTTACCCGCACCCTGTCACGCGACCGCGCCAAGGACATGGCCTCGGATTACGAACGCACCGATCCGGCGCAGGGGTATGCTGAGCGGCGCGGAATTACCTTCCGCGAGCGGGTCGCAGAGATCGTGCGCAGGGTCGTGCCGGAGAATGTGCGTGACAGGATCGATGGCTTGCTCGAAGGATTGCGCTCGCCCGGAGACGGCGCGGCTGGCGGGAACGCCGCGCAGCCGCCGGAAAAAGGAATTGGGGGCGTGGACGCCGCAAGGCGCGAACCTGCAGCGCCAGCAAAAGAGGTTGCAGATGATCCCGAGGCAGCCCTGCGTCGTGTCCGCACAAAGGCGCTGGTGCGCCATGCCCGCGCCGTGGATGCGATCTTCGAAGCGCAGGAGATGGGCGGCAAGGCGAGTCCCGAGCAGGTGAAAGAGCTACAAAAGGCCCGCCAGGTCTTCGAGGAGGTGCGGCCCTATGGCTCGCATGATGCAGAGGCCGCCTACAAGAAGAGCCCGGATCTTGCCCGCGAGGCTGGGTTGGGCCGGGTCAACCGCGCCATCCGCGCCCTCCAGCTCGAAACCGAGTTACGCATCGATCCCAGCCGCCGCGCCGACCGTTTCGTGGAGCGCTGGCAGGAGCTCAAGCAGACCAGTCAGCGCCAGTATCAGGCCGGCGACATGTACGGCTGCAAGGCGACGCGCTCTGCGATGGGCGACATGGCCAAAAGCCTCGAACGCGATCCGCAACTGGAATCCATCCTCGAAAACCGCAAGAGAGAGCTCGGCATCTCCTTCGAATCAGGACGCCGGCTCGGCCTCGAATTGGCCTTCACCCATGGCATCGATCTTGGAAGGGGTCGGGGCCTTGGAATTTGATCCATCATCCTGTTTGCCGCCGTCTGAACGCCATAGTACGACGATGTGTAAAATGCGCTTGCGCGTCTGCAACCGTTGTCCTGTCTGGTCCCAGAAGCTGTCAGAAAAAGCCAGCAGGAGGCAGCGCGGCCATGCGCGAACCAGATCGTATCGTCCGTTTGAAAACCGTCCTCGCCAGGACCGGGCTGTCCCGCTCCACCATCTACCGTAAGATCGCCCAGGGCACCTTCCCGGCTCAGATCAAAATCAGCGTCAACGGCACCGGTTGGCATGAGTCCGACATCAACCGCTGGATTGCCGACCCCGTCTCATGGCGTCCGAAACCCGAGTTCGATGAGGTCTAGTGAGGGCGATAGTTGTACCATTTCCTCGCACCGGTCCTCCGGGCCTCCATACTCATCGCTTTAGACCGCCACCGAAGTCTGGAAAATACTTGACTTACTGGCGCGTCCCTATCCGGCTTAGGCCGCGACACTCTCACTGGCCAAAATCAGCAAATCCGCCGGAACATGGAAACGCTCGCGCAGGCGCTTTACCATCGTCATGCTCAATTCGCGCTTGCCCGACATGACCTCGCTGACACGGCTCGCCGTGCCCAGAAGCGGCACAAGATCAGCGCGCGTCAAACCATGCTGCTCCATCAGATAGGTCAACAAATCGGGCAACGGCGGCGCTTTGCGCGGCCATCGCGTGCGTTCATATGCCTCGATCAGGCGAGCCTGCGCCACCATGCGCGCGCGGTCGTCAGCCTCGCTCGATCGCATCAGCTTGCTGACAAGCGCCTTCGCCGTCTCATGATCGGCCTCATTCTGGATAATGATCAAAGTCGCCTTCATCACACCGCCTCCGCATTCACCTTATCATAGTCTTCATGACTGCCGAAAAAGCGGATTATCAACACGCCGTCGCGATATTGTACCAAGGCGATCAAGCGGTAGTCGTTGGCCTTGATATTGAACACTACGCGCCCGCCTTTTAGGATGCTCGCCTTGGGATGCGAACGCTTCACGTCCTGCGGCGTGCGCCAGTCCGAAGCCTCCGCGATCGCCAGCCACGCCCGGTACTGGGCGCGCGCCGCGTCGATACCGCGATGGCCGGAACGTTCGGCAAAGTAGCGCTCAACAATGTCCGTGCCGATAACCAGCATACGAGCGGACGCTAGCGCGGATTTCCCAAAAATGGAAGAAGGGATTTCCATTTTTGGGAATAGTATGCTCTGGTGCTAAGATTCTGAAAGACGGCCGATGAATATCGCTGGCTCTCAACGCGCGGGGAAACTACCTTGCGAGGTGTATGTACAGGTGTATGTAGCAAAAAGGTGCATGCTACTGACCCCGATAAAATGGGCGTTTCTCTCATTTCCCGGCGGACACTCTCTCCGCCATGTCTTGTTGATTCTAATGATATTTTTATGTTTTGACCTCGGATTAGTTTCCCAAATGTGCGCTTTTCCTTTTGTCTCGTATCTTCATGCCATGAGATACAGCGTGCGGATCACTTGATAAGGTCGATCCTTGGCGCGTCGTAAAATAGGATATCAGGGCGAGCAAAACGGACTCTCTGAGAATGGCGCAGTATTAACGAGCGGAAATCGTCACTCGGACCAGTGAGCAATTGGCGACCCGCCACGGATGTACCGGCGCAAACAGTTGGGACGCCGACATGGACCTCGGGAATTGGCTGCGTAACCAAGGTCTCGAACGCTTTGAGGCGACATTCCGCGACAATGGCATCGACGAAACGGTCTTGCCTCACTTGACCCAGGACCATTTGCGCGAACTGGGTCTTCCGATGGGAGCCCGGATCAAGCTTCTGGCGGCCATTGCCGAGCTTGCAAAGGAAGCGGAACGTCTTGCTCCCGCGCCCATATCAGCGGCGGAGCCGGCGGCCGATGCCGGCGAGCGGCGGCAGATCACCGTGCTGTTCAGCGATCTCGTGGGTTCGACGGCGTTGTCGACCCGGATGGACCCGGAAGATCTGCGCAAGCTGATCTCGGCCTATCAGAAATGCGTCGCCGAAACAGTTCGCCGCTTCGGAGGCTTTGTTGCGAAATACATGGGCGACGGAGTGCTCGTCTATTTCGGCTATCCGGAAGCGCACGAGGACGATGCGGAACGAGCCGTAAGGTCGGGCCTGGAGTTGGTCGCGGCCGTCGCGAAACTGAAGATGGATACGCCGCTGCAGACCCGTGTCGGCATTGCGACGGGTCTGGTGGTGGTCGGCGATCTCGTCGGATCGGGGCAGGCACAGGAGCGGGGGATCGTGGGCGAGACGCCGAACCTCGCAGCGCGGCTGCAAGGGCTTGCCGAGCCGGACATGGTGGTGATCGCGGATGCCACAAGACGTCTCCTCGGCAATCTGTTCGAACTGCAGGATCTCGGCCACCGGGAGCTCAAGGGTATCGACGGTGCGGTCCAGGTCTGGGCTGCATTGCGATCGGCGCAGGTGGAGGGCCGCTTCGAAGCTTTCCACGCCGATGACCTCTCCTCGTTTGTGGGGAGGGAAGAGGAGTCGGAATTGCTGCTGCGGCGTTGGTCGAGAGCCAAGAGTGGTGAGGGGCAGGTTGTGCTTCTTTCGGGCGAGGCCGGAATCGGCAAATCCCGATTGACCATGGCACTGCTGCAACAAATCAGCGACGACCAGCATACGCGGCTACGCTTCTTTTGTTCACCCCAGCGCACCGATGGCGCATTCTATCCGATCATTGACCAATTGGAGCGCGCTGCCGGACTGAAACACGATGATACTGCGAGGGATAAGCTCGACAAGCTCGATTCCTTGCTGGCACGGAGCGCGACTTCTCCTGAAGATTCGGCCCTCCTTGCCCAACTGCTGTCGCTCCCGAATGACGGTCGTTATCCGCGGCTTAACTTGGATCCGCAGCAAGTCCGGAAGAAGACACTGGAGGCGCTGCTCACCCAGGTCCAAGCGTTTGAGCGGTCAGAACCGGTGTTGCTGATCTTCGAGGATGCGCATTGGACTGATCCTACCAGTCTCGAGCTCATTGGCCTCATCCTGGAGCGGATCGTGACGCTCCGCGCGTTGCTGGTCATCACATATCGTCCGGAATTTCAGCCGCCTTGGATTGGGCTTCCGCATGTGAGCGCCCTGACCATCAATCGCCTTGGCCGGCGGGACATCGACGCGATCGTCGACCGCATGATCGGCAACAAGATCCTGCCCGCAGGCATTCGCGAGGACATGATTGAACGGACTGACGGCATTCCCCTGTTCATCGAGGAGATGACGAAAGCGGTGCTCGAGGCGGAGAACGAGGACGAGGCCCGGAAAACCACGGCCGCCATTCCGCACCCAAGGTTTGAAATTCCAGCGACGCTGTATGCCTCGTTGATGGCGCGTCTCGACCGGCTAGGTCCTGCGAAGGAATTGGCTCAAATCGGCGCGGCGATCGGCCGCGAATTTTCGCACGCGCTCATCGCAGCCGTCACGGGCAAGCCGCAGGCAGAACTCGAGATGCGACTGCATAGTTTGATCAGCGCCGGACTGTTGTTCCGTCAGGGCATCCCGCCGCATGCGAAATACCTGTTCAAACACGCATTGGTGCAGGACGCTGCCTACGGCACCCTGTTGAGGGAGCCCAGACGGGCCCTTCACGCGAAAATCGCGGAGACCATCTGCAGCCGATTTGCGGACGTCGCCGAAAGCAATCCCGAGCTCGTGGCGCGGCACTATACCGAAGCCGGCGAAATCGAGAAGGCGGTCGACTTCTGGGGTAAGGCGGGAGAACGGTCCTTGGCGCGTTCGGCTTTGCTCGAGGCGCTGGCCCAACTCGGCCGTGCACTTGAGCAGATCGCCGCGCTCCCCTCCACACCAAAGCTGCGCCGCGAACAGATCCGGCTTCAATTCGCGCTGATAAACCCGCTGATCCATGTCAAAGGTTACGCCGCGCCGGAAACCAACGCTGCAGTCGAGCAGGCAAGGTTGCTGGTTGAACAAGCTGAAGCGCTCGGTGAGCCCCTTGAGGATCCGTTGCTGCCCTTCGTTGTCCTTTACGGCCAATGGGTGGCCAACTTCGTTGCATTCAGCGGCGACCGGATGCGCGAACTCTCATCGCAATTCCTGGCACTGGCGGAAAAACGGGACGCCAATATCCCGCTTATGGTTGGCAGCCGCCTGAAGGGCATGACGCTGATGCATACAGGCGAAGTTGCACCGGGACTCGAGCACCTCGACCGAGCTCTCGCCCGTTACGACCCCGTCGAACATCGTCCGCTGGCTGCCCGCTTTGGTCAGGATGCTCGAACTGCAATTTTGTCATTTCGGGCTTTGGCGCTCTGGCTATTGGGCTATCCGGATGCAGCATTGACCGATGCAGCCAGAACCTTGAGCCACGCGCGCGAGTTCGGCCAGATCCCCACGCTGAACCACGCACTGATCGTTACGTCGTTTGCCTTCATATTCTGCGGCAATTCAGCCGCAGCCAGGGCAAACATCGAGGAAGTGGAAGCCCTTGCGGATGAGAAAGGCTCTCAGTTCTGGAAAGCGATCGGAATGGCAAATCAGGGCTGCGCTTTGGCACTGACCGGGCAGACGTCGCGTGCCGTCAAGATGATAACTTCTGGCCTTGCAGCCTTCCGTTCAACCGGATCGACATTGTTCACGCCGTGGTATCTGTCAAACCTGGCCAAGGCTCATGCAGAGCTTGGACAATTTGACGATGCGTGGCGTTGCCTCGATGAGGCCTTGTTGACCGTGCGGACAACTAAAGAAAGGTGGTGCGAAGCTGAAATTCATCGCGTAGCGGGAGAGGTCGCGTTGCTATCACCCCAACCTGATGTCTCCAGAGCAGAGGCCGCGTTTGAACGCGCGCTTTCGACTGCGCGCACGCAACAAGAAAAATCCTGGGAGTTGCGTGCGGCGACGAGCATGGCGCGCCTTTGGCGAGATCAGGGTAAAGGCCGCGAAGCTCGAGAGCTTCTTCGACCAATCCGCGATTGGTTCACGGAAGGTTTCAGTACGCGCGATTTGCAGGTGGCTAAGGCCTTGCTCGACGAACTGCATTGTTAATCGGCGTGGGGGTCCCGACGCCGATTGGCGAGCTAAGCTATTGATCTATTGAGCGGCGAAGGGGTCGATCTTGGGCGCCTATTCACAATCGGACTCGCTGATTTCGCAATTGTCGAACCAGCGTGCGGCATCTTCAAAGCTTTCGAAAAGAAGGTCAAACCGCGATCCTAATCACGCCCGTCGTCTGGCTGAACGGCGCTGGCGAGCGGTTAGCACAGAGCCGATTTGCATTGTTGGCCCGCTTTATGTGCCGATGAGCGGTTATGGAACGGCTGCTGTCGGGCGTGATGAGAGCGAGGTAAAAGCGCGACAGCTTCAGTTCATGTGGTGATGCGGAAGCGGTGGTCGTCGTCCTTGGCCATATCGTTGGCCAGATTGATCTCCCAGGTCAGGTATTCGCGCATCGCGTCTTCGCGATTCTGGCCGCGCTCGCGCGGCGAGAGAAAGACATCGTCGGGCTGGTCCGTCATTCGGGTTGCCCCCATCTCGAGAGGCAATCCCGCCCGAACCCAGGCCTGCGTGCCACCAACAAGTGTCATCACCGGTACGGACGCGACGGCCTGCAACTCAACCGCCGCCAGTGCCGCAAGCACGCCATCTGGCGACGTCAGCACAATCGTCTGACGGGCGGGGAGCGTCGTCAGTGCAACGCCAAGGCGCGATCGGATTGCAAACCAGGCACCCGGAATATGGCCCAGCCGGTAGCGCGTGCTCAGGTCGAGATCAATCACCGTCACCTTGCCTGCGGCCAATCGATCGCGCAAATCGATCGCATCGATTTGCGGCGCCGAGGCCGCTTCGAGACCGGGAACGCGCGGCACATGGGGTCCGGTTACCCAGTCGCCATCGGCCGGCCCGGCGGCCAGAACCGCAATGTCCGGCCAGCCCATTTGTTTCAGCCACGACGCTGTCATGGTTGCGCGGACGCCGTTGTCGTCGACCAGCACGACGCGGGCGCCCCAGGTTGCCATATGCGAGTCGGTTTCCTGCACAAGCTGGCCGCCGGGCGCCGAGCGTGCACCGCGCAAATGGCCAGCCTCGTATTCCTCAGGTGAGCGGACGTCCAGGACGTAAAGGCTGCGCTGGGCTGCCTCGGCGCGCCATGACTCGAGCGTACACTTGTCGATACGCGCGATGCCGCAGCGCGCGGCAACCCGTGCAGCGGCCTCGCCGGCGGACTGCAGTCCGTGCGCACTGACCTCGGGCGGCTTTCGCGTCGCCCCACGCACGACTTCGAGGCCCGCGAGGTGCCAGGCCATGGTGCCGTCCTTCAGAGACACGACTTTGTTGCGCACGCCGGCATTGATCAGCGATTGCGCCCCGATGATACTGCGCGTGCGGCCGCCGCAATTGACGATGACCGTTGTATCCGGCGACGGCGTGAGATCCGCGAAGCGATAGACCAGCTCCGCGCCGGGTACGCTGATGGCCGTCGGAATGCTGTTATTGTGGTACTCCTCGTACGAGCGGCTGTCGTAGATTGCGATGTTGGCCTTGCGATCGATCAACACCTGAAGATCCCGAACGGAAATCCACGGTGTGCCGGCCTCGTGCTCGACGACTTCGGCAAACGCTTTGCTGGGCACGTGCACGCCGCTATAGATGCGAAAGCCCGCCGCCTCCCACGCAGCGATTCCGCCGTCCAGCGCAGCGACGTCATGATAGCCGAGCGCGGACATCCGTTCCGCGGCGCGCGCCGCCAGGCCTTCACCATCATCGCACCAGATGACGCGTGTACCGCGCCGCGGCACCAGGTCGTCGATCAGCAGCTCCAATCGGCTGAGCGGAACGCAACATGCCATCAGAAGATGGCGCCTGCCGAACGGCAGTTCCTCGCGCGCATCGAGCAGGGTCAACTCGCCGCCATCGTGAAGCTGGGCTTTCAATGCTCGTGCATCGATGCGTTTGATCGTGTTGCCCGACATGCCTTCAGCCCCCGCATTGGAGATATGACGACGCCGGCAGCGCGATCCTGCTTCTTCCGAAGCCGGCCCCGCGCGCCGCGCCGACAGGCCAGTGCGACTTCCACGAGCCTCTCATGGAAGGCGTCGAGATTCGTGTTGCGATCAAACCTGCGACGCCGCGGCGTTTCCCGGTCGTCAATCCGTCCAGCCTCACTCAGGCCGCCCTGATGTTCGAACGCTTAACGTGATCCAGGTTCCTGCCCTCAATACGCACCAGCTTCGTGAGCCCCTCTCGCTTCGGCGAATGGACCACACCGACATCATAGAAGTGGCTATCGCCCGGCTTCAGGACATAAGTCTTGGCCGGCTCGACCAGAGTCGGCTCGTCACCCTCACCTTTCTTGACAACGCGCCAGTCGGTCATCTCCGTATCACCAATCGCCAAGCCGTAGATTGCCCAACTGGAACCGTGATCGTGCGGCGCGCCGTGAGCGGCGTTCTCGTAAACATGTCCGCAAACGCAGAAGCCCAGCTCCGGATCCTCATACAACACCTTGCGTGGGCGGCACTGTTCGGCGGTCAGGTGCCTGGCAACGAATTCCTGGTCGAGCAGCGCCTTCGACACAAGTTTGCACACCAGCTGCTTGCCGGTCACCCCGGAATCCGCCTTAAGAGTCTCGCGGATGTCAGTGCTCAATTGCTCAAGGGTATAGGCCATTCGCTCCCTCCGTCATGTTTGAAGCATTTCGCTTCCGGCTTGCCGGCATTATGAAGTGATTAGCTAACGGGGAGCAATCCTTTGAACTACATAAATGACCGGGCGGGAGAGCTCACTTCTCTCCAGGAAGAGCTCGGCTTGAAATTTAAGGAGCGTGAGCCATCCCGGTTGCCAGCCTCCAATAGGTGCACATCTCCGTATTGGAGAAGGGAGGGGCGTTCGCGAACCGTAACGGTCGCCAATGTTCAGCGAAGTCTGGGCGTCAAGTCCGGGGCTCAGTTTTGCATATGCCCGACGACCATCGCGTTTGCCACGGCCGTGAGCGCGGCACCCGGGCCCTTCGGGCCGCCAAGGGTCTGGCTGATCGTATAAGCGCCTTCGACAAGAAGCAAAAGGCCGTCCGCAAGGAGCTTCGGCTTCGGCACGCCGAGCGCCTCGGCGATCGCCGTGAGGCGGCGGCGCCACTCGCGCCTGTTGGCCTCGACCACGCGATGGCCGGGATGTGAGGGGTCGGCAAACTCGTTCGCATAATTGATGAACGGGCAGCCGCGATACCCGGCCTGCGTGGTGCGGCGCGCGAAAAAATCCGTGATAGCGTTGAGCATGGTGCGCGGGTCGTCGGCAAATGGCGAGAAGTGCGCGTCCCACTGCTGCCAGAACTCGACATTGCGCTGTTCGAGGTAGGCGACGATCAGATCGTCCTTCGATTTGAAACTGCGGTAGAGGCTGATTTTCGCCACGCCCGCATCGTTGACGATTTCCTCGACGCCGACTGCGCGGATGCCCTTGCGATAGAACAGGTCGGCCGCAACCGCCAATATCCGCTCGCGCGCCGGCTTTTGTTTCGCGTTGCCCACCCTGCGTCTCGCTGCCTTGGCCATGTCGTGCCTCTATCCCTGCTGCCGATGATTTCACTTGACATGTAACCGACCGGTTCGTAGTTGTCACGTGTTACGAACCGGTCGGTAACATTTGCCTTCGCGTAAGGTCCGACCATTGATGCGAGGAGTCTACCGATGACCGACAACACCGATGCGCAAATCCGCCACATCCACGACCGATGGCAAACAACGATCGTGCAGAAGGACGTAGATGGCCTGATCGCACTCTATGCAGAGGATGCCATTTTCGAAACGCCGGCGATCCTGGTGACGCTGAAGGACCGGAAGGAAGGGGTTCTGCGGGGAAGGAGCGAGATCAGGCCGTTTTTCGAGGCGGGATTCCGCAAGCTCGGAAACGAACTGAGCCGCTGGTATCGCACCGGAGAGTTCTTTTCCAACGGACGGCAGCTGATTTGGGAATATCCGCGCGAGGCCCCGAAGGGCGACCAGGTGGATTTGGTCGAGGTGATGGATATTGCCAACGGTCTGATCGCCCATCACCGGGTTTATTGGGGATGGATTGGCTTCCAAACCCTCGTAGCCGCCATGAACAAAGCTTGATCAGCTCAGGTCAAGGTTGGGCAATGACGAAGTAAATCATTGCTCATCTCACCGACACGCATCTTGAGCAGAGATCTGGCCGAGAGCGCCACGAAGATCCGCTCGCATCGCAAAGGAGAACTTCAATGTCACGCATCGCGATTCCGACTTTGGCCGAGGCGCCAGCCGAGACCCATGCGACCCTCGAAGGGGTTACCAAACGGCTCGGCTGGACGCCGAACCTGTTCCGGTTTATGGCCCTCAGTCCCAACACACTCGCAGCCTTCGTTGCCCTTTCTGGGACGCTTTCCCGGACCCTGGACGTCGCGACAATCGAATCCACGGGCTTGGCTGTCTCGGAAGACAGCGGCTGCAAGTACTGCGCGCAGTCGCACGTCTTCCTGGGCACGTGGCTCGCGAAGCTCGACACCGAGGAGCTCGATCTCAATCGCCAAGGCAAATCGCGCGATCCGAAGCGCGCTGCCGCCGTCCGCTTTGCCAAGGCCATCGCAGACAGGCGTGGCAAGGTGAGCAATGAGGACCTCGCCGATGTGCGCGCGGCTGGGTTCACCGACGGCGACATCGTCGCCATCGCCGGCCTCACGGCCCAGTTCCTGTACACCAACTTCATGAGCAACATCTGCCAGCCCGAGCTTGACTTCCCTGCCGTCGTGCCCGCGCAGGCGTGAGCCAATCCTCCAGCGATCCACCGGCCCACGGCGCGATCGTGCGAGGCGCCCTCGTCCACGCGCTGAGTGTCGGGGCAAGCACCGCTTCCTTCACTGCAACCGCTCTCGGGAGACCGACCGAAAATACCCCACGTTTAACACAGCGGACAAACTTCGTTTGCGTGGGGCCCGGTGCTGGCGGCGCGGTCCGGGAGATCGCGGGACGGCTGACACTCGTTCGCGTAGCGAAGAATCCCAACATCAGACCCGCGGGTGCAACCGATATTTGCAGCGAGGGGATTGGCGACATGCCGCTACTGTCGGGTAGTTTCCACCATCGCAAAAACCCGAATCAGGAGTTGGCCATGAACGGGACACGTCCGACAGTCTATTCAAAGTGTGGTATCGTGGCGGCGGCGCACCCTATGGCGGCATCAGCAGGTGCCAAAATGCTCGCACGCGGCGGCAATGCATTTGATGCTGTCGTGGCGGTGGCATCGACGCTCAATGTGGTCGAACCATTCATGTCGGGCCTTGCCGGCATGGGCCTGGCGACGTGCTGGATTGCGAGCGAAAAGCGGGTTCGCACACTGAATTTCGTGCCGCCGATTCCGGCGAAGTTCCCCTATCAGATATTTTCCAAACGCGACGAGATAAAACGCGGCGCCCATGCGGTCGGCACACCAGGTAATCTTGCCGGTTGGGCAGAATTGAACAAGCGCTACGGCAAATTGTCGTTCGGCGATTGCCTGCAGCCGGCCATAGCTGCCGCACACGACGGCTACGGCATCACCGAATTCAATGAGTTTGAAACGAATTCGACATCGCCTGAAATCGCCGAGCATCCGGCGCTCTATGCCCCTTGGGCAAAAAACTATACCGAGGGCTCCGGCCGAGTTCGGCTTGGCTGGGTGCTCAAACAGCCAGACCTCGCCAGGACCTATGAAGCGATCGCCAAGCATGGCTCTGGTCATCTCTATGGCGGAGCACTGGGCCGGGCCATGGTCGAGCACCTGTCCGCGACGGGCGGCTCGGTGACGATGAAAGACCTCGAAGCGACGGCGACGACGATCCCGAAATCGTGGAGCGATCCGATCACCGCCCACTATCGCGATCTGGTGGTGAACTTGCCGCCACCACCCTGTGAGGGCTTCCAGATGCTGTCGGCGCTCCGCATTCTGGACGGTTTCGCACTCGGTGCGATGGATAACAACGGCGTTGAGCACGTCGATACCGTGCTGCGTGCCATTCGCCTCGCCGCCGGCGATCGCATCGCGCATAACAATCCACCGCCGGCGAAGCTCGCCGAGCTGCTGTCGGACGCGCATGTCGCCAAGTTGCGCGCGCGCGTGCGCGACGGCGCCATCATCGATGGGCCGACGGAGCAATGGGTGGGGATGCCCGCTGGCGAACATCACACCACCTCGATGTCGATCGGCGATAGTGACGGCAATCTCGTATGCCTGACCAACAGCATTGGCTCGCCGTATGGCGCTGCGGTGATTGTGCCAGGTACAGGTGTGACGCTGAATAACTTCATGTATTGGGCCGATGTGCAGCCGCATTCGCCGCACCGCGCTAAGCCGGGCGATGCGTTGCCCATATGCATGGCGCCGACCATATCGACCCGCAACGGCGCACCGGTGTTGGCCCTTGGTACTCCCGGTAGCTACGGCATCTTGCAGACACAGGTGCAGGCGCTGGTCCAGCACGTCGATTTTGGTCATCCGTTGCAGCAGGCTATCGAGCAGCCGCGCGTGCGCTTGTGGGACGGCCGCCAGATCGAACCGGAAACGCGGTTGGCGCCTGAGGTCCTGGCCACCCTTGCCAGGCGCGGCCACGTCATCATTCCAAGCCAGAACTGGATCATGCGTGTTGGCGGCATGCATGGCGTGACGCGGGATCCATCGACTGGGTTGATGAGTGGCGGCTGCGATCCCCGCCGCGATGGTTATGTCGTGCCGGTCTAGACTAGCGCGCGACGTCGACGATCTGTCGCGTCAAACTCAAACTGGCGCGCCCGGGGCAGCGGTTGACCGGTGCTAAAAGTCCGTATATAGGGACTTTATGACTTTCGATCCCGTTCTCTTTCAGCGAAGCAGGGCGCCGATCTATCTGCAGATCGCGAAGCTGTTCCGGCAGAGGATCGAGCAGGGCGAGTGGCGCGTCGGGCAACGCATACCAACGCTTGAGGACTTGATGGCGGCCTATGGGGTGGCGCGCTCCACGCTGCGGGAAGCGTTGGCGCAGCTCGAGAGCGAAGGGGTGATTCGCCGTTCGCGCGGGTCCGGCACCTTTGTCACAAAGGACCTTTCGGCCCAGCGATGGTTCAAGTTGGCGGTGGAGTGGGATGAGCTGCTGGCGTCAGTGGCCGATCTTCGTGTCAGGGTTTTGCCGATTGGGCGTGCCGCCAACAGGGCCTTGCCTGAGCTGGACTTCATTGCGGGCGAAGCTGCCGAAGCCTACCGCCATTTGCGTCGCGTCCATTATCGAGGGGACGCTGCCTACTGCCTGATCGACATATGGCTTGACCGGAACATATTCGAACAGGATGCGGGAGCTTTCACCCGCGTGCCGGTGCTGACGCGGCTTGCCGAGGTCCCCGGCCTGACGATCGGGGCCGCCAAGCAAATCGTCCGCATTACCGTTTCCGATGCCGATACGGCCGCCTTCCTCAACATCGGCGTCGGGGATCCGATAGCGGACGTCCGTCGGGCGATCGCCGATGGGACCGGGCGCGTCGTCTATTACGCCAACATTCGTTATCCGGCTCAGCTCATCGAGATCGAAATCGATCTTTTGCGGGGCGGCAGAGCTGCGGAGAAGAACAAGACACGCAACGCCTCCCCGGTTAGTGAGGCGAAGGAAGGAGACGCCGATGGACGGCGAAAAAAGCTCGAGCGTCGTCGCTAGCGCCGCGCTCACGACCATTCCCTTTGTGGCGTTGATTGCACTCTGGGCCCTGCTGCGCGAGACGGGGCTCATTAATCCGGGATTGCTTCCGTCGCCATTGGCGGTCGTGGCGGACTTTTGGAGCGGCCTTACTCACGGAGATCTCGTCATCAACATCCTGATGTCGGTCGAGCGCGTGCTCGCGGGTCTGCTGATCGGCACGGCCGCGGCCATCCCGGTCGGATTCCTCGTCGGCTGGTATCGTCCCGTGCGGCGGTTGATCGATCCGCTGATCAACTTCTTTCGGGCGCTGCCGCCTATCGCGCTCATCCCCCTGGTTATCGTCTATCTCGGCATCGGCGAGATCGCCAAGATCGCTATCCTTTTCTACGCCTCCTTCTTTGCGGCGGTCATCGTCATGTACGAAGGAATGGCCGCAATCAGCCCAATCTACATTCGGGTCGCCAGAACGCTGGGCGCCACCGACCTCGAGATCTTCTGGCGTGTGATGGTGCCGCTCACCGTGCCGCACATGCTGGTGGCGCTGCGCGTGGCGCTTGGCGTCTGCTGGGCAACGCTCGTCGCCGCCGAACTGGTCGCCGCACAGCAAGGGCTGGGCGCCATGATTCAGAACGCCTCGTCATTCTTTGACCTCAACACCATCTATCTCGGCATCATCTGCATCGGCGCGCTGGCGCTACTCATGGATACCGTGCTGCGAAGGCTTTCGACGCGGCTCGTCTCCTGGCAGGACAAGGTCGGATCGTGAGCATGTCCGCAGCCAACGCGCCCGAGCGCATTCGCTTTGACGACATTTCGATGCAGTTTGCGACTGCGGGCGGTCGCCTCGATGTCGTGCAGCACGTCTCGCTGTCCATCATGCAAGGCGAGTTCGTCTCACTGGTCGGTCCCTCCGGTTGCGGCAAGACGACCCTGATGAACATGGTTGCCGGCTTTCTTCGGCCCACCCGAGGAAGCGTGACGCTGGACGGCAAGGCAATCGCCGGGCCGGGGCCGGACCGCGGCGTGATGTTCCAGGACTACGGCGTGTTCCCGTGGCTTTCGGTTGAGGACAACGTCGCCTTCGGCTTGAGGCTCGCGGCAAATCGAAGGTCGGCGCAGGAGCGCGCGGCGACCGTGGAGCGATACCTGCGCCTGATGGGCCTTTGGGATTTTCGGAAAGCCTACCCCAAGACGCTGTCCGGCGGGATGCGACAGCGTCTGGCCCTGGCGCGCGCCTACGCCGTCAACCCCGAATTCCTGCTGATGGACGAGCCCTTCGGTGCTCTTGACGCGCAGACGCGCAGCGCGATGCATGATCTGCTGCTCGATGTCCTGCATGCGGAGGGCAAGACGGTCTTGCTGATCACGCACTCCGTCGAGGAGGCGGTTTACCTGTCGACGAAGGTGGTCGTGATCTCGGCGCGCCCCTCTCGGATTCGGGAGGTGATCGATATTCCATTCGCATATCCCCGGCGTCACGAGCTGCAGGATACACACGAGTTCGGCGCACTGAAGTCTCGGATCTACGATCTCGTCATGCGCGAATACGCTGCGCAGGAAGCGCAGCGCAAGCCGGCAGATTACAGCTGAAAACCACAGGGAGGTCCTCATGCATCGTCGTCATTTCCTGAAATTGGCGGGTGCCGCCGCTGTCTCATCCACGCTCTCATCGCCGACGATCGCTGCACCGGCGACGAAGGTCAGGCTCGGCTATCTGCACACCCTGGCGGTGGACGGTCAGATCTGGCTCGCCGAGTCGCAGAAACTCTGGACAGAACATGGGCTCGAGATGGACTACATCCAGTTCCAGACCGGGCTCGAAGCCTTTCAGGCGATGACCGGGGGCAGCATCGACATGCTCGCGACGGGAGCCGTGCTCTCGAACTTTCCGGCACGCGGCCAAGGCAAGGTGTTTCTCATCAACGACGTCGAGTTCGCCACCGCGCAGCTCTGGGTTCACCCGGAGATGGGTATCAAGACAATCGGCGATCTGAAAGGCAAGACGATTGCGACAACCATCGGCACCACTGCTCACGTCTTCCTCGATACGGCGCTGCGGAAGAACGGCATCGACCCGAAAACCGTGACATTGATCAACCAGCGTATGCCTGATGCGGTAACCGGCTTCATTTCAAAGGCGGTCCCCGCAGTCGCGCTCTGGGTGCCGTTCAACGTGTCGGTGGAACAGAAGTCGCCGGACGCGAAGATGCTGATCGACGCGTCCGCATTCTATCCGGAAGCAGCGATCGTCGACGGCTGGGTTGCCGCGAACGGTTTCCATGAGAAAAACAAGGATGTCCTCACGCGGATCATCCAGGCGTGGGCCACGGCGAACGATTATCTGGTGCAGAACCCGGATAAGGCGATCGCCACCTTGCAGGAGCAGCACTATCAAAACGTCGCCCTGCCGGAGCTTATGGGGCAGTTCAAAGCGGAGAAAGTCTTCACCTCGCGGGAATGGCGTCAGAAATATGCTGACGGCACGGTCACCAAATGGCTGCAGCAGGTTACGGACTTCTTTACCGGCTTCGCGAAGATCCAGGACCCGGTACCGGCATCCAAATATTTTGATACCTCGCTCTACATGAGCGCCATCAAGGCATAAGCCGGAGCTCCGGGTGCATGCTGCGTGCCGATTACGACTACATCATCGTGGGTGCCGGATCGGCCGGTTGCGTTCTCGCCAACCGGCTTTCAGCCGACGCATCAGTTCGAGTGCTGCTGCTCGAGGCCGGCGGCTGGGACCGGAATTTCTGGCTGCGGTTGCCGGTAGGCTACTTCAGAACCATCTACGACGAACGTTTCTCGCGCCTGTTTGTCACTGAACCGGGACCTGAAGCAGGCGGGCGAGCCATCGTGTGGCCGCGCGGTCGCGTGATGGGTGGCTCGAGTTCGATCAACGGTCTGCTGTACATTCGAGGACAACATCAGGACTACGACGACTGGGCAAAGAAGGGTGCGACAGGCTGGGACTACCGTTCCGTCCTCCCCTACTTCAAGAGATCGGAACGCTACGAAGGCGGAGAAAGCGAATATCACGGAGGCAGCGGCGAGCTTGGCGTCTCTGAGTTGCGCAACGACCATCCGTATTGTCGCGCCTGGCTCGAGGCGGCTCAGCAATATGGATTGCCCTTTAACACCGACATGAACGGCAAGACCGAATACGGTGTGGGCTCCTACCAGCTTTCCATTCGGAACCGGTGGCGCTCGAGCGCGGCAAGGGCGTTCCTGCATCCCGTGCGCAACCGGCCGAATCTGAGCATCCTGCCGCGCGCTTACGTGAACCGGGTCCTGTTCGACGGCCAGCGGGCGGTTGGCGTCGAATATGCCTCTGTGGGATCGCGGGAAGTAAAGATCACGCGCTGCCGGCGGGAGATTATCCTCGCCGCGGGCACGATCCAGTCGCCCCAGATTCTTCAGCTCTCCGGAATCGGTCCTGCCGCGCTGCTTCGGCAGCATCGAGTGCCGGTGGTCGTGGATGCTCCCGAAGTCGGCGAAAATCTGAAGGACCACTATCAGGCCCGAACGATCGTGCGACTGAAGCAGCGCATGTCGCTCAACGATGATGTACGCAACCCTGTCAAGCTCATGAGAATGGGGCTGGACTGGGCATTGCGCAGTCGAGGACCACTGACCGTCGGGGCGGGGCAGGTCGGTGGTTTTGCCAAGACCGAACATGCTTCGGACGATCGAGCGGACATTCAGTTCAACGTGATGCCGCTTTCCGTCGATAAGCCGGGAGATCCCTTGCATGACTATTCGGGGTTCACCGCTTCGGCCTGCCAGTGCCGACCGCTTTCGCGCGGTCGGATCACGATCCGCTCTGCTGATCCACTGGAAAGCCCCCGGATTGACGCGAACTATCTCGCCGAAGAGCGGGACCGCAAGACGCTCGTCGCCGGAGTTCGGATGCTGAGAGAGATCTATGCCCAGCCCGCATTTCGCGACCTCATCGCTGCGGAGGTGTTGCCGGGATCGCAGCGGCAAGGCGACGCTGATCTCTTGAATTTCGCGCGGACGATCGGCGGTACGGTTTTCCATCCCGTGGGCACGTGCCGCATGGGGAGCGACGATCGAGCCGTCGTTGATCCGCAGTTGCGGGCTCGGGGAGTCGTTGGCCTGCGTGTGGTCGACGCCTCGGTAATGCCCGACATGATCTCATCCAACACCAACGCAGCCTCCATCATGATCGGCGAGAAGGGCGCTGCGCTGATCCTTGAGGACGACGGGACGCCGAATTATGGAGCCTGAGGCGGAGCTTCCATATTCTTCCGGCCATCCTGCCCTCGTCCTTGCGAAGGTCGAGGCGATGGTTTTTCGTGCTCCGATCGAAGATCCCGTTATCACCTCGTTCGGCGTCATGACCAGTCGGCCGAGTGTTGTGATCAGGATCGAGGACGCGGACGGTGCTGTCGGCTGGGGAGAAGTCTGGTGCAATTTTCCGGCGGTTGGCGCCGAGCACCGTGCCCGGCTGTTCGAGAATGTGGTTGCGCCGCTGCTCCTGGAGCGGGACTGGGCCACGCCGCTCGAGGCGTTCGAGACACTCAGCCGCAAGCTGCACGTTCTGGCTATTCAGTGCGGCGAGGAGGGACCCCTGGCCCAGGTCATCGCAGGCGCGGACGTGGCCCTTTGGGATCTTGTGGGGCGGCGGTTGAACGTCCCGTTATGGCAGTTGTTCGCAGGCGCCGCTGAGGTAACGGTCTATGCGTCAGGTATCAATCCTGTCGAGCCGGAGGCGACCGCGGAGCGGAAGCGCAAGGAAGGGTATCGCGCGTTCAAGCTGAAGGTTGGCTTTGGGCTTGAGCGCGACATCGCCAATCTGCGAGCGCTTCGCGATCTTCTTGGCAGGGACGTTCCGCTCATGGTCGACGCCAATCAGGCCTGGGACGCGGATACCGCAATTCGGATTGCGCCGCAGCTCACCCAATTCGAGCTCGATTGGCTCGAGGAGCCGATTGCGGCGGATCGTTCGGCGGCGGAATGGCTTCGTGTCGCATCGGCGAGTCCGGTCCCGCTTGCAGGGGGAGAGAACATACGCGGGCTCGCGAGCTTCGCGGAAGCGATCGAGGGAAACGCCCTCAAGGTGATCCAACCTGACCTCGGAAAATGGGGAGGGTTCAGCGGCTGTCTCAGAGTCGGCCGACAGGCGCTTGAGCAGGGCAAGCTGTTCTGCCCCCATTGGCTCGGAGGGGGCATTGGCCAGGTCGCGTCGATGCACCTCAAGGCAGCGGTTGGCGGAGACGGTTACGTCGAGGTCGATTCCAACTTCAACCCGCTTCGCGAGCTCTTGGGCAATCCTTTCCCGGCAGTTTCCAAAGGGAAGGTAATGCTGAGCGGCGCGCCCGGCCTAGGTATCGAGCCGGACATCGAACGGCTTAGGCCTTTTCTCGTGTCTTTTTAAGGAGGACGGTCAGGCGCCAATCCATTTTCGGGAAATAAAGGCCGGTACGCCGCCCACCGCGATCAGAATGGCCAGGACTTGTGAGATAATCCGAAGGGTGTCGAAAGGGTCGACGTGTTGGCTGTCCTGCTTGCAAATCAAGCGCAGCAGCAGATCACTCGACAATTCTGGGAAGCTCAATCAATTCGAGCAACAAAAAGGTGTCGGGGACCCGAGAGAACCGGTGGCGATCAATGCACTGTCGCTTTCTCGAAAGGCCTGCGCAAGCGCCTTATACCGGATCGAGGCACGATGGCGATCGCAATGAGATGCCAAAGGCCGCGTCTCTCTCACCCGTGCATTCAAGCCGGCTCAGAATGATCCCGCCATCGAGCCGATTACGATCACGACAACAAGCGCAATCAGGGCACCGACGATTCCGACCATGACGATGTCGCGATAGCTCTCGCGGTGCGTCGCGCCGCAGACTGCGAGCAGCGTTACTACCGCGCCGTTGTGCGGCAGACTGTCGAGGGTGCCCGATCCGATCACAGCAACGCGATGCAGGAGAGCCGGATCGAGCCCGATCGACGTCGCGCGCTCCAGGTAGGTCGCGCCAAGCGCGTCGAGCGCGATCGTGAGCCCGCCGGATGCCGATCCCGTGAGCGCGGCAAGCACGTTGGCGGCGACCGCCAGCGACACCAGTGGGCCGCCGCCGATACCGAGAACGGCATCGCGCACCACTGCGAACGCCGGCATGGCGGCCACGACCGCGCCGAAGCCGACTAGGCTCGCAACACTCATCGCCGGCAGCACGGCGGCATTGGCGCCGGCGTCCATGGTCGTGCGGAGAGCCGGCAATCGTCTGTGACTGACTGCGAGCACCGTGACAATCGCGCAGGCGAGCGCAGATATCACCGCCCAGACGCCACCCAGATCGGCCAGCGAGACGCCGCCGAAACGAGCCTCCGCCAGATAGCGCGTGTCGAGTGCGGGCAGAATGAACAGCGACATCGCGAGATTGACCGATATCACCACGACGAGGGGCAAGGCGGCGAGCACGATGGGCGGTGGTGTGTCTGCTTGCTTGCCATGCACGATTTCCGCCGGATCGAACTCGCGCGCCGTGGTCGCCCGCTCGCGTAATTTTTCATCGGTTGCGAGACGATCGGCCGGCATCGGTGCGCCGCCGCCAAAGCCTTCGCCCCGCCGCTTCGCCGCTCTCTCCTCGCGGTCGAGCCACCACAGGCCGAAGCCAAGCATGATCAGCGACGCCAGAATGCCGAGCCCTGGTGCTGCGAATGGCGTGGTGCCGAAGAACGGCATCGGGATTGCGTTCTGGATGGACGGCGTGCCGGGCAGCGCCGACATGGTGAAGGTCGAGGTGCCGAGCACGATGGCCGCCGGCATCAGCCGGCGCGGGATATTTGCGGCGTGAAACAGCTCCTGCGCCATCGGCGCCAGAACGAAAAAGGCGACGAACAGGCTCAGGCCCCCGTAGGTGACCAGCGCGCCGGCGAGCACGACGGCCAGCATCGCTCGCTCTGGACCCAGCCGCTCCGTCATGAAAGTCGCAATGGCGGACACCGAGCCCGAATCCTCCATCAGCTTGCCGAACACCGCGCCCAGCAGAAACAATGGGAAGAAGCGTGCAAGAAAGTCCGCGGCACTGCCCATGAAGGTCTGGGTCCAGTGCGCAAGCAGGGGTTCGCGGGAGAACAGGGCCGCGACAAGAGCTGCGATCGGCGCGAGCAGCAATACGCTCCAGCCGCGGAACGCGAATGCGATCAAAAGAGCGAGCCCGCCAAGCATCCCCGCAAGTCCGATCAGCGTCATCGGCTCAGCACTCCGTGAGCAAGACGTCGAGGTCAGCGGTCGACCGTCGGCCGAGATCATCACCATGGCTTGCAAGGAATTCATCGGCGCAGCGGCGTCCCTCCTCCTTGAGCAGCGCGATGAACGTGCTTTCGGCATTCAGCTTCGACGACGCGCCGAACTCCGCGAGCCTATCGCTCTTGATCGCGTGCGTCCGCATCCCGGCCCAACGTGCGCCTTCGCCACTGCCCGGATCGGCCACCTGGCGCAGCAACGCAATCATGCGCAGCTCCTTCATGAGCGGCGAATTGAAGGAAATCTCGTTGAGCCGGTTCAGGATCTCGGCTGCGGAGCGCGGCGAGTCGGTGCGCTCGCGCGGATTGATCTGGACCAGGATGGTGTCGTGTCCGTCCGTCTCCCGGACCAGCGGCGTGATGGTGGGATTGCCGGCATAGCCGCCGTCCCAGTAAAGCTCGCCGCCAATCTCGATCGCCTGGAACATCGTTGGCAGGCAGGCCGAGGCAAGCAACACGTCTGGTGTGATTTCGGCATTGCGGAAGATGCGGCCGCGGCCCGTGCGTACACTCGTTGCGGTCACGAACAGCTTCATGGGGGCCTGCTTGAGGCGATCGAAGTCGATGCTTTCCGCGAGGATCGTGCGCAGCGGGTTGAAGCCGAGCGGATTGAGATCATAGGGCGAGAGCATCCGCGACATCAGGTCGAACGCGAAATAGGCGGGCGAGGTGTCAAGGGTCCAGCGGCCCATCAGGCGATCCAGCGGCGAGCGCTGCAATGGGCTGAACGCGGCCGCGCGCGACACGCGCTCCCAATAGGCGTCAAGCGACGCCTTGGCGCTTGCGGCGCCGCCATTCGTCCAGCCACACGCCAGCACGGCGGCGTTCATCGCGCCGGCCGACGTGCCGGAGATCCCCGCGATTGTCAGCCACGGCTCCTCGAGCAGGCGATCGAGGACGCCCCAGGTGAACGCGCCGTGCGAGCCGCCGCCCTGCAAGGCGAGGTCGATCAGGATCGGCTTCCGCGCGGTCTCGTTTGGCGGCTCTGGCTCCACCGGCGCTCCGAATTCTCAGGCTGAACCCATGACGCTCCGTCTCGATCCCGCGTAGGACCGGCGCAGCAAGGCCAACAGACTGCCACCTGTCGCGGCGCCAAGGAGGTAGACGACGATCACCAGCAGCGCGAGCGGCGCGCGGACCTCGAATCTGAGGAACGATACGGTCACGACTTCAAGGTTCTGCAGTGCGAAGATCAACGTCGCCAGCGCGAACAGAATGATCAGGGACAAATAGATCCAGCGCATGGAATCTCCTCCCTCCCGAAGGGCGGGAAACTGATACTAAACCGTCGATCGCGACGGCACGGTCACGACGCGATCAGGCCGGTCGCGCAGCCGGAACGCGATGCAGGCCAAGGCCGAGCCCGATCCATCCGGCGCCCGCCATGATAAGGTCGATACCCAGGAACAGGCCGAGGATGTAAACGCTGTTGACCGGCCAGTGCACCAGGATCACGAGGCCGACCAGGAGCGTGATGACGCCGGAGAGCGCCACCCAGATCCATGGCATTTCGCGCTTCATGTTGAATGCCAGAAAGATCCGCACGACGCCGGAAGCAACCAGCGATGCGCCCAGTATCAGCGTGAGCAGCACGGCGGCGAACAGCGGGTTCTCGAACGTCACAAAGCCTGCGACGATGTAGAGCACGCCAAGCAAGCCCCAGATCAGGAATTTGCCCCAGCTCTTGACCTGGAAAGCGTTGAAGAGCTCGGCGACGCCGGCGACGATCATCATGACGCCGACGACGAAGACGCTCGCGACCGTCGCCATCACGACGCTGCCGAGCGCAACGAAGCCGGCGACGACATAGACGAAACCGAGTGCGACGATCCACCCCCACTTTGCGCGGAGCGGCGCCACATCGGTTCCGGTTCGAAGACTTTGCAGAATAGCCGAAGAACTTGTCATGACGGTCCTCCGATGCGAAAAACCTGCCCGACATTGGTCTGTAAGAGACACGCCAAGATAGCGGAGGTTTGATGGCGGCCACAACAGCGATCTTCCGTCCACGGTCCAGTTCCATCATGTGTCAGGGCGGCACACCATGGCGCTGCTCGGCATCCGTGATCTGCGGAAGATCGGGTAGGGCGTGCATCATGTGCCGGGGGCTGATAGCGCCATGCACGAGATCGATGGTGTGATGACGGCACTCCGACCTGCGGTGTCCAAAGCGGCAATGCGTTTGCGCGCTAAAGCGCGATGATCGATCATCATCGCGCCTGGCCCATTGTTTGCGCACGGTCTTGTCGGACCTGTCTTCGCCCGCCGAAGCACCAGGCCACGAGGACAGCCCATTCCAGGGGCGCGCGCAGGCGGGAAACGGCTGCACCCTCGTCCGGACCATGCGTTTATCGCTTGATAATTTACGCAAGACAGGTTTCCATCGCGACGCATGGCGGCAGCGGGGGGCGTGCGGATGGCCGCCACGGTGGTCCAGGACGGCATGGCGATCGACCGGGATGTCGATATCCCGGTCGACGATGGCGCCGTGCTCAAGGGCGACGTGTTTCGGCCAATCTCGGGCGAACCCTGTCCCGCCCTTTTGACCTACGGCCCCTACGCCAAGGGCCTTTCCTTCCAGCAAGGTTATCCGACCGCCTGGCAGAAGATGGCAGCTAGCCATCCGGACGTCGCTTACGGGTCGACCAACAAATATCAGAACTGGGAGGTCGTCGATCCCGAGAAGTGGGTGCCGCACGGCTACGCCTGCGTGCGCGTGGATTCGCGCGGGACCGGCCGCTCACCGGGGTTCATCGATCATTTCTCGCCGCGTGAGACGCGCGACTTCTACGGCTGCATCGAATGGGCCGCGCGGCAGCCGTGGTCGAACGGCAGGATCGGCCTTTCGGGTGTGTCGTATTACGGCATCAATCAGTGGCATGTCGCTTCACTCCGGCCGCCGCATCTCAAAGCCATGTGCATCTGGGAAGGCGCGGCCGACTGGTACCGCGACATGACCCATCACGGCGGCATCCTCTCGACCTTCTGGGCGAACTGGTACGACATGCAGGTGAAGACCGTGCAGTACGGTCTTGGCGAACGCGGTCCGCGCAATCCGGTCTCCGGCCTTTGGGTGTGCGGCGACGAGACGCTGTCCGACGACGAGCTCGCGCGCAACCGCTGCAGCTTCGGCGAGGACATTCTCAAGCATCCGCTCGATGACGACTATCACCGCGCGCGTTCGCCGCAATGGGACAAGGTGACGGTGCCTTTCCTGTCCGCCGCGAATTGGGGCGGGCAGGGCCTGCATCCCCGCGGCAATTTCGAGGGATTTGTGCGCGCTGCTTCCGAGGAGAAGTGGTTGGAGGCCCATGGCCTTGAGCATTGGACGCATTTTTATACCGATTACGGGCGCACGCTGCAGAAGGCCTTCTTCGATTACTATCTGAAGGGCGAGGATAATGGTTGGCGCGAGCGGCCTCGCGTCTTGCTGCAGGTGCGCCACGTCGATCGCTTCGAGGAGCGGAGCGAAGCAGAGTGGCCGCTTGAGCGAACCGCCTGGACCAGGTTCTATCTCGATCCGGCTTCCCAGACCTTGTCAGCTTCGCCGCCTGCGACATCCGGCAGCGTGCCCTTCGACGCGGCCGGCGACGGCCTCACCTTCCTGTCAGAGCCACTTATCGAGGAGACCGAAATCACCGGACCGCTCGCCGCGCGCCTGCGCGTTTCCTCCTCGACATCCGATGCCGATCTCTTTCTCGTATTTCGCGTCTTCACGGCCGACCTGCGCGAAATCGTGTTCGTGGGCGCGATCGATCCACATACACCGGTGGCCCAGGGCTGGCTGCGCGCCTCGCATCGCAAGCTCGATAGCCGCCTCTCAAAACCATGGCGGCCCTATCACTCCCATGACGAAAAGCAGCCCCTCGTCCCGGGCCAGCCGGTCGATCTGGACATCGAGCTCTGGCCAACGTCCATCGTCGTGCCGGCCGGATGCCGGATCGCATTGTCGGTGCGGGGGCGGGATTACGAATGGCAGAAGACGACGGGGCTGCGGCTCTCGAACTTCAAGAACGAGCTGACGGGGTGCGGACCGTTCCTGCACGACGACCCGCGCGACCGGCCGGCGTCTGTCTTCGCCGGGCGAACGACCCTGCATCTCGACGATCATGAGGCGAATTACCTGCTGCTTCCGATGATCCCACGGAAGCAGTGACGGAAGGACGAAACTGCGCGAACGATAGATCATACAAAATCAGGGAGGACGTCATGAGGATCACGAGACGCGACTTGATGCAGGCGGGTGCGGCGACCGCGCTGGCAGGCTTTGCGGGGCAGGCGGCTGCGGAAACCGCCGGCGCGATCCGCGTGGGACTTCTCACGGTGAAGACGGGGCCGCTCGCCTCAGGCGGCATCGATATGGAGCGCGCGCTCGTGATGTACTTGAGCGAGCGCAACAATGAGCTTGCCGGGAGGAAGGTCGAGCTGATCGTGGCCGATACCGCCGGCGTTCCCGCGACTGCGCGCACCAAGACGCAGGAGCTCGTCGAGCGCAACAACGTGCATTGCCTGATCGGCCCGCTCGCCGCCTTCGAGGCGCTCGCCATCGACGATTATATCCGCCAGACCAAGACCCCGACGCTGTCGGTTGCCGCCGCCGAGGACATGACGCAGCGTCATCCCAACCCCTGGTTCGTGCGCGGCACCTCGACCTCGTCGCAATGCGCGCATCCGATGGCGGACTATTGCGCCAAGGAATTGAAGTTCAAGCGCATGATCACCATCGCCGACGACATCGCCTATGGCCAGGAGATGTGCGCAGGCTTCCAGCGCGTATTCGAGGAGGACGGCGGCAAGATCATCCAGAAACTGTTTCCGCCGCTCACCGTGCCCGACTATGGGACCATCGTGACCGATCTCAAGCCCGACGCGGATGCAATCTTCCTCGGGCTTGCGGGCTCGAACGGTTTCCGCTTCCTCCGACAGTTTGTCGAATACGGCATGAAGGATAAATTGACGCCGGTCGGCGGCATGACGGCGCTCGATGAAGCCGTGCTGCGCAACATGGGCGACGAGGCGCTCGGCATTGTCACGGCCTGCTGGTATTCCGCCGAGCTCGACAACCCGCTCAACAGGAAGTTTGCACCGGCCTTCCGCAAGCAATTCAGTTACGACCCCGGCTTCTACGCCGCGAGCACCTATGTCGAGGCGGCCGTGCTGGAAGCGGCCTTGAAGGCGGTCAATGGCAAGGTCGAGGACAAGGATGCCTTCATGGCCGCGCTGCGCGCAACCAATGTCGATACCGTGCGCGGGCCGGTCAAGTTCGACCAGTACGGCAACGTGGTCGGCAACGTCTATATCCGCAAGGTGGAGCGCAAGGACGGTCGCCTGGTCAATTCGGTGATCAAGACCTATTCCGATGTCAGCCAGTTCTGGACCTACGATCCGAAGCAATTCCTCGCCAATCCCGTCTATTCGCGCGACTGGCCGCCGGCGAAGAATCTCGAGAAGTAGGGAGACGATGCAGACCTTGATGCCGGGGACCAGGGACCGTCAGCTTGCCTTCGCCCATTCGTCATCTTCGGGAGAAGACTGGAAGTAGCCGGTCTCGAGGTCCGTCCAGCAAAGATGATCATGCACCTTGACGACTCCCTCGACGTTCTCCGCGGCAACGATGGCCGCCTGCCGGGAGCGTTCGTCGGTGATCGAGCCGCTCAGGTGCACGATGCCATCGCGGACGATGACGTTCAGGCCGATGGGACGCCAGTCGTATTTCTCGATCTCGGCGATGATCCGCCGGCGGATGTGGTCGTCATCGGCTGTGGGGTCAGGCACATCACGGGCAAGGCTTGCGAGGGCCTGCAACAGATTGGATCGCGACACGATCCCGACGACTTTTCCGTCGCGCACGACCGGGACCCGCTTGATGTGCTTCCGCTCCATAACCGCAACGATTTCCGGTAGCGATGCCTGCTCGCTGACCGTGATCGGCGGCCGCGTCATGATTTCCGAAACCTTGCGGCCATGTTCGCGGACATAGTCCTCGGCGGCGCCGCCGTAACCGAGAAAGAAACTCAACAGACGACCGCGCTGGCGCGGCGTGCCGATTTCGCTCCTGCGTAGAAAATCACCCTCTGACAGGATGCCCACGGCAGTGCCTGCCTTGTCGACCACGGGGAGCCCGCTGATGTGCTTCCGCAGCATGAGGTTTGCCGCCTCGGCGACCGTTGCGTCGGGATCAACTGAAATCACATTCCGCGTCATGATCTGGTGTGCGCGCATGCAGGGCTCCAAGGCTGGTTTGGATCAGGTTAGGGGCACGCCGGCAGGGATGGCTTGATTTGAATCAACCGGAATCGGGGGCCGTGAACCCCGCTTGGCCGGCCGGGCCATGTTTGATGAAATCAATCACCCGCGATATCAATGATTGCCATCAAGGACACCCCATGACCCTGCCGCCAGCCACGCCTGCCGATCTCGCCGCCGTCAAGGCCTGGTTTGCCGAGCTTGCCGAGCATGTGCGGGCGGTCGATTTCGCCGCCGCGCGTCATCTGTTTGCCGAGGACTTTGTCGCCTTCGGCACCTTCACCGATTTCATGATCGGCCGCGAGCTTGCGGAGGACAATCAGTGGCGCAACGTCTGGCCGACCATCGACGGGTTTGTCTGGCAGCTGGACGAAGCGAGGGCGATGGTCTCGCCGGACCGGCTGTTTGCGGTCGGGCTCGCGGTGTGGGATTCGACCGGGTATTTTCCCGACGGCAAGCCGTTCGACCGCAAGGGCCGCGCCACCGTGTCCTTCACCCGCGCGCATGTCGGCGATCCCTGGACTGCGACGCATACGCATATGTCGCTGTTCCGCGGCACGCCCGATGTCTCGCACGGCAAGAAGCCGTCGAAGAGCTGATTCCGCGCGGTCCTCTCGTCGCCAGGCTCAGCGCATAAGACACCGGTATTCGAGCCGGGCGAATGCATCGGCGGCGCGATCGACGAGCGCGGCACATGAGGCAGGAATGCCGGCGGCGAAGCGAATGAGTTCCCTCAACATGCGCATCTTCATCTGACTGGCCTGCCGACATTGGCGAGGCGGTTCTGGCCTGATCTCCGGCCCATGCCGCCGTCGGCGGACGCATCCGCCTTGTTTTTGGTGCCGGCTCCATTCCGCTGGGTTCGATCCCTCTGTTCCAGGTCTGCGCGCGCCCTCGTGAGCGTGCGCTTCCTCACAGAATTTTCCCCGCCACCATCGAAAAATCGCCCTGCCTGTCCGTCGAGCCCTGACGAAGGAACCAAGGACAAGGACCCGTGACCCACGCGCTGCATGATTCGCTGATGGACGACGCGAGCGAAACATCCGCTTTCGGCCATGCCGCCGATGCGCCCGGCCTCGCGCCGCCACCGTTGCCGCCGGCCCCGCTGCCGCCGCCGCTGCCGAGAGCGCCGGCGCAAAATGTCTTCGTGCGGCATTGGCGCGGCGAGCTGTCGCTGGCGCGCTCCTATTGGGTCAACCATTTGGTGCTCGGCATTTGCGTCGGCGTCTCGCTCGCCGCGCTTGCGGCGGCCATCAACCACCGCGCGGCCGAGCAGCCGGTGCGCTGGCTGATCTCGCTCGGCCTGACCTGGGGCGGGATCATCCTGTTCTCGCTCTGGGCGATGGTCGGCGTCTGGCGCGCGGCGACGGCCTACCGCCGAAGCGGCAAGCGCTTCTGGGGCGCGGCCGCCAAGGTGACGATCGGGCTCGGCTTGCTCAACCTCGTTTACAGCCTTTGCGTCGTCGCGATCCCGCAGACCTCCGGCGTGCTGGAGATTCTCGCCGGCGACAAGCGCCTCGGGCCGCATCACTTCAAGGTGATGAACAACGGCACCATGCTCGATTTCTCCGGCGGCATCTCGTTCGGCACGGCCAGGGAGTTCGAGACCATGCTGAATGCCATGGACAACGTCCGCACCGTGCGGCTGAATTCGATCGGCGGGCGCATCGCCGAAGCGCAGAAGATCTCCGACCTGATCCGTGCGCGGCGACTGTCGACCTACGTCACGCAGCAATGCCTCTCCGCCTGCACCATCGTCTTCCTCGGCGGCAGGCAGCGCTATCTGTTCGCGAGCGCCAGGCTTGGGTTCCACCAGTCCTACTTCCGGGGTCAGACCGCGGCTGACAAGCGCCTTGGCATTGCGCGGGAAGAAGCGCGGCTCGAACATTTTGGCTTGAGCCGCGCCTTCGCCGAGCACGCCAATGCCGCAGGCCCCACGGGCATGTGGTTCCCTGGGCAGAGCGAGCTGTTGAGCGAGCATGTGGTGACGATGATCATCCAGCCGCGGCCGCCGAAGCCGGTCAAGCCTGCGCCGTTCAACACGGCGAGCGCTGCGCCAGTAGCGCAGGCGAGGTGAGCGCGCGCTGCGTTTCTGCGCTAGAATTGCCGCTCCTCCTCATTGGAAGGCGACGGACATGGCAATTCGTGGTCGCGGGCCTGGCCGCATCCTTGTCGCGGCTGCCGTGCTTTCGGCTATCGGCGCGCCGGCGCGTGTGCAGGCGCAGGCCACAGACAAGGTTTCGCTCAGCAAGTCGACGATTTCCTGGAGCACCGTCAAATACGCAAGCGATGCCGAGAACGGATTCGTCGCCGGCTCGCTCGACAAGAAGACGATCGTCGAGCACACGTTCAAGACCTACGTGCTCGAGAACCGGTATCTCAAGGTCACGCTGGTGCCGGAATTCGGCGGGCGCATCATTTCGATTCTCTACAAGCCGACCGGCCATGAGGAGCTTTACCGCACCGAAGTCGGCGTGCCCTACGGCATCAAGGCCGGCAATTTCTATTACGACTGGCTGATGGTCTATGGCGGCATCTTCCCGACCTTTCCGGATCCCGAGCACGGCAAGACATGGCTCAAGCCCTGGGCGTTCAGGATCGTGAATCAGACGGACAGCGAAATCACGGTGGCGATGTCGATCAAGGACGATTTCGCCTACTCCGCGCCGCCGGGCAAATTCATGAAGGGCTCGAGTGGCATCGAAGCGACGAACTTTGTCACGCTGAAAGCCGGCCGCGCCGCGCTCGACGCCCGCGTGGTGCTGAAAAATCCGAAAGACGAGAGCATCAAATACGAATACTGGACCTGCACCGCGCTCGCGCCGGGATCGGAGGCGAACCATCCGATGACGACCGCCGGCGCCGAGATCGTCGCGTCGATCGCGGCCTACACCACGCCAGGCTGGTCGGCGAACATTGCCGAAGGCGATGCGAGCGCGGGCTCGGGCCGGCATCGTTTCGAAAAAATCCGCTCCTTCAAGAACTGGCCGACGATGGGCATCGCCTACGCCGCGCCCGATATGCAAGGTGGCAATTTCTGGGGCGTGATCAATCACGACAATGAAGAGGGCATCATCCGCATCGCCGACAACAAGGTGACGCGGGGCTTGAAGATGTGGACCTGGGGATTTCCGTCGCTTGCGAACGCAGCCGAGGCGCGCAAGAACCCGAACGAGGCGCAGCCCTATGTCGAATTGTGGGCCGGCGTCTCGGACCAGTTCTTTCACAAGGCCGATTTCCCGGCGCACGGCGAAGTGTCGATACCGGAGACGTACAGCCCGATCGTCGGCATGAGCAACGTGACACAGGCGAACGAGAACATCCTGATTAATTTCTTGGCTGACGCGTCGCGCGTGAATCTTCAGTTCTTCGCCATCAAGCCGACCGCGCCGCTTCGTGTCACCTTGAAGCGCGGCGAGACGGTCCTGTTCGATGACCGCGTGCAGCCCGATCCGAAAAACGGCAACCATATTTCAGCGGCTATCGCCGCCGGCAATGGCGATCAAGTGCGGCTGACGATCAGCACCGCGGAGGGCGGAGAGCTGATCTCGGCGGAGACGAAAATCAAGTAGATCACGCCACATCGGGCCGCCACGCGATCACGCCTTCGGTACGGGCGCGCACCTCGGGCGAGGCGAGACAGGTCGCCACCGCCTCGTAGCCGGCAACGCCCGGATAAGGCGCGACACGCCTCGGCGGGCTGTGATTGGCGGGGCAAAGGATGATCGCCTCGTCCGGGCCGACGGCAGCGAGGTCGAGGATCGCAGTCGATCGCGTCAGGAGGAACAGTGGTCGTGCGCCGGACCTCGCACGTTGGCGCAGATGGGCGCTCAGGGCTTCCTGCGTCGCCTGGTCCAGTCCCTGCTCTACCAGGTCGATGACCAGAATGGCGGGTCCATCGGACTCAAGGGCGACGATCAGGGCGAGGAGAGCATCGGATACCACGGCGCCTTCATCCACCAGCCAACTCAAGACTTGATCGACGCGCGCTTTGAGGGCGGGATCGGCATCGCGCCGCGCGCGAGCCGCGGCTCCGCCATCCGCCAGCCTGTCCGGACCAAGGAACGCGGCATCGGGCAGCGTTTCGGAGAGGCGCTGTGCCAGGCGGGTCTTGCCGCTGCCGAGCGGGCCGATGATGTAGGTCAGCGGCCTGATATCAGAGAGCTCGAAAACTTCGCCGCCCCACGGCCAGGGAAGCTCAAAGCTGACACCGAGCGTCGCGGATGGATTGAGCAGACGCGCCAGCTCTCCGCTCGCCGGCGTCATGCCGCGGATGAGGTCGGCGCGAACGCCTTGAACCCTTTCGAGCGTAGCGGCCAGCTCGCGGATGCGAGCTTCCAGCGCCGCCTGGTGCGCGGCGAGCGCCGGCTCAAGGCTCTCGGGCTCGCCTTTGCGCGCCCGCGCGATCTGCGCAAGGCTAAGCCCGAGCCGGCGCAGCGCCACGACCTCGCTGGCCTCGGCCATCTGCTCAGGCCCATAGGCGCGCCATCCGGCCGGCGTGCGGCCAGGGGAAATTAGGCCGCGCTCCTCGTAGAGCCGCAGCGCCTTGGGCGAGACGCCGAGCCGTTTCGCCGCTTCGGACGGACTCAGGAATCGGATGGAGGGTGTCACGACTCACCTCGTTGTTGGCTGTCCCGGCCAACCTTATCGAGGCGGCCCCAGGGGGCAGGTCAAGAGGTTCTTGATCGAGGACGCGCCAATTTCGTTGGCCACGCAGGGACCGCCTCTAATACCCCAGTGCTGATCCGGTGCCGCCGCGCGGATCGTTTGCCCCATAGTACCGGTTGCGACCGATCGGCTTGCCGCCAAGGCTGGGCGCGCCGACCATGATCGCGTCGACGTGGTTGGCCTCCTCCGAATCCTCGAATCGATAGCCCATGCCCTCCATGATCTGGCGGGTGTCGGGCGAAAGCGCGTAGGGCTCCGCCTTCGTCACGTCCGGCATCCACTGATGATGGATGCGAGGGGCATCGACGGCTTCCTGAATATTCATCCGGAAATCGACGACGTTGAGGATCGTCTGCAGGACAGCCGTGATGATGCGGGCTCCCCCCGGCGTGCCGAGAATGAGGAGGGGCTTGCCGTCCTTGGTGAGGATCGTCGGGGTCATCGAGCTCCGCGGCGTCTTGCCGGGCGCAATGGCATTCGTATCTCCCTGGACAGCTCCGTCGGCGCTGGTGCCACCCGGGTTCGGCGTGAAATCGTCCATCTCGTCGTTCATCAACACGCCTGTGCCCGACGCAACGACCTTTGCTCCGAACCAGTCGTTGAGCGTGTAGGTCATCGAAACCGCGTTGCCGGCATTGTCGATGATGGAGAAGTGCGTCGTGTGGGTGCCTTCGTGAGGCGCAACGCCGGGCTTGATCGCGCTGGAGTCTCCTGCCTTGTCCGGCTTGATCTCCTTCCGGATTTTCGCGGCGTAGCTCTTGTCGATCAACGCGCTGACGGGGTTTTTGACGAAATCCGGATCGCCGATAAAACTGGCTCGATCGGCAAAAGCGTGACGCATCGCCTCGATCTCGTCATGCAGCGCCGCTGCAGATCCCCAACCGAGCTGGCGCAGCGGATATCCCTCCAGAATGTTCAGCATCTCGCAGATCGCGACACCGCCCGAGCTCGGTGGCGGCGCCGAGATCACGTGATAGCCGCGGTATTCGCATTCGATCGGAGCAAGCTCGCGGGTCTTGTAGCGCGCAAGATCCTCGCCATCGATGATGCCGCCGCCCGCTTTGCTCGCCTTGACGATGGCCGCGGCGGTCTTGCCCCGGTAGAAACCGTCAATGCCGCGCCTTCGGATCAGGCGCAACGTATCGGCAAGCTCGCCCTGCACCAGCCTCCGGCCGGCCGAGAAAGCCTGTCCCTTGTCGAGAAAGATGTCAGCGGTCGGAGGAAATTTTCTCAAGTCATCGGCCTGGGAAGCCAGCATGTCGACGTCGCCTTGCTGCAGCACGAAGCCGTTGTCGGCGAGCTTGATCGCCGGCGTGATCAACGCGGCGCGCGTCATTGTCCCGTACTTCTTGCGCGCATACTCCAGGCCCGAGACGGTGCCGGGGACGCCGACGGCGAGCCAGCCGATCGTGGTCAGGCCCTTGATGATGTTTCCGTCCTTGTCGAGATACATGCCGCGGCTCGCTGCAAGCGGGGCCTTTTCGCGGAAATCGAGGAACGTCGTTCGTCCATCGGCAAAGCGGATGGTCATGAAGCCGCCGCCGCCCAGATTGCCGGCTGCCGGGTAGACCACGGCGAGCGCGTATCCCACCGCGACCGCGGCATCGACCGCATTGCCGCCGCGCTTGAGAATGTTGACGCCGACGTCGGTGGCCAGATGCTGCGCACTGGCCACCATGCCCTTCTCGGCGGCTACCGGTCTTTCCGAGGCGGCATTGGCTGCCGCGACCACCAGCAGCGACCAGGCGCAGGCAAGTAGCGTGCATGCCCGCGGCAGCGTGGCGAAGCCGGTGGCCAATCGACGGAGGCTGATTTTCATTGCGCCGCTCAAAACCCGCAAAGACATGAAGATCATCTCTCTCCGCCCTATGGGGCCTGCGCGGCGTCTCGTCGCGGCGTGTTCCAACTGCCCCGGCGAAACCCGGATGCGGCGCGATGATCCTATAATGGCCATGGAACCCGGATTCAATTCCGCTGACTTCCTCCGCTCGATTCGCTACGTTGCGATCCGGCCCGCGGGCAGGGCCGGATGCAGGTTTTAAGGACCTGAGCAGGGGACTATCTCGAGATGTTTGTTCGGCGCCGCTTAATTGCCGCTGCCACGGCATTCTTGCCGATCACGGGCGGGCTTTTTCTGTTGCTGCTCGGCGCGACGCAATCTGCGGCCGCGGCCGCGTCCGATGCCTGCGCAAGCTCGGGCGAGGTGACGATCCTGCCGTCGCCGTTTTCGCCCTGGAGCGGCGCGCCGCTGCGCGTCATGGTCGCCGCCGAGAAGCCGGTCGATGGCGTGCTGTCGCTGATTGCGCCCGATGGCAGCGTCGCGGTCAAATCGACTGACCGGCACGACGGGCCGCCTTATTTCTGGTTTGCCGAGGTCGCTGCTCCGGCCGCCGGCACCTGGCACGCGACGCTGCAGCGCTCGGCAGGTTGCAGCCCCGTCACCCACGACATCGCCGTCGGCGCACGCAAGCCGGCGCCGGTTCGCTTCCCGCCGGGAAGCATCTGGCAGGTGCGCAATAGCTGGAACAGCACCTACGAAGCGCTGTTCTCGGCATGGATCGCAAAACTGTTCGACGCGCCGCCCGACCAGGATCTGGACTGGAAGGTCTGGTACGAGGTGCTGCGCGACCAGTCGCGCAATTTCCTGTACAACTATCTCGGACGCAACGAAGACAATACCCAAACCGGCCTTCGCCCCGACTGCGCCGACTTCGTCTACTTCCTGCGCGCCTATTTTGCTTTCAAGATGGGACTGCCGTTCGGCTATTCGAGCTGCTCGCGCGGCTTCGGCGGCAAACCGCCGCGATGCTCCCAGTGGTTCAACGTCGCTCATCCCGAGGTCACGCGTCCGGCTCCGCCGCCCGGCCAGGTCGTTGCGCAGGCAGCGCCGGAGCCTGCTCCCCCTCCGCCCGAGCGGAGGCCGACCTTCATGGGCTTGTTTGGCCGGTCAGAGCCGCCGCCCGCTCAACCGCCCGCGGCTCCGGCTGCGAAGCCGGCTCCGCCGGCGCCGAAGGCTCCGACGAATTTTGGCGAATATCTGCGCGACGTCGGCGACGTCGTGCAGACCGGCGCCGTGCGTGCCGGCGACGAAAGCGCCGATTTCTACACGGTGCCGCTGACGCGAGAGGCGCTGCGCCCGGGCACGGTCTACGCCGACCCCTACGGCCATGTGATGATGCTGGTGCGCCGCGTGCCGGAAGTGAACGGCACGCCCGGTGTGTTCCTCGCCGTCGACGCCGAGCCCGACGGATCGATCACGCGCAAGCGCTTCTGGCGCGGCAACTTCCTTTTCGCGCACGAACCCTCGCTCGGCACCCCCGGCTTCAAGCATTTCCGCCCTATCATCCGCGAGAAGAGCGGCTCGTTGCGGCGGCTCGCCAACGCCGAGATCAACAAGGACCCTGACTACAATGATTATTCGCCCGAGCAGTCGCAGATGGGCGTTGAGGATTTCTACGATCGCATGGACGACGTCATGTCGCCCGAGCCGCTCGATCCGGTGCGCGCGATGACGGACGCCATCACGAGCCTGCACGAGCAGATCAAGATACGCGTCACCTCCGTGGAGAACGGACGGAAATGGCAGGACAAGCAAGGTGGCGACGCGACCATGCCGAACGGCGCTTCGATCTTCGAGACGACTGGCGCCTGGGAGGATTTTTCGACACCGGCGCGCGATTTTCGTCTCTTGATCGCCATCGACGTGGTGCGCGGTTTCCCGGATCGCTTCGTGCGCCGCGCCAACCGCTATGCGCTGCCGCCCGGCAAGAGCGTCGCCGACATGAAGGCCGAATTGCAGACCATGCTTGAGTCGGAGCTTGCCTCTCGCAAGATCACCTATACCCGCAGCGATGGCTCGCCATGGACGCTGTCGGTCAAGGATGTGGTCGATCGGGCGACGGATTTCGAGATGGCCTATAACCCGAACGACTGCGTGGAGCTCCGCTGGGGCGCGCCCGAGAACAGCGAAGAGGCCTCGACCTGCAAGCGTCACGCGCCGCAGGCGCAGCGCGCGAAAATGTCGGAATACCGTGCCTGGTTCCGCGACCGGCACTGGCCGGCGCATAGCTGACGGGTGCGCGCTTGCCGATGCCGCGGGGGATACGTCATTGCGAGCCAACGGGTCGCGCGAATGCGCCCCCGATGACAGGCTCCGCGAAGCAATCCAGAGTTTCGCGCGGGCTGTGTGGATTGCTTCGGTCGCTTCGCTCCTCGCAATGACGAGGCTTAGGCAATCGGCCCTGATCGCGCCGTTTCGCTGCCGCGCCGCAATTGCCTCGCGCGGGGGGCGATGCGATAGTGATCAATCAAAAGCGCCCTCATGCGCCACGGAAACGCCCGCATGCTGATCCCGATTGCCGATGTGCCGCGCTGGTATGCCGAGCGCAAAGCTCTTGATGCCATTGCGATCGGTCACGGGGCGGAGAAGCCCACCTGGTGGCAGCTCGAGCGCAATGCCAACCGGCGCGCCCGCGCGTTTGCGGCCAAGGGCGTCAAGCCCGGCGATTTCGTCGCCATTGGGCTGCCCAACAGCAACGAATTTTTCGAGACCACCTTTGCGGTGTGGAAATGCGGCGCGACGCCGACCTCGCTGTCGTGGCGGTTGCCGCGCGGCGAGGCCGCGGCGGTGCTGGAGATCCTGAAACCTTCGCTGGTCGTCGGCGGCGAAGCCGACTGGAACGCAGGCGATACGCTGCCCGCGGGTTTTGTGCCGGAAGGTTTTTCGGACGAACCGCTGACTAACCTGGTGGCGCGTTACTGGAAAGCGATGACCAGCGGCGGCTCGACCGGGCGGCCGAAGGTGATCCTCGATCATCAGCCGGCGGTGATGGAAACCTCGATCGATCAGCCGCAGCCGCTCGGCATTGCGCCCGGCACGACGCTGCTCAATCCCGGCCCGCTCTATCACAACGCGCCTTTCCTGGTGTCGCATTTCGCGTTGTTCGCCGGCGGACGGATCGTCGGCATGCAAAAGTTCGATGCCGAGGAGACGCTGCGCCTGATCGCGAGCGAACGCGTCGAATGGGTGAATTTCGTGCCGACCATGATGCATCGTATCTGGGCTCTGCCGGAAAGCGTGCGCAACGCCTATGATCTCTCGAGCCTCAAGGTCGTGTTTCACATGGCCGCTCCGATGCCGCCATGGCTGAAGGAAAACTGGATCACGTGGCTCGGGCCGGAGCGCATCTTCGAGCTCTATGGCGGCACCGAGCGGCAGGGCGCGACCATCATCTCCGGCGTCGAATGGCTTGCGCACAAGGGCTCGGTCGGGAAGATCGGCGAGACCGCGCGGCTGCGCATCATCGGCGACGACGTCGCGCCGGGCGAGATGGGCGAAATCTATTTCCTGCCCAATGACGGCCCCGGCTGCACTTATCACTATCTTGGCGCCGAGCCGAAGCGCCGCGCCGACGGATGGGAATCGCTCGGCGATATCGGGCGGCTCGATGCCGACGGCTATCTCTATCTCGGCGATCGCCTCGCCGACATGATCCTGCGCGGCGGCGCCAACATCTATCCCGCCGAGATCGAGGCCGCGGTGAGCGCGCACCCGGACGTCCGCTCCTGCGTCGTCGTCGGCCTGCCCGATGCCGAATTCGGCCAGCGCGTGCACGCGATCGTCGAGCTTGCCGATGCGAGCGAAGCGCAGGCGATCGCCGACGCCATGGGCGAGTTTCTCGCCGAGCAACTCAGCCGCTACAAGCACCCCGAAAGCTTCGAGGCCGTCACGGTCGCCCCGCGCGACGATACAGGCAAGGTCCGCCGCACGCTGCTGCGCGACGAACGCGCGAGCTGGCTGAAGGAGGGGCGCGAGTTTCGGATCTTCCCGGCGCGGACAAGGGCGAAGGTGGGGTGAGAGGCGTACAAGGCGGGGTGGACTCGAGGATAACCGCAGCATTGAGCATTAGCCGACCTGTTAATCCGTGAAGTTTCAGCCTATATTGTTGCATGCGGAAGCCGCACCATCGGGTGATGAGTTCCGATGGCGCGGCTGTCCACTAATCTAATAACGTGCGGTCTTTACGCACTGAGCACCACCCGCCTTTCTGGTAGGAGCCTGTCGGGGCTCGGGTTAGCGGTCATCAACCGCCGTTAGGGGCCACAGGCCGCCGGCACGCGGCCTGTGGCCCAAACTCTCATTCCTTCGAGTCCTGCTTGGCGCGAGCCCACGGAAGCGGGCGTTTGCCGTCGCGGAAATTCCATTCCTGGGTGTTGGGTTCCTGACCAAGAATTCCAGCGGCTTTAAGCCGATGGAGTTGAGTGCGAAGACTGGCAGGATCGATCTCGCGAGAGTAACCCGTGCGTATGAACTCTGTTAGCTCAAGAGTTGTTGCGCCGTGTGGGAAGCCATCAAGCAATGCTTGGATCACCAAGTCCTTAATCGTCCAGTTGGCGAAGCTCGCAGATAGCAATTCTGAAAAGGGAATGGCGGGCGGCGGTCCATGCTGTACGGCAGAAGGGGGAGTTGCGGCGACAAGAAGCTTCGCCAATTCGCTTACTGGCCGCGGAGTCTCCTCTAGCAGTGTCTTCATTCGCTGGACCTTGGCGAGTTCGGCTTCGATAGGGGCAAGCTGGCCGCGAAGCGCGGCCGCGCGGTTTGTCAGTTCTTGTTCGCGGCGGGCTAGAAACTGGTCGGTTGTCTCTTCGGTCATGGGTATAATTTCCCGCTATCGATCTATATCTGATTCCATATCTAACATAAGGATTGATTGCGTATCAAGCATCGTATCAATGGACGCATCAGGATATGGCCCGTCTCGGGGATTACATTCGGCTTTGCTCACGATGAGAATCATTCGCCGCATAAGTTGCGGGGAACACCTTGCGCTCGCGACGATTAAGGTCCATATTCTCCGCATAGGATGCGGAGAATATGGCGACTTACATCCACGAACGAAAGGATTGGCCCCACTTCCACTGGGACCACGCCCGGCTTGCCCAAAAGCTCGCGGCCGTCCGCAACAGGCAGGGCCGTCTCACCGGACGGATGGAAGAATTCGGCTTCCGGCTGCGCAGCGAAGCCAACCTCGAAGCGCTCACCGAGGAAGTCACTAGGTCGAGCGAAATCGAAGGTGAGATCCTCGACCGCGATCAGGTGCGATCATCGATTGCGCGCCGGCTCGGCGTCGATATCGGCGCGTTGACGCCGGCGGATCGTGATGTCGAAGGCGTCGTCGAGATGATGCTCGACGCCACGGAAAAATACAGCGAGCCGCTCACCTCCGGACGCTTGTTCGATTGGCATGCCGCGCTGTTCCCGATGGGACGCAGCGGCATGAAGACAATCACAGTCGGCGCCTGGCGCACCGATGCGACGGGCCGGATGCAGGTCGTCTCCGGCGCCATCGGGCGCCAGCGCGTTCACTACGAAGCGCCGAAGGCGGCGGCGCTTGCCGACGAAATGAAAACCTTCATCGATTGGTTCAACGGCAGCCAGGATATTGATCCCGTCATCAAGGCGGCCATCGCGCATCTCTGGTTCGTCACCATCCATCCCTTCGACGGCAACGGCCGCATCGCGCGTGCGATTGCCGACATGGCCTTGGCGCGCTCGGAGAAGACGTCGCAACGCTTCTACAGCATGTCCGCGCAAATCCGGCAGGAGCGCGACGCCTACTACGACATGCTCGAAGCCACGCAGAAGGGCGATCTCGATATCACCGATTGGCTCGCATGGTTTCTCGCTTGCCTCGACCGCGCGTTCGACCGCGCCGAGACCATCCTGGGGGCGGTGCTCAGGAAGGCGCGCTTCTGGAAGAAGCATGCCGCCGCGACCTTCAACGAGCGTCAACGCGCGATGATCGATCGTCTGCTCAATGGCTTCGAAGGCAAGCTCACCTCGTCAAAATGGGCGCAGCTCGCCAAATGTTCGCCGGACACTGCCTTGCGCGACATCGACGATCTCATCGCCAAGGGCGTGCTGGCCAAGGACCCGGCCGGCGGCCGCAGCACGAGCTATTCGCTGGTCGACGCTGAAACCGAAACGGATCGCTAGCGTCGGTTTGTAGGGTAGGCAAAGCCAACGGGTCCGCGCGAGCGCGCGGCCCGATGACAGGCTCCGCGTGCCCACCATTTCAAGTGCGCGTTGGATGGTGGGCACGGCGCCGCGCGCCTTTGCCCACCCCACGAATTTGCGTCGACACCTTCTGCCCGACAGGCAAATCAGTTCGGCTTTGTTTCGCTTTATCAGAATAAATGTCAACCCCCTCCATCAAAAATATTCCGCTTCCGCTTTTCGGAAAATTATGATTGTCTCCGCACGTCCCCGGCCCGCAAGAGGGACGTATCGCGATCGTCACGGACGTTGGGCCAGGGATGCGATGGACGTGGTGGTGCGCAAGACGAGCGTCGCCTCGACGGACGGCGAAATCGCGTGGTCCTGATGCCCCGACGCTGGCATCAAGTTTGTCGGTGATGATCGGCAAGCGACGGTGGCTAACAAGCCCGGCACACCGGGGAGATCGCGTATAAGCCGTAAACCATTGCGCAGGGAATGCCGGTTGATTTGGCTGCCCTGTTGTTGCTTTGCGTGCGCAAAGTGCACCTTCCTTGCACGCAAGGCTCGCGGGTGCGGCCTGCACCCGGCATTCCCTGCGCCCTCTCATTTCGAGGGTGACGGATTGACGCAAAGCTCGGACACGTCGTGCCGCGAGAAGGCGGATTTGTGTGCCCGGCTACGTGCAACAATCTCCGCTGTCGTCCCCGCGAAGGCGGGGCCCCATAACCACAGGCTTCTGTTGTTGTGGCGGGCTGCCACTCCGAATCTTCGCCAAATCAGAGCCTGTGATTATGGGTCCCGGATCGGCGCTCGGCTGCGCCTCGCTTGTCCGGGACGACGGTTGAGGTCGAGCGCAGACGCTGTATGGTCGCAACAACGAGCAGCCGGATAGAATACAACAACGGCAATCGCGCCCGGGAGCAACCACATGCGCACTGATCTCGAAACTCTCACTGTCCAGCGGCGCGACAACCACATCCTCCTGCTCACGCTGAACCGGCCGGACGCCGCCAACGCGCTGAACACGCAGATGGGGCTCGACCTCGTCGAACTGTTCGAGCACTTCTCGGTCGACATCGAAGGTCTCCGCGCCATCGTCCTGACCGGGGCCGGCAGCAAGGCGTTCTGCGCGGGTGGCGATCTCAAGCAGCGCAACGGGATGACCGACGAGGCCTGGCAGGCCCAGCATCTCGTGTTCGAGCGCATGCTGAGGGCGATGCTGGCGTGCCCGATTCCGATCATCGCCGCTGTCAATGGCGCGGCCTATGGCGGCGGTTGCGAGATCGCGGCGGCAGCGGACTTCATTTACGCCTCGGACAATGCGCGGTTTGCGCTCACCGAAGTCACGCTCGGTATCATGCCCGGCGCCGGCGGCACGCAGAATCTGCCGCGCGCGATCGGCGAGCGCCGCGCGAAGGAAATGATCCTGTCCGGCCTGCCGTTCTCGGCCCATGAGGCCGAAGTCTGGGGGCTGGTCAACAAGGTGGTTTCGCAAGAGCAATTGCTGGACGCAGCCTTCGCCATCGCCTCGCGCATCGCCGGCAACGGGCCGATTGCGGTGCGCCAGGCCAAACAAGCGATCCATCGCGGCCTGCAGATGTCGCTTGCCGACGGGCTCGCCTTCGAGATCGAGGCCTATAACCGCCTGGTGCCGACCGAGGACCGGCGCGAAGGCGTGGCGGCCTTCAACGAGCGCCGCAAGGCGGAGTTCAAAGGCAAATGATCGCGCGACCGTTCCGGCATTTTTCGGTCCGGCTCGACAATGCCGTCCGGCGGAAAAAGCCTCGACTAAATGACATTTCGAACGCGCGAAGTCGCCCGGCCGTCCTCCTTGATGGGCCTGCTGGAGCAGTATTGAATGCGCGACGGAACCCATGAAGCGTTCCCAATGACGACAAGCGAGACAAGCTTGAAAACACCGATCATCCGAAAAGCGCTGATCGAAAAAATCATAACGGGAGGAAAACAAATGAGCCGAAAAAATCTGGCACTGCTCGTCGCGATCCTGGCGACGGCGGCGACCCCTGCGGCAGCGCAAGTGAAGATCGGCGTGCTGAGCGACATGAACTCGCTCTATGCCGACATCACCGGCAAGGGCACCGGTGTCGCGGCGCGCATGGCGGCCGAGGATTTCGGTCCCGTCCTCGGCAAGCCGGTCGAGATCGTCACCGCCGACCATCAGAACAAGGCGGATGTCGCGGTCAACATCGTCCGCAACTGGTACGACAATGAGGGTGTCGACATGGTCACCGACGGCGGCTCTTCCGCCGTGGCGCTCGCGGTCGAGGATGTCTCGCGGCAAAAGCAGAAGCTGGTGTTGTTCAACGGACCGGCCTCCTCCGACATCACCGGCAAGAACTGCTCGCCCTATGCCGCGCATTGGAACTACGACACCTATGCGCTGTCCCACGTCACGGGCTCCGCCATCGTGAAGTCCGGCGGCAAGTCGTGGTTCTTCATCGGCGCCGACTATGCATTCGGCCATGCGCTCGAGCGCGATACCGCCCAGGTCGTCGAAGCCGAAGGCGGCAAGGTGACGGGCGCGGTCTACGCACCGATCAACACCTCGGACTTCTCCTCCTTCCTGCTGCAGGCCCAGGCCTCCAAGGCGCAGATCATCGGCCTCGCCAATGCCGGCGGCGACACCACCAACTCGATCAAGCAGGGCGCCGAGTTCGGGATTGCGCAGGGCGGCCAGAAGTTCGCAGCACTCTTGATGTTCATCACCGACGTCCATGCGCTCGGGCTGAAGGCCGCGCAGGGACTGCAATTCACCACGGCCTTCTACTGGGACCAGAATGACGAGACCCGCGCCTTCTCGCAGCGCTTCATCAAGGAGGTCGGCCACATGCCGACCATGGTGCAGGCCGGCGTCTATAGCGCGACCCTCCACTATCTGAAGGCGGTCAAGGCGCTGAACAGCAAGGACCCGCTCAAGGTGATGGCGAAGATGCGGGAGACGCCGATCAACGACTTCATGACCCATAACGGCAAGCTCCGGATCGACGGCCGCGTGGTGCGCGATATGTACCTGCTGCAGGTCAAGAAGCCGGAGGAATCGAAAGGAGATTGGGACTACGCCAAGATCATCCAGACCGTGCCCGGCGACCAGGCTTTCCGTCCGCTGGACAAGGGCGGCTGCCCGCTCGTGACAGCCGCGAAGGCGGAGAGCTCGCAGACGAAGTGAAATGACGGCGGCTGCGCTCCCTCTCCCGCTTGCGGGCGAGGGCTGGGATGGGGGTGCTGCCGCGATTGACAATGTTCAAAGCGGAGGGAGTTTCCCCCACCCGCATCGCATCTTCGATGCGATGCGACCTCCCCGCAAGCGGGAGAGGTGAGGCGGAGCCCCGCGCTACTGATACGTCGCGACAATATCGGAGACGGCGCGCTCGAGCTGCTGGGCGGTGGCGCATTGGCGCACCACGTTGCAGAAGGTCGCGTAGCGCGGCATCTCGGAATCGCCCCAACCCCAGGTCATGCGGCCTTCCGGATTGAGCCAGACCACCCGCTTGGCGCGCTCGGAGATGCGGCGGAGGATGTCGGCGCCGGGATCGAGGTTGTTGCTGCGGGCATCGCCGAGCACGATGACGGTGGTCTGCGGCGTCACGGTCTCCATCCATTGCCGCTCGAAATCGGCAAAGGAGGAGCCGTAGTCGGACGAGCCGAAGCCGACCCTGGCCATGATGTCGCGCATCGCTTCCTCCGCGCTCTTCGATTCGAGGACGTCGCTGACCTCGATCAGGTGACCGGAGAAGGCAAAGGAGCGCACGTCGGAGACGACCTCGTGCAGGCTGTGGATCAGAAGGAGGAGGAAATCGGAGACCCGGGCCACCGAACCCGAGACGTCGCAAAGCGCCACGATCTTCGGCTTGTCGCGGTGCTTGCGCTTCCAGGCGGTGAGGAAGGGTACGCTGCCCCAGGCGGCGTTCTTGCGCAGTGTCCGCCGCACGTCGAGATGACCGCGCCGCTGCCGCTTGCGGGGCTTGGAAAAGCGCTCGCGCAGCCGCCGCGCCATCTGGCGGATCAGCGTGCGCATTTGTTCGATCTGCCGCGGCTCGATTCGCCCGAGCGGCGCGTTGCGCAGGATTTCGTTGCGCAGGTTTTCGGACTCTTCACGTCCGTAGAGCAACAAGGCCTGCGAGACCCGCTCGCGCACCGTCTCGCGCAGGGCATCGGTGGCGGCGGCAAGCCGCTCGGCCAGCGCCGGGTTGCTCGAGGTCAGTGCGTCGAGGTCGTCGTTGAGGCGGTGGATGCCCATCTGCTCGAGGATGCGGCTCTGGAAGATGCCGCGCTGGGTGAAAAAGCGGATGTCGGGGAGGCCTGCGGCGCTCGCCGCATTCGCCATTCTGGCTGCGAGCTCGGACGTGTCCTGTGACAGCAGCATCTGCGCCAGCGACCCGAGATTTTGCGACTGGCCGCCGCCCGCGCCGGGCGCGGCCTGATCCTGCGGCGCCTGATTCTCATTCGCCGCGTCGCGCTCGCTCTTCTCGCCCGACGGTTCCGGCTGCGAAAAGAACAGGTCAAAACACGCGCCAAGCGCCTTCTTCTCGTCCTCGCTCTTGGCAAGCGTCAGCAAGAGCGTGTCGCGCAGAATGGTGCGTTCCTCGAAGCCTACCTTGGCGACCGCCCGCATCGCATCGATGCTTTCGGCCGGAGAGACATGCACGCCCGCTCCCCGCGCGGCCCGGAAGAAGCGATGCAGGTTCTCTCTCATGATAGTCCCTTGGCCGCTAGCCGAACACGTTCTGCCGCGAGGCGTTGGCCACGAATGTCGTCACATGCGGCAGCGCGGCCTCGACGTCGGATTCATATTTCAGGAGCACGTTGAGCGTGTCCTTGACCATCTCATGGCCGAGTTCCGAGGCCTGCAGCAACACCAGCACCCGCGCCCAATCGATGGTCTCGCTCACCGAAGGCTGCTTCTTCAGGTCGAGCGTGCGGATCGAATGAATGAAGCTGACGAGCTGCTTGCGGAGCCTCTCGGAGATGCCGGGCACGCGGCTTTCGACGATGCGCTCCTCCAGCTTCTGCTCGGGAAAGCCGATGTGAAGATGCAGGCAGCGGCGCTTCAACGCATCGCCGAGATTGCGCTCGCTGTTGGAGGTGAGGATCACGGTCGGCGGCACGGCGGCTGCGACGGTGCCGAGCTCGGGAATGCTGACCTGGAAATCCGACAGGATCTCCAGCAAGAGCGATTCGAACTCGGCGTCCGACTTGTCGATCTCGTCGATCAGGAGCACGCAGCCCGTAGGCTGCTCCAGCGCCTGCAGAAGCGGCCGTGGCTCGACGAATTCCTTGGAGAAGAACACGTCGCCGAAATCGTGGAGCTGGTCGAGCGCGGCGTGCAGGGTCTCGGCGCCGCCCAGCACCTCGCCGAGCTTGTCCTTCAGGATCTGGGTGTAGAGCAGCTGCTTGGCGTATTTCCACTCGTAGAGCGCCTTGGCCTCGTCCAGCCCCTCATAGCATTGCAGGCGGATCATCTTCAGGCCGCGCCAGCCGGCAATCGCCTTGGCGAGCTCGGTCTTGCCGACGCCCGCCGGCCCTTCGACCAGGATGGGCTTTGCGATCTGCTCCGACAGGTAGACCGCGGTCGCGATCTGGCGGCTCGCGATATAGCCCTGGGTGGCAAGCCCGCTTTCGACGGCTTCAATGGAGGCCAATGGCCGGTTGTCTGGCACGGATTTCAGCTCCGATCTCCCCGTGGTTTGCAATCACGCCGCTTGGCGAAGCGCCGCGATAGCCTCTGGGGTAGGGACAATAATTCAGAAAGTCCATATGCTTGGCGCTGCCTCCGGGGCTCGCTAGCCCCGTCGCGGAAGCATGGCTTGCGCCATGCGACGGCGTCCCGAACGTCCGCCTCTGGCCGTCGCTCCGGCCAGCGGGCGCGATCGAACAGGGGCGGGCCGTCAGAAATCCAGCGGCGCGTTGTCGACCACCTCTTTCATCACGAAGAAGGTGCGCGTCTGGCGCACGCCGGGAAGCCGGATCAACTGCTCGCCATGGATGTGGTTGAAATCTTCCATGCCGGCGACGCGGATCTTCAGGAAATAATCGAAATCGCCCGCGACCAGATGACAGTCGAGCACGAATTTCAGTTTTGCGGCGGCCTGCTCGAAGGCGGCAAAGCTTTCGGGCGTGGAGCGGTCGAGCACGACGCCGACCATGACGAGCGCGCCCTTGCCGACCTTGCCGGGCGCGACCATCGCCCGCACCGCGCGAACAAAACCCTCCTCGAACAGCCGCTGGGTCCGCCGATGGCAGGTCGCCGCGCTGACGCCGACCTTTTCGGCCAGCTCCGCATTGGCAAGCCGCCCGTTGTTCTGAAGCAGCCGCAGCATTTTCAGGTCGATGCGATCGAGGTCGTCCATGAAAGAATCTTCCGCAGAAGTGACATTTTGTGATTAAAGTTATAACAAATCACGCCATATGCGCAATCCAGATCAAAATCGTAGCCCGCATTCGAGAGCACCTTCGGCGTCATTGATGATAGGGCTGGCGCGGAATCGCACCAACCATCGGGATCACGCATGCTGAAAAAATTCGCGCGCTATCCGCTCACCTTCGGGCCCACGGCAATCGAAAAACTGCCGCGGCTATCCGCCCATCTCGGCGGCAACGTCGACATCTACGCCAAGCGCGAGGACTGCAATTCGGGTTTGGCCTTCGGCGGCAACAAGCTGCGCAAGCTCGAATACATCATTCCGGACGCGCTCGCCTCCAACGCCGACACGCTGGTGTCGATCGGCGGCGTGCAGTCCAACCACACCCGCATGGTTGCGGCGGTGGCCGCCAAGATCGGCATGAAGTGCCGCCTCGTGCAGGAAAGCTGGGTGCCGCATGAGGACGCCGTCTATGATCGCGTCGGCAACATCCTCCTGAGCCGCGTCATGGGCGCCGATGTCCGCCTGGTCGATGAAGGTTTTGATATCGGCATCCGCAAGAGCTGGGAGCAGGCCCTCGAGGAGGTGAAGGCCGCAGGCGGCAAGCCTTACGCGATCCCGGCCGGCGCCTCCGTGCACAAATATGGCGGGCTCGGCTATGTCGGCTTCGCCGAGGAGGTGCGCGCGCAGGAGAAGGAGCTCGGCTTTGCCTTCGACTACATCATCGTCTGCACCGTCACCGGCTCGACCCATGCCGGCATGCTGGTCGGCTTCGCCAAGGACGGCCGCGCGCGCAAGGTGATCGGCATCGACGGATCCTTCACGCCGGCGCAGACCAAGGCGCAGGTGCTGTCGATTGCCCAGAACACCGCGCGCCTGGTCGAACTCGGCAAGGAGATCGTCGAGGACGATGTCGTGCTGATCGAGGATTACGCGCATCCGGCCTACGGCGTGCCATCGGAGGACACCAAAGAAGCGATCCGGCTCACCGCGCGGCTCGAAGGCATGATCACCGATCCCGTCTATGAGGGGAAATCGATGCAGGGCCTGATCGATCTCGTGAAGAAAGGCTTTTTCCCGGCGGGATCGAAAGTGCTCTACGCCCATCTCGGCGGCGCGCCCGCAATCAACGGATATGCCTACGCCTTCCGGAATGGGTGAGCTTGTCGTTCCAATTGGCTTCGTCATTGCCGGGCTTGACCCGGCAATCCATCGCTCAGCGAGAATCATTTTTTGATGGATGCCCGGGTCAAGCCCGCGCATGACGAGTTAGCGACTATCGGCTCGGTCTCGTACCAGCCTTAACAGCTCCTCGCCATAGTGCTCGAGCTTCTTGTCGCCGATCCCGGGAACGCCGCGGAGCTCGTCCAGCGTGGTCGGCCAGGTTCGCACAATGCCGTCGAGGGTGGAGTCGTGCAGCACCACATAGGCCGGCACGCCGCGCTGGCGCGCGACCTCGGAACGCCACGCCCGCAACCTTGCGCGCAAGTCGGGATCGACATCGCCCGCGGGGCTCTCGGGCGCTGGCGCGAGATCGCCGCGGCGCGATTTGGTGCGGATGGCGCGGATGCGCTTGGCCGGGTCTTCCTCGCGAAGCCACACCTCGGTCTCGCCCTTCAGCACGCCGCGCGCGGTCTCGGTCAATTTCAGAGCGCCAAAGGCCTCGCTGTCGGAGCGGAGATGGCCCATGGCGATGAGCTGGCGGATCACAGCGCGCCATTGCTTCTCATTCAGCTCACGGCCGATGTTGAACACCGAAAGCTTGTCGTGTCCGAATTGCGTCACCCGCTCAGTCAGGCGGCCGACCAGCACGTCGATCAGATGCATCGCACCGAACCGCTGTCCGGTCCGATAGACGCAGGAGAGCAGTTTCTGCGCGATGATCTTGCCGTCGCGGACGCGTGGCGGGGTCAGGCAATTGTCGCAGTTGCCGCAAGTCGTTGCGACAACAGTTTCGCCGAAATAGCCGAGCAGGCGGCTGCGGCGGCAATGCGCGGCTTCGGCGAGCCCGACCAGCGCGTCGAGCTTGCCCATCGACACGCGCTTGAAGGCGTCGGAGGCTTCTGATTCCTCGATCATCCGCCGCTGCTGCACGATGTCGGACAGGCCGTAGGCCATCCAGGCGCTGGACGGTTTTCCGTCACGCCCGGCGCGGCCGGTCTCCTGATAATAGGCCTCGATGCTCTTTGGCAAATCGAGATGGGCGACGAATCGCACATCGGGCTTGTCGATCCCCATGCCGAACGCGATCGTCGCCACGATGACGATGCCGTCCTCATTGATGAAGCGGTCCTGATGGCGGGCGCGCACGCTGGCCTCGAGCCCCGCGTGATAGGGCAGCGCAACAATTCCGGCGTCGGAGAGCGCGGAAGCCGTATCCTCGACCTTGGCGCGCGACAGGCAATAGACGATGCCGGCTTCGCCCGCATGGCGCGCGGCGATGAAGGCCTTGAGCTGCGCGACCGAGTTCTGCTTGTCGACGATTTCATAGCGAATGTTGGGCCGGTCAAAGCTCGAGACGAATTGCGGGGCATCGGCAAGCTGCAGCCGCTCAACGATCTCCTTCCGCGTCAGCTCGTCGGCGGTCGCGGTGAGCGCAATCCGAGGGACACGGGGAAATCGCTCGGCGATCACCGACAGGGCGACATATTCGGGCCGGAAGTCATGACCCCATTGCGAGACGCAATGGGCTTCGTCGATCGCAAACAGCGAGATCTTCGCCTGCGCCAGCAGCGAGAGGCAGCGCGGCGTGACCAGCCGTTCAGGAGCCACGTAGAGCAGGTCGAGATCGCCCGCGATCAGGCGTCGTTCAACGTCGGAAGCTTCCTGCGGCGTCAGCGTCGAGTTCAATGCCGCGGCGTTGACGCCAACCTCGATCAGACCTGCGACCTGGTCGCGCATCAGGGCGATCAGCGGCGAGACGACGATACCGCAGCCCTCGCGCAAGAGCGCTGGCAACTGATAGCACAGCGACTTGCCGCCGCCAGTCGGCATCAGCACCAGGCAATTGCCGCCATGCGCCACATGCTGGATGATCTTCTCCTGCGCGCCACGGAAGGCGGGCAGGCCGAACACGGAATTGAGCAGGGATAGCGCGTCGCTGGCATCGGTTTCGGCCTTCTGAGGGGTCGCGCTGGCGGAAACCGACATGGATGAACTTGAACTCTGAAGAGGCACGATCGCGCCCATCCTATGCCAGATTCGGCCGCAGCTAGCGACATCGATGGGCCATGACAAGGCAGCGGGCCCGACGGGGCTCCGTGATTTAGATCACGCTACCGTTCCGCTTTGGCATGGTCAAATGCCCCCGGCATCCCCGTGCAGTTGCTCAGGATTGAGGCGCATCGCCATGAAACCGATGTGGGTCCAACGACGATGGCTTCTGAAGGGCGGCTTCACGGCCCTCCTGGGCCTGATCGGTGGCTCCTCACTGGCGGACGTGCTGGTCACCGACAACGATGCGATCATGGGCGATGACGGCGTGCTTGCTGCGCAGATGCGGCTCGGCGGTCTCCTGATCCGCCACCTCGCGGGCCATAAGGAAATCGGCGCCGTCGACGGCGCCAAGGACAATACCAACGCCAATGTGGTGGTCTCGCCTGCAAGCCTTGCGGCGATCCTGTCGCTGGTCGATCTCGGCGCCAGCCCCGCGATGCGTCGGGCCATCCACCGTGCGCTCGGCTTTAAGCGGACAGCACGGCACAAGGCGGAGAAGGATTTACGGGAGATGCGGCGTAGCGTTTCCGGCATCATCGCCCAGAGCCGCAAGGACGGCCCGCTGGTGCTCGCCAATCTCGTTGCCTTCGATCGCGCCGTCGATCCAAAGCCGCTCGCGATGTATGGCCTGTCCGGCGCCGGCGCTGACGTGCTGGTCGACCATCTGGCCGACGCCAAGGTCGTCGACCGCATCAATGGATGGGTCAAGCAGAAGACGCACGATCTGATCCCGACGATCATCAGCGAGGCGCCGGAAACGCTTGGTCTTGTCGCGATCAACGCGCTCTATTTCAAGGACAAGTGGCAGACGCCATTCCGGCCGTCCAGCACGCAAGCACAACCGTTCCAGACCACCTCCGGCAAGCCGGTGGAGGTCCAGATGATGCATTCGAAGGTCGCGCCGTTCCGCTTCCGCCAGGATGATCGCTTCGTCGCCGCCGAGCTCGGCTATCAAAACAAGAATTTCCGGCTGGTGGTCGCCACCACCAAATCCGTGCCTGCGCCGGCGCCGGAGTTTGCTGCGGTGGCCGGCTGGCTGAACGGGCAGGGTTTTGAGGCGCGGGACGGCGAGATCGCCCTGCCGAAGCTGACCTTGTCGGCCGCGGGCGAGCTGCTACCAGCGTTGGATGCGCTCGGGCTTGCCGCTGAGCGCCATTCGCCTGACGCGCTCGAGGGCTTCTCGGACGAGCCCCTCACCATCTCGCGAATCCTGCAAAAGATCGAATTGCGCGTGAGCGAGGAAGGCACCGAAGGTGCCGCCGCGACCGCGGTCATGACCACGCGCGGGATTGGAATCTCCGATCACATCAGGATGGTCGTCGACAAGCCATTCGTCTTCGCGCTGCGAGACGAGAAGACCGGTCTCATCCTGTTCATGGGTTATGTCGGCGCGCCGCCGCGCGCATGATCCGGAAAGATGGGAACCGGCCGTCCGGCAATGCGCAAAGTAAAAAAGCTGAACCTAAGCAGCACGAATTTCCGCTGAATCAGCCCGCCGCAGCGCCTCTGCAACGCTGACGATTGGCAGCTTGCGCTGTACAGCAGCATCCAGCACCCGGCGCATCAGTCTTGGCGTGCAGCCATAGGGGCTCGGTGTCGCTGCCACGTCGTGGCTGTAGAAAATCAGCCAGCCACCGGTCTTGATGGTCTCGTCGAACACACACTCAATGCCGGCGTCGTCGAGATGCTGATTGACCAGCGGCGTTGCGCGCAGGAATTGCAGGTCGATATTGCCGTGATTGACGCCGGGCAGGATGCTGCGGGAGGAGCGGAAGGTGCCGGCGAGCTGACTCTTGCGTGTGACCGAAGCGACCCCGTAGGGGTGGGCAAAATTCTCCAGACGGATCGAGGAATCCAGCCCCTCGAGGAAGCGGCGGTTCAGCTCGATCTCCTCGGCCAGCGCGGCCGCATCGAGATCAGATGTGAGCCGGTGTGAATAGGTGTGGCAGGCGATCTCATGGCCGTCCGCACGCAGAGCGATGATGTCGTCGGCATCCGCGCCGCGCCAGTGGTCGGACCGTTGGCCGAGCAGGCTGCCGGAAACATAGAAGGTTCCGCGTGCGCCATATTCCTCGAGCATCGGCGCGCCCACCCTTGCGGCGCTGTCGGGGATGTCGTCGAAGGTGAGGCTCACCATCGGCTCTTTGCCGGACCACGCAAGCGGAGTTGCCAGGAAATGACGGGAAAGGCGGTTCGAAACCCGAGCCTTGAACGACGACCAGTCGGTGCGCATGCGCGAAATCACTTTCGAATGGATTCGGAAGAAATCGCGCGTGCGTCCACGCTGAGATAATCCAGCCAGTTGCGGAAAATCGTCGTGGCCGCGCCGCCGGCCGGCACGCTCGGACGGAGCGTCAGGCCGGGAAGCTCGGCGGCCAATTCGCCCCTGCGCTCGTTGCGTGCGCGCCGCTCGAAATTCACCAGAATATCCTCGGTCGTCGCGTCGAAATAGGAGGCGGGGATCGCGGGATAGGTCTCCCGCTCGCCGCCAAGGTAGCGCGCGATGTCGCGCATATATTCGCGCTGCAACGACAGCGCGTCGTATTCGGGATGGCCCTGGAAGAAGATGAAGCGGCTGTCGAAATCGCGGGCGAAGATGTCGACGCCTGCCTCGGTCGAACGGGTCAGGATCCGATAGCCGCGTGCGATGAGCTCGCTTTCCCTGACCTCGTTGAGGCGCGAATGCGAGACCTTGATTGAGGCCGGAAGATCGTCGAGGAGCCAGTCGTGGGACGTGGCCTTGGCGCAGTCATAGACGCCGGAGCATTTCTGCGTCAGCCGCTGCCGCTCGACGCCGTCAAGGTGCAGCACCGCGGCATGGGCGGCGAGGCAGGACCAGATGGTCGAGCGGGTATTGGTCCTGGCCCAATCGACGAGGCCGGTGAACTCACGCCAGTATTGCTCCTGCTGCAGACGAGGCGCGATCGGCTCGGCGCCGGTTACGATCAGCCCGTCGATGTGCAACCGATCGAGCTCGGTGATTTCGGTATATTCCTTGTCGATATGCTCTTTTGCTGGTTTGGACCTCCTGACCGACGGCAGCGCGAAGTAGTGAAAGCGAACGCTTCTTTTGCCGGCGGCGCCCTGCACCAACCGCATGAACTGCCGCTCGGTTGCCTTCAACGCGCTGTCGGGCATGTTGTTGACGAGCGCGATCGTCAGCTCCGCTTCGGTGGGGCGCTCGAATTCGTTCTGCGCCGGCGCCAGCGCGGGGCTCGGGATCGGTCGCTGCTTGTCGAAGGTAAGCGCCATGCCGCTCTCGCTGGTTTATTCCGCGGCCTGGAGCGATTGCCGGCCGCAGGCTTGCGCGAGCGCCTGATCGATGTCCTCGATAATGTCGTCGATATGCTCGATGCCGATCGAGAGGCGGATGGTCTCCGGCAGCACGCCGGCGATGCGCTGGTGCTCGACCGGCATCTGGCGATGCGTCGTGGAGGCCGGATGACAGGCAAGCGATTTGGCATCGCCGATATTGACGAGGCGAGTGATCAGCTTCAGTGAGTCGTAGAAGGTCTTGCCCGCTTCCATGCCGCCCTTGATGCCGAAGGTGAAGAGCGACGAGGAGTTGCCGTTGAGATATTTCTGCGCGAGCGCGTAGTAGGGGCTGTCGGGGAAACCGGCATAATTGACCCAGGCGACGCGCGGGTCCTTGCGCAGGTACTCGGCGACCTTGCGTGCATTCTCGACATGGCGCTCGACGCGCAGCGCGACCGTCTCGATGCCCTGCAGCAACATGAACGCGTTGAACGGCGACAGTACCGAGCCCATGGTGCGCTGATAAACGCTGCGCGCACGCTCGATATAGGCTTTCGGCCCGAAACGCTCGGCATAGACGAGGCCGTGATAGGATGCGTCGGGCTTGTTGAAGGCGGGGAAGCGGTCGGCGTGGTCCTTCCAGGGGAAGCGGCCGGAATCGACGATGGCGCCGCCAAGCGTGGTGCCGTGGCCGCCCAGAAATTTCGTCAGCGAATGGACGGCGATGTCCGCGCCGTAGTCGAACGGCTTCAGCAGGATCGGCGTGGCAACGGTGTTGTCGACGATCAGCGGCACGCCATGGCGATGCGCGACTTTGGCGAGCGCTTCGATGTCGCAGATGTTGCCGGCGGGATTGCCGATGGTCTCGGCGAACACGGCCCTGGTGTTCTCGTCGATCAGCTTCTCGATCGCGTCCGGCTGATCGCTTTCGGCAAAGCGGCCGATGATGCCCTGGCGCGGCAGGATGTGACCGAGCAGGGTATGTGTCGTGCCGTAGAGCTGGGGAACGGAGACGATGTTGCCGCCGAAGTCGGCGAGATTGACGAACGCAAAATGCAGCGCGGCCTGGCCGGTCGCGACCGCGAGCGCGCCGACGCCGCCTTCCAGCTCGGCGATGCGCTTTTCCAGCACCGATGTCGTGGGATTGGCGATGCGGCTATAGCGGAAACCTTCGGCCTCGAGATTGAACAGGGCGGCACCGTGGTCGGCCGTATCGAAGGCGTAGGCGACGGTCTGGTAGATCGGGACGGCGACGGATTTGGTGGTCGGATCGGGCTCGTAGCCGGCGTGAATGGCTATCGTCTCGTTGCGCATCGTCGGCCTCCGCGAAGGTACATCGCATCTTTTTCGAGATGCGTTCTGTCCTCTCCGTTGATTAGAGGCGAGGCGTAAAACGAGCAATAATTCGCGCCAAGATTGACGAAATAACCCTAACGAATTGCGGTCGATTAATTAAAATTTGACTCAAATTCTCGCGCGCTGACGGCGCGGCGGACCTGCTCGCCGATCTGCGACAGCACCAGCCGCGCCTGCGGCAGCACCGCGCCCATGGCGTGGAAATTGTGGATCATGCCGTCGTGGCAGATGTGCTCGACGTTGACACCGGCAGCAAGCAGCTTTCGGGCGTAGGCATTGCCCTCGTCGCGGACGGGATCGAACTCCGCGGTGTGGATGATCGCGGTGGGAAGCCCCTTCACGTTGAGCGCGCGCAGCGGCGAAATCCTGACGTCGGCGACATCGGCGCCATCAGGCAGATAGTCGGCGAGATCGGCTTGCAGCGTCATTTTGCCGATGAGATGATCGTCGGCAAAGGCCTCGCGCGAGGGCGAGATTTCCTCGAAATCCAGCACGGGACAGATCAGGCATTGTGCCGCGATCGCAAGGGAGGCATGGCGCTGGGCGTGCTGGCAGACCACCGCCGCCAGCGTGCCGCCGGCGGAATCGCCGCCCACCACGAGCCTTTCCGCATCGATGCCGAAAGAAGCCGCGTTGCGAGCGACGAATTCGGTTGCGGCGATAGCGTCTTCCACCGCCGCTGGAAACTTGTGCTCCGGCGCGAGGCGATAGTCGACCGAGATCAGGCGGCAGGAGGTCGCCTCCGCAAGCGCGGCTGCGATCCGGTCATGCGTCTCGATGCTGCCGGCCACCATGCCGCCGCCATGGAAGAAGACAAAGCCGCCAGACGGTGTGTCGTCGTCTCGCGCCGGCGAATACAGGCGGTAGGGAATGTCGCCCGCCGGCCCCGGCAAAACGCCGTCCGTGGCTGTGACGTCGGTCGCCTCGGTGCGGGCAAACTGCATCAATTTCGCCAGCGACTGGCGGCGCTCGCTCGCGGTCGGCCGCGTTCGCGTCCCGGGCGAAGCCGCGGCCATCATGGCGAGGAAACGCTTGGCGAGAGGATCGAGCGGCATGGCTGTTCCGGTTAACCAAGAGACCTTACCATGGCCGCCATTCTCCCGTGAACGGGCGGCCGTATCGACATAGGATGAAATCGATTAAGGAATTGCGGCAATCATGCGCAATTCGTCGCGCTGCCGTCAGGATTGGCAACCATGGCCCATATCGCAAGACCCGTCAGCTATTCGCAGACCTGGACCTTCTTCGACGGCAAGTGGCATGACGGCAATGCGCCGATCATGGGGCCGCGCACGCACGCGGCCTGGCTCGGCTCGGTCGTGTTCGATGGCGCGCGCGCTTTCGAAGGCGTCTCGCCCGATCTCGACCGGCACTGCGCCCGCGTCAACTGGTCCGCCACCAATTTTCGGCTGAAGCCGGTGGTCGAGACCGAGACCTGGATTGGCCTGGCGCGTGAAGGCATGGCCCGCTTTGCGCCGACTGCCGAACTCTATATTCGCCCGATGTATTGGGCCCAGCATGGCTCCGGTGGCGGCGTGCTGTTCGACCCTGAGACCACCAACTGGTGCCTGTGTCTCTACGAGGCGCCGATGCCGCAGCCTGTGGGCAGCGCGATCACGCTGTCACCGTTCCGACGGCCGACCATGGAATGCGCGCCGGTCGACGCCAAGGCCGCTTGCCTTTACCCCAATAATTCGCGCGCGCTGATCGAAGCGGCCTCGCGCGGCTTCAACAATTGCCTGATGCTCGATCTGCTCGGCAATGTCGCGGAATTCGGCAATGCGAATGTGTTCATGGCCAGGGATGGCGTGGCCTACACGCCGGCGCCGAACGGCACCTTCCTGAACGGCATCACGCGGCAACGGGTCATCGAGCTGTTGCGCGGTGACGGCGTCACCGTGATCGAGAAGACGCTGCGCTATAAGGATTTCGAGACCGCCGATGAGATCTTCTCGACGGGCAATTTCGCCAAGGTCGCGCCGGTGATCAGGATTGACGACCGGCAGCTCCAGCCCGGCCCCTTCTACACGCGGGCGAGAAAACTCTATTGGGATTTTGCGCACGCGGTGAGGTTGGCGGCGTAACTGTTTCATCCGTCATTCCGGGGCGATGCGAAGCATCGAACCCGGAATCTCGAGATTCCGGGTCTGGTCCTTCGGACCATCCCGGAATGACGGGCTCTTATATTACGGCCCGTACAGCACCAATTCCGTGTCGGTGAGATCAGCCAGACTCGGCCGATGCGGGCCCTTGAAATATTTTCGGCCGCGCCGCTCGGTGTAGAAGCCGGCGAGTCCCTCGACCGGGCCGTTGGCATTGAGCAACACCGAAACCTTGGCCCGCGAAAGCAGCGCCCGTCCGATCGCGCCGGCGCAGGCCACATAGTCGGCGACATCGCGGCAATAGATGAGCTGCATCGCGGGCGGCGCGATCCAGCCGCGGCGGATGCGCATCGGCAACAGGATGAAGGGGAAGGCGCCGTTTGCCGTCCGGCACACCAGGCTGAGGCAGCCGAACGCCGCGTGCCGCGTCAAAAGCTCGACGTCGGACGCCGGCAGGCCATCGACCTCGGTCGCGTCCGCGGAAACGACTTCCACCGTCATGTCGGTCGCAGAGCGCGACAAGAGTGGGAACGAGAAGAACAGGCCCTTGCAATAGGCGCGGAAGCCCTGGGCCTCGATGATCCGCCAGGTCCAGGTCGCCGGGCTGATATTGAAATAGGTGACCTCATTGTGCCGCTGCGCGATCTTGGTCAGCATCGGCGCGTAGTTGCGGAACGCGGGCTCGACATACCAGCTCGAGAGATTGCAGTGGATCGCAAGCTCGCCGTCGTTCGGGCGCAGCGAGTAGAGCAGGAGCAGCACGCCGACCGGCATGCCGTCATGGTCGAGCATGTAGCCGAAGCGGGGATAGCCCTGCGGCACCTCGCGCGCGGCCTGGCGCCGCAACCCCTGCATCCAGTAGTCGCGCGACCGGCCGACGAAGCCGCGCGTCAGCAAGTCGGCGACGGCGTCGAGGTCCGCCTCGCTGATTTCGCGGCACCGGGTTTGTGGCCTCTGCGCGTTCACGGCATCAAGTCGCTGTCAGCGCCAGCCTTCGATGTGAGCGTCGGCGATGGCGTGGGCTGGCAAGCCGAGCAGCTCACGCACCTTGGCCGACCACGCATCGAGGTTGGTGCCGTGGGTGTGGAACATGGCGACCGCGAGACGATCCATGCCGAAGGCGACGCAGCCGGTATGGGCCGGCTCGCCATCGGCGTCCTTGATGCCCCAGGTCGTGCCGAAATGTGCCTGGTGATAGTTGAAGCTCATGCAGGCGGTCGGCTTTTCTTCCGAGCGCAGTGGTACCAGGAGCTCGAATTTCAGCGATTGCTGCTTCTGGCTGACCGCCTTCATCTGGCCGACGCGGCCGAAGAAGGGATCGCTGGCATAGTCGACGCGGAAGGAAAGGCCGAGGTCGCGCGCGATCTGTTGCGCGCGCACCATCCAGCGCTCGCGGAAATCGGAGACGTCGTCCGCCGTGCCGATGCAGACATATTCGCGCATGCGGAACGACTGCAGGCGATCGAGATGACGCGACGGCTCGCGGCGGAAGCAGTCGGCGGCGACGTCGAAGCGCAGGCCGCCGGCCGGCAGCGGACCGCGGGCGGCCGCGATCGGATAAACGGGGTAGCACGCAGCCGGCGACAGCACGAGGTCCGCGGGCGACAGCGAGGTCGTCCAGTCGCCGCCGGCATCGAAGCGGCTCACGGCGGCGTTGATCTCGCGCTCGGTGCCGTGGAGACCGCAGACGCAGCCAAGCAGGTTCGGAAAGCTCTTGAGGTAGCCGGATTTCTCGAGTTGGGCGCGGTTCATGACCGGCGGGAACCGCATTACCTCGGTGCCATCATCGCGGTGACGGGTGATCAGCGCGGCCAATCGCTCGACCACGTCCTCATAGAGCGCGGTGCGGGCATAGACGCCGTCGGTGCCCATCTTGTGGAAGAGCACATCGGCGAGATGATCCAACGGATCGGCCGATTGCGGCGCAAGTTCAGGCGATTCGGTTCGAAGTGGCGCATTCATCGCTGGTCTTCCTGTCATCGGCAAAAATCTGTTTTTCTTGTCTTCAATCGCGCAGTGAGGTCGGCACACCGCTCATCAGGCTCGATGTTGCAATGTTGGAG
>NZ_DATGFH010000082.1:0-5140 GCF_035309285.1 Bradyrhizobium sp. | reverse complement strand
TCACGGTTTGATGGCCCGAGAGACCCTCTCTATCCCTACCTCACCCTGCGCTCCGTCGATCGGCGAGCCTATCGGTCGCGTCCACTCCGCAAGTCCGAAATCGACGCCCTTGAACAGGCGCTTGGCACGAATCTCGCGGTGGCTTGGCATCAGGGGGTGCGCAAACGCTGGCTATGGGCTCGTTTGGCAGCGAGAGCCACGGCTATACGCCTGCAAATACCTGAGGCCTTCTTAATCCATCGGAAAATAATCGACTGGGAGCGCGTGCATAGCCCCGATGGGATTCCCGCAGGTACCGTCGGTCTCGACCGCATAAGCTTGAGGCTCATGCGATGGGCAATGGGAAACTGGTCCCGCATGAGGTTCATCAATCGCATCGGCGGCGTGCTCTCTGCTGAGGCGCAGTTGGACTACCTGCCCGGTCTCTGCTGCGCCGCGTTTTTCACCCTGACGTTATTGCAGGGGCGCGAGCGCGACCAGCGCGTAGGGGCACTGCTCCGGGCCGGGCAGGATATCCAGCGTTTCTGGCTGACCGCAACGCGGCTGGGACTTGCCATACAACCCAACCTCGCAATCTTAGCCTTTGCACACTATGGGGAAGCATCGACCACGTTCACCACGGAACCCTCGATGCTTGGAAAGGCCAAGGTTCTGGGCGAAGCCCTGCGCAAAGCTATAACAGGAGATGCCGACCGCTTGGTCTTCGTCGGGCGGATCGGCGAGCCTCATCCGCACATGCCCTTCGAGCGCTCGACTCGACGACCACTCGATGAGCTTCTCGAACGCTCGAACACAGAGCAACTTCCAAGCTGACGACCCACACATAAGAGGGTATCGAGCGGTCCGATCACAAGATCGCTAGTAATCTTGTCGGTCGTGAAGAACTCGAGCCGTGGCTGATTTAGTCGATTTGTGTCGGCGGATTGGTTGTCAGCATCCGGTGAGCACCGCGGTGCCGGTGCGATGGGCGGGCGTGAACTGAACGCAACAGATCAATCGGCCTTTGGGTAGCGAGGCGTCAGGTCCGGGTCGGCCTTATAGATTTCGACGATCTGCGCCAGGTTCTCGATGCCGCGGTCGGTGAAGGCGGTGATCGTCGCTTCACCGGTTCCCCAGACGGTGAGGCAGCCGTCTTCGGGGTCCATTTCGATGGAGATTTCCTGCAGCCAGTCCTCGTCCTCGCCGAGCATCTCAGCGACGCGACTGATGGTGAAGACGTGGCTTATCGCGGCCATGATCAAGCGGCGCGGCTTCCGGGCGTCAGAGATCGCCAGTTCCATGGCAGCAGCTCGTCGAGCCTATGGGCGGGATGGTCGGCGATGCGCGCGAGGATGTCGGCGAGCCAGGCCTGCGGATCGATATCGTTCAACTTGGCGGTGATGATGAGGCTGTACATGATGGCAGCGCGCCGGCCGCCGCGATCCGAACCGCAGAACAGCCAAGATTTTCTGCCGAGCGCGATCCCGCGCACTGCGCGCTCGGCCGCGTTGTTCGAGAGACAGATGCGTCCGTCGTCGAGGAACCTGGTGAAAGCGTCCCAGCGCTTGAGCATGTAGTCCATGGCCTTGGCGACGTCGCTGCCGCGGGAGAGCTTGGCGCGCTGCTCGCGCATCCACGCTCCCAGATCGGCGACCAACGGTGCGCTGAGCTCCTGCCGGACGGCCTTGCGCTGATCGGCACTGTGGCCGTTGATCGCCCGCTCGATCTCGAACAGCGCGTCGATGCGGCGCACGACCTCGAGCGCTAATGGCGAGATCACCGCAGTCTTCTTGCCCTGGGCTTTGCGCCGGGCGTTTTCCGCCAGATCCGCCATGATGAAGAACGGGCGCCGGGCGTGGACCCAGCACGCGGCTTGGAGGATGTCCCCGGGACTTCGGCCGGGGGTGTAGAGCCTGCCGTATCCGCCATAGGCGTCGGCCTGGAGTATCCCGGCGTAGTTGGCCAGGTGCGCCTGTGGATGCTCGCCGGCGCGATCGCGGGAGTAGTAGAACACGGCAGCCGGTGGCGCGGGGCCGCCGAAGGGCTTGTCGTCGCGTACGTAAGTCCAGAGTCGCCCGGTATCGGTCTTGCCTTTGGCAAGCACCGGGACAGTGGTGTCATCGCCATGCAGGCGTTCGGCGGCCAGGACATGGGCCTCGAGTCGCTTCCATACCGGCATCAGCACTGCCGCGCAGGCGCCCACCTGATCGGCCAGGGTCGACAGGCTGAGCGGCACGCCTTCCCTGGCATAGCGTTCGGCCTGGCGGTTCAGCGGCTGATGCTGCCCGTACTTCTCGAACAGGATCATGGCCATCAGGCTTGGGCCCGCCCAGCCGCGGGGCGTCACATGAAACGGCGCCGGCGGCTGGCTGATGCTCTCGCAGTCGCGGCAACTGAACCTCTCCCGCACCGTCTCAATCACCTTCCACCGGCGCGGGATCACCTCCAGCGTCTCGGTGACGTCCTCGCCCAGCTTGGAAAGCCGCATGCCGCCGCAACAGGGGCAGGAGGTTGGACCTGGCACAATCACCCGCTCGCGAGGCAGGTCCTCGGGGAATGGCTTGCGCGCCGGTCGCTTGCGCGTGAAAGCCGCCACGCGCCTAGTCTTGGCCGCGGCCATCTCGGCCAAGAGTTCATCTTCACTGGCCGAGGCCTCCAGTTCCTCGAGCTGCAGCTCCATCTGGTCCAGCAGACGTGCTGACCGCTCGGAGCGCTGACCGTAGAGCTCACGCCGGAGCTTCTCGATCTGCAGCTTCATATGCGCGATCAACGCCTCGTCGTCGGAAAGCTTGGCTTGCGCCGCCGCCGCCAGAGCTTGGGCGGCAATCCGTTCGGCGCGCTCGGCGATCAGTGCCGCCTTCAGAGCATCGATGTCGTCCGGCAGTATGTCGGGCGTGATCGTCACGCCATCGATTGTGCCACATCCTCTCTCCCACGACTTGGCGCCCGCGCAGGGTGAGTCATTCCGTCGCAACCTCTCAGCCGGCCACCTCGGGCCGCCAGGTCCGCACCGGATTGCGCCAATCGATCCCGTCGAGCATGTAGCCGAGCTGCGAGGGCGTGATGGCGACGACGCCATCCGCAGGCGATGGCCAGATGAACCGGCCCCGCTCCAGCCGCTTGGCGTAAAGCGACATGCCGAGGCCGTCGTGCCACAAGACTTTGATCAGGTTCCCGCGACGACCTCTGAAGATGTAGAGATCGCCGGCATGCGGGTCGCGCTTCAGCCCTTCTTGGACTTGCAGCGCCAAGCCGTTCATGCCGCGGCGCATGTCGGTGCATCCCGTCGCGATCCATACGCGCACGCCCGATGGGACCGGGATCATCGTCTCGCCAGAACCCCGATCACCCGTGCGAGCGCCGGTGCACTCACATGCTTATCGACGACCACGCGACAGCCGCCCGCCAGCACGATCTCCATCCGGCCTCCAGGCGAAGAGCCAGCGCCGTCCGCCACCGCGCGCTCCCGATCCGCGGCTGCCGGCTGGCTCGGTTCCGCCGCCATTACCGCGGGCACGAAGGCCACTGCAGTACCGTCGGCCACGCGGTGCGGCCTCAACATGCGGCGCCAAGTGAACAGCAGGTTAGCGTTCAGATCGTGACGTCTGGCCACTATCGAGACCGACGCCCCAGGCGCCTCGGTCTCCGCAACGATCCGCCGCTTCTCCTCGCTCGACCACACGCGCCGGCGACGCCCCTCTCTACAGTCCCCACCTTCCTGCGCTCGTTCCGATACCGGCATTGACGATCGTGTCCATCAGCGCCTTCCTGGACACGATGATCGTGTCCATCACGCCAGCTCGATTGTCGGCTCTTCAACGACCTTCCGTCTAGGCGGCCTTCGGCGGAGGGGTACGTTTCAAATTCAGTTCATCACGTTGCAGCGTTGGCTTACCGCACGTCCTCGTCGGGGTCGACGCCCCAGATCTCGTTGCGGCCGAGCCAGCCTTTGATGTCGGAGATCTCGACGCGGCACCAGGCGCCGCGGCACTCCAGCAGCTTCGCGATGACGCCGGGCTCGGCGCGCGCCACCACGTCGGAGGCGGGATCGGGATCGCGGTGGAGCGGGCGCACGGCGCCGCGCACGATGGCCCCGCGGCTCCCGGTGATCATGCGCTCGTGCACCCAGCCCTCGGTGCCCTGCCAATCCCGGATTTTGCGCCAGACGTCGGACTTGCCGATCACTTCCACGGGCAGGCCCTTGCGATGATAGACCCACTGGATCGGGAACTGCTCGCCGGGGCCGGCGCGCAGATTTACCTCGGCGGCGCGGAGCGTGACGTAGCGCTGCACGGCGGCCGTGTCAGCCGAGGCCGCGCCCACCATGAGCGCGAGCGCGACAAACCAACCGAGATTGAAGAGCAGAAAACGCGGGCGGAGCACGGATATATGCTCTAACCGCCGGGGAGTCCGGGGTCAAGGCGTCGGCTTGCTCAGCGCCGCTGCGCCAGCGCCACGCCCGCGACGATGAGAAGTGCCGCGATGATCAGCGGTGCGGTCAAGGGCTCGCGCAGCACCGCCACCGCGAATCCCAAAGCGATCAACGGTTGCGAGAATTGCGTGGCACCGATCCGGGCGATGCCCCCGCGCTGGAGCGCCCAGTACCAGCAGATGTACCCCGCGATCGTCGAGCCGAGTGCCAAATAAGCGATGGCACTCCAGCCGAGCGCGCCGGCATGGCTCCAGGCCTGCGGTCCGAGCCGCATCGCCGCGAGCGGCAGCAGGATCGCGCCGCCGAGCCCGATGCCCCAGAAGGTCGCGGCCCAGGTGGTGATGGCGTGCGCGAGCCGCGCGCCCGCGACATAGCCGGCCGAGGCCGAGACGCAGGCGGTCAGCACGAGCATATCGCCGCCGAGACTCGCGTCGCTTTGCGCGAGGTCGCTGCGGAACGCCACCAGCGCGACTTCCCCCGCAAAGGCGAGGCCCGCGCCGAGCCACCAGGTGCGGCCCGGTGCCCGGCGCTCGACCGCGCTCGCAATGAGACCCGTGAAGAGCGGCGTCACCGCAAGCACCAGCGCCGCGTGCGAGGCCGAGGTGTAGCGCACGCCGAGCCCGAACAGCACCGGGAAGAGCACGAACCCGCCGAGCGCCGAAACCAGGAGCTGGAGCCATTGCACGACCCCGCTCGGGCGCGCGAGGCGGAGCGCCAAGCCGAGCGGCA
>NZ_DATGFH010000081.1:0-2729 GCF_035309285.1 Bradyrhizobium sp. | reverse complement strand
ATCGAGCCAGATGCCCTTCGGTCCGGCCGTTTCCAGACCTTCGCGAAGGAAGGCCTCGATTGCCGCCATGACAGGGCGCGCGAGGGGCGCCTGGAATCCGGAGTCGAGGTAGACCATTCGATCGGCAGCCGGGAACTCCTTGCGCACGGCATTCACGTCGTAGTGGCGAGACATTCGACTCTCCTGTGAGCGCATCCGCCGCCTTCGCCTCTCAGCAGGCTGGCCCAGCTAACTCGAAGCTCCGGTGGACTTGCCGGTCACGGCGGGCTGTGCGCTGCACAAATTCCATTCACCCGACGACACAGCCGACCATATGAGCGACCGCATCCATCAGCCAAGTTATTTTTCATCTTTCAATAGTATTTCTTCCGGAAAATGATAATTTATCGAAACGGAGGCGCGAATGGCAGAGCAAGCGAAGACTGATGGCCCGCTCGATCGCGCATTTGCCATCATTGGGCACGTCGCTGGTCAGACCAAAGCCGTCTCGGTTGCGGAGATCGCCAATGCGCTTTCACTGCCGCTTCCGACCGCGCATCGACTCGTGGGCAACCTAGAGGAACGCGGCCTTCTCCAGAAAGCCCTCGGAACGAAGCGCTACGTGGTCGGCAATCAACTGGTCACGTTGTCTGCCAAGGTCATCGGCGCAGCCTTTCGGACCGCACGCCGGCACGCCGTGCTGCGCGCGGTCGCCGGCGAGATCGGCGAACAATGCGAGATCGGAGTCGTGCGCGACAACGTCGTGGCCTATGTCGACAGCGTCCGCGTGTCACCACCACAGGGTCTTCAATTCAATCCGGGCGAAGCCGCGCCACTCCACTGCACCTCGACCGGCAAGATCTACATGAGCCGGTTGCCCGAGCGGGCGCGTGAGAAACTGTGCCGCGCACTCACGCTTGCGAAATACACGCAAAACACGATCGTGAGCTTTGAGACTCTCATGAAGGTTCTCGAGGAGACCCGTCAACGCGGCTGGGCCAAGACCAACGAAGAGTATGTGAAGGGAGTCGTTGGATGCGCGGTTCCCATCCTGTCGCCGGATCGCGACCTGATCGCGTGCCTCGGCGTTTCCGTTCCTGTGGCGCGCGTGAGCTTCGCCGAATTGGATCGGTTTATAGCTCCACTCCAGAAGGCCGCTGCGCTGCTGTCGGAAACAATTCTCCAGGCTGATGAGGATGGCGAAAGCGATGCATTGGAGGAAACGTAAATGGCATGCGGCCGCGGCTGGCCCACCCGACCATTCCCACATATCCGCCATGCGCAAATTGCCCGTCGTGCCACTTTGTCGCACGTTTGCTGCATTGTCGAAATCGGCAAATCAGAAATAGATTTCCCGGCAGCTCGCCTCGCCACGAGGGACGTTACGGCCAATCGTCACGAAACGTGAGGCGGGTTGCGATGGACGCCATGTGTGCGCAACGACGAAGCGCGCACGATGCGTTCGACGAAGCCGTGTGGTCCCGACACCCCGATGCTGGTGTCAAGCTCGCGAGATCATTGCGGGCGACGGTGACTAGAACGCCCGGTACGCCGAGGAGAGCACGGTATAAGTCGTCCAACATCGCGCGGGGAATGCCGGACGTGTTCGGTTGTACCTGTGGACTACTCGTGTGCATTTTTTGCGCATTTTGCTGCACACGAGGCTCGCGGGTGCAACGGCGCCCGGCATTCCCTGCGCCCTCGCCTGTCCGAGGGACAATGTTCAGCCAACCCTCGGGCGGATCGTGCCGCGAGAATGCGCCCGCATGTCCCAAGCCATTCTGCGGGAGTGCAGGGCTGCGCCATCGGAAAATTTCCTGTAACAAAATTGTCGCACAGCGAAACTAGACAGGGGCATGGCTGTACCAGCCGCCAATCAGCCTTCCCAGGGAGATCGTCATGCGCCGCGCAACCTTGTTGCTTTCCGCAAGCCTGCTCACTTTGGCCGCGTCCGCCGCGTCCGCGCAGACCGCGACCCCGCATAACCTGATCCTGTTCGTGCCGGACGGCCTGCGCGCGCGGATCGTGACGCCAGAGACCGCGCCGGCGATGGCTGATGTTCGCGACAAGGGCGTCAACTTCAACAATCCGCATTCAATGTTCCCGACCTTCACCACGGCGAATGCCTCCGCCATGGCGACCGGCCATTATCTCGGCGATACCGGCGACTTCTCGAACACGATCTATACCGGCTTCAGCTCCGCGCCCGCCGGCGACACCGTGGTCCCCTTCCTCGAGAACGACGCGGTGCTCGCCGACGTCGACGAGCATTTCAAGGGCGATTATCTGGACGAGGACACCGTGCTGAAGCTCGCGCGCGAGAAGGGCTTGAGCACCGCCGCGATCGGCAAGGTCGGCCCTACCCTGATCTTCGATCACGCTGACCGCGGCAAGAACACCATCGTGGTCGACGATGCCACCGGCAGCAAGACCGGCGTCCCGCTCTCCGACGAGATGAAGGACGCCATGACCAAGGCGAACCTGCCGCTGACGGCGCCGGGCCGCGGCGACAATGCCCGGATCGGTGATGCCAAGACGCCGGGCACCAAGTCGGCCAACGTCGAGCAGCAGGCCTATTTCGCCGATGTCGCCACCAAGGTGGTGCTGCCGATGCTGAAAGCGCGCAACAAGCCGTTCGTGCTGGTGTTCTGGTCGCGCGATCCCGACGGCAGCCAGCATGATGAAGGCGACAGCCTCAACACCATCACGCCCGGCATCAACGGCCCGACCTCGATGGCCGGCATCAAGAA
>NZ_DATGFH010000080.1:0-99914 GCF_035309285.1 Bradyrhizobium sp. | reverse complement strand
CAAGGCCAGCTTTCACGAAACTCGTCAGCACGCCGAGGCCGGCCTCCAGTTCGCCGCGCGGAATTTCCACGGTAGGCAGGTTCTCCGCAATCGCGCCCTCCTCGAACGTCTGTCGCGCGGTTTCCGCCGCCTGTCGCGCGGCCTCCACGCCATGCAGCAGCCTGGTCGCGGCATCGGCCAGCGTCTTCTTGGCTTCGTTGATTTCGGCGCCTTTAAGGGCCGCGAGCTTGGCGATCTCGCTCATCGGCAGCGTCGTGAACAATTTCAGGAACTTTTCAACGTCGGCGTCCTCGGTGTTCCGCCAATATTGCCAGAACTCGTAGGGCGAACAGGCCTCGGCATTGAGCCAGATCGCGCCCTGCGCGGTCTTGCCCATCTTGGCGCCGGAGGCGGTGGTGAGCAGCGGCGTCGTCAGCGCGTAAAGCTGCTCGGTGCCCATGCGGCGCCCGAGGTCGACGCCCATGATGATGTTGCCCCATTGATCGGAGCCGCCCATCTGCAACCGGCAGCCGGTGCGCCGGGCCAATTCGACGAAGTCGTAGGCCTGGCAGACCATGTAGTTGAACTCGATAAAACTCATCTCCTGCTCGCGCTCGAGCCGGAGTTTGACCGAATCCATGGTCAGCATGCGGTTGACCGAGAAATGCTTGCCGACATCGCGCAGCATCTCGATCCAGTTCAGCCTGGTCAGCCATTCCGCATTGTCGAGCATGATGGCGTCATTGGAACTGGAACCGAAGCGCAGCACCTTGGCGAACACGCCGCGGATGCTTGCCTTGTTTGCCTCGATCTCCGCAATCGAACGCAGCGCGCGCGTCTCGTCCTTGCCGGAGGGATCGCCGACCATGGTGGTGCCGCCGCCCATCAAGGTGATCGGCTTGTTGCCGCTCTGCTGCAGCCAGTACAGCATCATCATGGTCAGGAAGTTGCCGATATGCAGGGACGGTGCGGTGCAGTCATACCCGACATAAGCCGTCGCCTGTCCCTTCGCGGCCAGCGCATCGAGGCCCTCGAAATCCGAGCACTGATGGATGAAGCCGCGCTCCTGCAGCACGTTGAGGAAATCTGACTTGAACGGGGTCATCTTTCTGCGACTCTGATCATTCTTGTTTTACGGTATTTGCATCAAATTCCCGAGTCCGCCTTAAGGCAGGCTGCCGCGGATCGGCGCGCTGTGGCATTATAAGATGTGCCCGTTCGGCACAAGCTTGGGGAACCCGGGATCGGCGGCCAGGAACACCCAAGAGGAAAGCCGACGGCAGGTGAAGACTTGCGGCCATGATGTTGACGACTCTCGGTCTCATGAGCGGCACCTCGCTCGACGGGGTCGATGTCGCCATGATCGAAACCGACGGCAAGCGGGTTCAGCGCTTCGGGCCATCCGGCTACCGACCCTACACCGAGCGCGAACGCAGCCTGCTTCGCCAGGCCCTGACCGAAGCCGTTAATCTACCGCAGCGCGATGCGCGGCCGGGCATCCTGCGCGAGGCCGAGCAGGCCGTCACCATCGCTCATGCCGAAGCTGTCGCCATCTTCGTCGCGCAGAACCGGATCAGCTTCGAGGACATCGATATCGTCGGCTTCCACGGCCAGACCGTGCTGCATCGGCCCGAGAAGAGGCTGACGGTGCAGATCGGCGACGCGGCCGCCCTGGCCAAGGCCATCCACATCCCCGTGATGCACGATTTCCGCGCCGCCGACGTTGCTGCGGGCGGGCAGGGCGCGCCCTTCGTGCCGGTCTATCACCGTGCGCTGGCGCAGTCGCTGGGGCGGGACGGGCCGATCGTCGTGGTCAATATCGGCGGCATCTCCAACATCACCTATATCGACGGCAACGACACGCTGATCGCCTGCGATACCGGACCCGGCAACGCGCTGCTCGATGATTTCATGTTCCGCACCATGCACCAGCCCTTCGATCGCGAGGGCCGGCTCGCCGCCCAAGGCGTGGCCGACGAGGCGTGGGTCACCCGTGCGCTGGAATTGCCGTTCTTTACTCTGCCGCCGCCGAAATCGCTCGACCGCAACGACTTCGCTGCGCTGAAGCTCGGACCGATGCAGCCAGCCGATGGCGCGGCGACGCTGACCGCCTTCACCACGACTGCAATCGCGCGGATCGTGCCGCTGTTGCCGAAGCCGCCAAAGAGCTGGATCGTCTGCGGCGGTGGTGCCCGCAACCTCACCATGATCAGGATGCTGCGCGAACAGCTTGCGCCCGCGACCGTCGAGGCGGCCGAGACGCTCGGCTGGTCATCGGATGCGATCGAGGCGCAGGCCTTCGGCTTTCTCGCCGCGCGCGGCCTCAAGGGCCTGCCGCTCAGCTATCCCGCTACGACCGGCGTGCCGATGCCGATGACCGGCGGGGTGATCGCAAGGCCGTGATCTGACGATGCCTTGACGGTTCATGCAGTTGCATCTAGTTAAATGCAGTTGCATGAAATTGTCGGGGTCGCCCATGGCCGAACAGCTCAAGCTCATTAGCCACAAGCTTTGCCCTTATGTGCAGCGCGCCGTGATCGCGCTGACCGAAAAGGGCGTGCCGTTTGAACGGATCGACATCGATCTCGCCAACAAGCCGGACTGGTTCCTGAAGGTCTCGCCGCTTGGCAAGACGCCGGTGCTGCTGGTCGGCGGCCATGCGATCTTCGAATCCGCTGTGATCCTGGAATATCTGGAAGAGACGCAGCCAAACCCGTTGCATCCCAACGACGTGCTCCGGCGCGCCGAGCATCGCGCCTTTATCGAGTTCGGCTCGGCGGTGCTCAATGATATCGCCGGCCTTTACTCGGCGCCGGATGCAGCCGCCTTCAAGGCCAAGGCGGCGCAGCTCGAGCAGCGTTTCGCGTGGCTGGAAACGCGTGTGGTCGGCCCCTGGTTTGACGGCGAAAAATTCTCGCTGGTCGATGCGGTGTTCGGCCCGGTGGTCCGCTATTTCGATGTGTTCGACGAGATCGGCGACTTCGGCATTCTCACCGGCAAGCCGAAGCTTGCGCGCTGGCGCGAGAACCTCGCGTCGCGGCCGTCGGTGAAATCGGCCGTCGGCGCAAACTATCCGGCGTTGCTGCGGGACTTCATCGAGCGGAGGCGCTCGCACCTCGCACGATTACAGGCGGAGCTAGCCGCCTAGCTCAGCGGCCATCCTGGCGAGCACGGCGACCGTGTTCATGTTGCGCGCAGTGCCGGCCTTGGCCGCGGGAATGACGAGTTTTGATTTCGCCATGCCCTCGCCGTAGTGGACATAGATCTCGCGTTTTCCGAGCTCGATCTCTTCATCCTTGCGGCCGCGGACCGCGGCCAGCGCATCCTTCGGTGGCCCTGCGTCGAGGAAGATCGCCATGGTGCGGTTCGGCGCGGCCTTGGGAAACGGATTAGCGGCTGAAACCTGCGCCATCTCGGCGGCGCTTCGCACCATCACGCCGACCGCCTTGCCGGCATAGGCGGCCAGCCGCTTCTCCAGCGCCCCCTTCACCGCGGCTTCCGATTTGCGGCTGGCAAACACCACATTGCCGCTCGCGATATAGGTCCGCACCTCGGTGAAGCCTAGCTCCTCGCACATCGCCTTCAATTCGGTCATCGGCAATTTGCCGGTGCCACCAACATTGACCGCCCGGAGCAGTGCCACGAACGCAGTCATTCGGCCCTAGCTCTTGCGCATGATCTTGTCGGAAAACCGCTGCACACTTTTCCGGATCATGCGCTAGCGGACGTTGGCGAGTCGCATGTCGAGATAGGCCGTCACCGTCTCCATCAACGGCTCCATCTTGTCCTCGAAGAAGTGGTTGGCGCCGGGGATGGTCTGCTGATCGATGACGATCCCCTTTTGCGTCTTCAGCTTCTCGACCAGCGTGTTGACGTCCTTGGCGGGCGCGACGATGTCCTTGTCGCCATGGACGATCAGTCCTGAAGACGGGCAGGGCGCGAGGAAGGAGAAATCGTAGCGGTTCGGCTCGGGCGCGATCGAGATGAAGCCTTCGACCTCGGGGCGGCGCATCAGGAGCTGCATGCCGATCCAGGCGCCGAAGGAGAAACCCGCCACCCAGCAGGCGCGCGCCTCGGGGTTGATGGTCTGCGCCCAATCGAGCGCGGACGCCGCGTCAGACAACTCGCCGGCGCCATGGTCGAACGAGCCCTGGCTACGGCCGACGCCGCGAAAGTTGAAGCGCAGCACGGAAAAGCCACGCGCGGCGAAGGCGTAGTAGACCTGATAGACGATCGGGTGATTCATGTTGCCGCGGAACTGCGGATGCGGATGCAGCACCATGGCGATCGGCGCGTTCTTCTGCTTGGCCGGATGATAACGGCCTTCCAGACGACCCGCCGGGCCGGTGAATATCACTTCAGGCATGAGAGATCCTTAGAACCATCGACCGATATGTGCCGGCTCGCTGCGATCGGTTGGCGGAGCCTTGCGAGATCATAGGGCTTGCGACGTCGATGATGTGCGAACGGCGCTCGAAACTCGGCCGCGTTCTAGCATGAGGCGAGGGGCAAAAAGCAAGCATCTTGAACATCGCTGGGCGCATTCAAGCTGTTAGCGTGCTGCTTGCCGAAACGTGCAAAGGTGGCCAGATGTCGAAAGGCCGGAGCACGCGGCGCTCAGATTCTGGTTAAAGTTCAAGGTAATATCATACTCGATGCCGAACAGGGTCTACCTCGACTGGAATGCGACCACACCGCTGCGCTCTGAAGCACGCGCGGCGATGGAGGCGGCATGGCAGCTTTCGGGCAACCCGTCCTCGGTTCATGCCGAGGGCCGGCAAGCGCGTAGACTGGTCGAGGAGGCCCGCGCAGCCGTCGCGGGCGCGATCGGCGCGTTGCCGCGGAATGTCGTGTTCACCTCGTCAGGGACCGAAGCCAATGCGCTGGCGCTTTGTCCTCGCGTCCATGCGGCGGCCGGTCGGCCGGCCGAGCGGTTGCTGCTGTCTTCCATCGAGCACGCGTCAGTCATGGCTGGCGGCCGGTTCCCGCAGGAGACGCTCACCAAGATCAATGTCACGTCTACAGGCGTAGTCGACCTGGTCGATCTCCGCGCCAAGCTTGCTACCGGCGGCCCGGCGCTGGTCTCGATCATGGCGGCCAATAACGAGACCGGCGCTCTTCAACCGGTTCGTGAAGCGGCTCAGATCGTCCATGAAGCGGGAGGCGTGCTGCACGTCGATGCGATCCAGGCATTTGGAAAAATACCTTTTGATATCAATATATTGAGTGCCGATCTTGTGACCGTGTCGGCGCACAAGATCGGAGGGCCGAAGGGCGTGGGCGCGCTCGTCCTCGCCGAGGGACTTGTTGGCGTCGCGCCGCTGCTCCGCGGCGGGGGCCAGGAGCGCGGCCATCGGGCCGGAACCGAGAATGTGCCGGGTATTGCGGGCTTTGGCGCGGCCGTAAAGGCGGCTGCGGCAGCGCTGGAGACAGAGCACGCGCGCGCCGAGCGACTGCGGAATCGGCTGGAAGCCGGTCTGAAGGCCACCCCGGGGGCGATTATCTTCGCCGCTGACGCTCCACGGCTTCCCAATACCAGCCTGTTCACCGTTCCCGGCTTAAGGGCCGAAACGGCTGTGATCGGCTTCGATCTGGCGGGAATCGCCGTGTCCTCGGGTTCCGCATGCTCGTCGGGCAAGGTCCAGCCCTCCCACGTGCTGGAGGCCATGGGCTTTTCCCCAAAGCTCACCCAAGGGGCCGTGCGGCTCAGTCTGGGCTGGTCCACGACCGAGGAAGACATTGAATTCTGCCTTCAGGCTTGGCGAAAGCTTGGCAGTACCCTAATTAAGGATAGCGACGAAACACTGCTTGAACGGTTCTAAGCAGGTGATTTCCTCGCAAAGGCATCGTAAGAGAGCTTCGAAACTGTTCCACCGCGGTCCTTGAAACCGCGAGCGGAGGATTGAATGCCAGCCGTACAAGAGACGGTCGACCGCGTCCGGCGGATCGACGTCGACCAATACCGTTATGGGTTCGAAACGTTGATCGAATCCGACAAGGCGCCGAAGGGCCTGTCGGAGGACACGATCCGTTTCATTTCCGCAAAGAAGAATGAGCCGGCCTGGATGCTGGAGTGGCGGCTGGAGGCGTTCCGCCGCTGGCTGACCATGACGGAGCCGACCTGGGCGCGCGTCAACTACCCCAAGATCGACTACCAGGACCTCTATTATTACGCGGCCCCCAAGCCGAAGAAGCAGGTCGGCTCGCTGGATGAGATCGATCCCGAGATCCTCAAGACCTATGAGAAGCTCGGTATCCCGCTTCGCGAGGTTGCGGTGCTGGAAGGCGTCGTGGCGCCGGAGGGCGGCGAGCGCAGCAAGATCGCGGTCGATGCGGTGTTCGACTCGGTTTCGGTCGCGACCACCTTCAAGGAAGAGCTGAAGAAGGCCGGCGTGATCTTCATGCCGATCTCGGAGGCGATCCGCGAGCATCCGGAGCTGGTGAAGAAGTATCTGGGCTCGGTGGTGCCGACCTCGGACAATTTCTTTGCGACGCTGAACTCGGCGGTTTTCTCCGATGGTTCGTTCGTCTACGTGCCCGAGGGCGTGCGCTGCCCGATGGAGCTGTCCACTTACTTCCGCATCAACGAGCGCAACACCGGCCAGTTCGAGCGCACGCTGATCATCGCCGACAAGGGTTCCTACGTCTCCTATCTCGAGGGCTGCACCGCACCGCAGCGCGACGAGAACCAGTTGCACGCCGCCGTCGTCGAGCTGGTCGCGCTCGATGACGCCGAAATCAAATATTCGACAGTGCAGAACTGGTACCCCGGCAATTCGGAAGGCAAGGGCGGCATCTACAATTTCGTCACCAAGCGCGGCGAATGTCGCGGCAAGAATTCGAAGATCTCCTGGACCCAGGTCGAGACGGGATCGGCGATCACCTGGAAATATCCGAGCTGCGTTCTGAAGGGTGACAACTCGCGCGGCGAATTCTATTCGATCGCAATCTCTAACGGCTTCCAGCAGGTCGATTCGGGTACCAAGATGCGGCATCTCGGCAAGAACACGACGAGCCGGATCATCTCCAAGGGCATCGCGGCGGGCCGCTCGCAGAACACCTATCGCGGGCTTGTGACCGCACATCGCAAGGCGACCGGCGCGCGCAACTTTACCGCCTGCGACTCGCTTCTGATCGGCGACAAATGTGGCGCGCACACCGTGCCCTACATTGAAGCCAAGAACTCGTCGGCGACGTTCGAGCATGAAGCGACGACCTCGAAGATCTCCGAGGACGTGCTGTTCTATTGCACCCAGCGCGGGCTGAGCGAGGAGGAGGCTGTCGGCCTCGTCGTCAACGGCTTCGTCAAGGACGTGCTGCAGCAGCTCCCGATGGAGTTTGCTGTCGAAGCGCAGAAGCTGATTTCGATCTCGCTCGAAGGCAGCGTGGGATAGCAGCCATGACCAACGCCTATTGGTTCAGGCCGAAGCGGATCGGCTACGGCGCAACGCCGAGCACCTGGGAGGGATGGACGATCACGGCAGCCTATTGCCTCGTGCTTTCGGCGTGCGTTTCGATCATGGTGACCCACAGGGGCTCGGGTTCGACGCTCGTTGCGCTGTTCGCCGTGCTCATTGCCGCGACCATCGCATTGGTCGTCGTCTGCAAAAAGAAGACCGATGGTCCATGGGGCTGGAACGCCGGCGCCAGGCAAATTTCTGGAAAGAAAGACTGATGGCATTGCTCGAAGTGAAGGATCTAAACGTGCGTGTCGAGGATCGTGAGATCCTCCACGGGCTCTCGCTCACCGTGAACAAGGGCGAGATGCACGCGATCATGGGGCCGAACGGTTCCGGCAAATCGACGCTCTCCCACGTCATCGCCGGCAAGCCCGGCTACGAGGTGACCGGCGGCGAAATCCTGTTCGAAGGCGAGGATTTGCTTGCGATGGAGCCCGACGCGCGCGCGGCCAAGGGCGTATTCCTCGCGTTCCAGTATCCAGTCGAAATCCCTGGCGTCGCCACCATGAATTTCCTGCGCACGGCGCTGAACGCACAGCGCAAGGCGCGCGGCGAGAGCGAGTTCTCTACGCCGGATTTCCTGAAGAAAGTCCGCGAAGTCGCGAAGTCGCTCAACATCCCGCAGGACATGCTCCGCCGCGGCGTTAATGTCGGCTTCTCCGGCGGCGAGAAGAAACGGAACGAGATCCTGCAGATGGCGCTGTTTGAGCCGGCGCTCTGCATCCTCGACGAGATGGATTCCGGCCTCGATATCGACGCCCTGCGCGTCGCGGCCGACGGCGTCAACGCGCTGCGCTCGAAGGACAGGGCGATGGTTGTCATCACCCACTATCAGAGGCTTCTGAACTACATCGTGCCTGATTTCGTGCACGTGATGTCAAAAGGCCGCGTGGTCAAAAGCGGCGGCAAGGAACTGGCGCTGGAGCTGGAAGAGTCCGGCTATGCCCAGTTCGAGGACGCGGCCTGACGCAATACGGGTTTTGTGATGAACGTTGCTTTGGCAAAGACGGAGACGGGACGCGCGGCGGAGACTATCTTTTCCGCCGCGAGCGACCAGCTGCCCGGCACCGGCAGGGTCGCCGAGACCAGGCGGCTGGCCTTCGAGGCCTATGAGCGCGCTGGTCTCCCGAACCGCCGGATCGAGGAATGGAAATATACCGACCTGCGCGTGCTGCTGCGCGAGGTGAAGCCGCTCGCGGCTGGCCCGGATGCGTCTGCGATCAAACATGCAAAGGCGGCTTTGAAGTCCGTCGCGATCAAGGGCGGGGCCACCAGACTTGTGCTGGTGGACGGCGCCTTTGTGCCGGAGCTTTCGGATGCCGTGCCCGTGGGCCTCAATGTCCGCAGCCTGCAGGAGGCGCTTGAGGCGGGCGAGGACCATCTTCTGGAGACGACGAGCGTCAAGGACACGATGGTCTCGTTGAACGCGGCGCTGGCGACGGATGGTGTCCTGGTTGGTATTTCCGATGGTGCTGCGCTTTCCAAGCCGCTGCAGATCGTCCATGTCGCGACTGCATCGTCGGCGTCTTGCTTCACCCGTTCTCAGTTAAAAATCGGCAAGGGCGCGCGCGCCACGCTGGTTGAGAACTTTATCGCGGCCGAGGGCGCCAAGGCCTATCAGGCTCACGATGCGGTGCTGCTCTCCATCGGCGACGGTGCGGAGCTGACGCAACTGCGGCTCATGGCCGACGGCACCGATGCCGCGAACATTACCTCCGCGATCATCACTGTCGGCGCCAAGGTCAAGTTCAATCTGTTCAACATGACCGCGGGCGGCGCCGTCAGCCGTTATCAGGGATTTGTCACGCTGGCCGGCGAGGGCTCCGACCTCAACGTCAACGGCGTCAACCTGCTCAAGGGCACGCAGCATGGCGACACGACGCTGTTGGTCGATCATGCCGTGCCGCATTGCACGAGCCGAGAAGTGTTCCGCGCCGTGATCGACGACCGCGCCCACTCGGTGTTCCAGGGCCGCATCATCGTTCGCCCCGACGCGCAGAAGACCGACGGCAAGATGATGACGCGGGCGCTGCTGCTATCCGACGAGGCCGAAGCCGACAACAAGCCCGAGCTCGAAATTTTCGCCGACGATGTCACCTGCGGCCATGGCGCAACGGCTGGCGCGCTCGACGAGAGCCTGCTGTTTTACCTGCGCGCACGCGGTCTCTCCGAAAAGGCGGCGCAGGCGCTGCTGATCCAGGCCTTTGTCGGCGAGGCGATCGAGGGCATCGCCGATGACGATCTGCGCGAAGCGGTCATGGCCGAGGCCGAACGCTGGCTGGAGGCAAGGGCATGACCACGCATCCGGCCGTCGCCAATGGTTCCTATGACGTGGCGCGCGTGCGCGCGGATTTTTCGGCGCTCGCCGTGAAGGTTTATGGCAAACCGCTGGTCTATCTCGACAACGCCGCTTCCGCGCAGAAGCCGACGGCCGTGCTGGACCGCATGACGGAGGCGTACAGAAGCGAGTACGCCAACGTTCATCGCGGCCTGCATTACCTCGCCAATGCCGCGACCGAGGCTTACGAGGGCGGCCGCGCGAAAGTCGCAAAATTCCTCAACGCCCGCCGCAACGAGGAGATCGTCTTCACCCGCAACGCCACGGAGGCGATCAACCTCGTTGCCTATTCCTGGGGCGAAGCGAACATCAAGGCCGGCGACGAGATCGTCATCTCGATCATGGAGCACCATTCCAACATCGTGCCCTGGCATTTCCTGAGGGAGCGCCATGGCGCCGTGATCAAATGGGCGCCGGTCGATGACGAGGGCAATTTCCTGTTCGAGGAGTTCGAGAAACTGCTGTCGCCGCGCACCAGGCTGGTCGCGATCACGCAGATGTCGAATGCGCTCGGCACCATCGTGCCGGTCAAGGACGTCGTGGAGGCCGCGCATGCGCGCGGCATTCCCGTGCTGATCGACGGCAGCCAGGGCGCGGTGCACCTCTCCGTCGACGTGCAGAACCTCGACTGCGACTTCTACGTCTTCACCGGGCACAAGGTGTACGGGCCGACGGGCATCGGCGCGCTCTATGCCAAGCACGAGCATCTGGTCGCGATGCGCCCGTTCAACGGCGGCGGCGAAATGATCCGCGAGGTCGCAAAGGACTGGATCACCTACGGCGATCCACCGCATAAGTTCGAGGCCGGCACGCCGGCGATCGTGGAAGCGGTAGGGCTGGGCGCTGCCATCGACTACGTCAATTCCATCGGCAAGGAGCGTATCGCCGCGCATGAGCACGACCTGCTCACATACGCGCAGGCGCGCCTGCGCGAGATCAATTCGCTGCGCGTGATCGGCACGGCGAAGGACAAGGGGCCGATCATCTCCTTCGAGATGAAGGGCGCCCATCCCCATGACGTGGCGACCGTGATCGACCGCCAGGGTGTCGCGGTGCGCGCCGGCACGCATTGCGTCATGCCACTTTTAGAGCGGTTCAATGTGACGGCGACCTGCCGCGCCTCGTTCGGCATGTATAATACCCGCGAGGAAGTCGACCACCTCGTTCAGGCGCTGATCAAGGCCGGGGAATTGTTCGCATGAGTGATGTAGCCGAAGTCAAGACTGCCAACATGGAGACGCATTCCGCGTTGTCGCCGGAAGAGACCGGGCGGCTGACCACGGAAATCGTCGCCGCGCTGAAAACGGTCTTTGACCCGGAAATCCCCGCCGACATCTACGAGCTCGGTTTGATCTACAAGGTCGATATCTCTGACGAGCGCGCGGTCGATGTCACCATGACGCTGACGACGCCGAACTGCCCGGCGGCCGGCGAGCTTCCAACGCAGGTCGAGAATGCGATCGCCAGCGTCCCCGGTGTCGGCGTGGTCAATGTGAACCTGGTCTGGGAGCCGTCGTGGTCGCCGGACCGGATGAGCGATGAGGCCCGTCTCGTCCTCAATATGTGGTGAAGCGTTAGGAGACGCGCGTTAAGCTTTGAACAGGCGGCATTGATTTGCCGTCGGGACTGACCAAATGAGTAATATGACGCCGGCATCACCCACACACTCCGCAAAGCCGAAGCGGCCGCGTCCGCAAGTGATGCGGCTGACGGAGGCTGCTGCGCATCGCATCCAGGAGCTGACCGGGCGCGCCGATTCCGAGATCGTGGGCCTGCGCGTCGGCGTCAAGAATGGCGGCTGCGCCGGCCAATCGTATACCGTCGAATATGCCCATGAGATCCGCCCGACCGACGAGGTCGTCGAGGACAAGGGCGTGAAGATACTGGTTGATCCCAAGGCCGTGCTATTCCTGCTCGGAACCGAGATGGACTACAAGGTCGACAAGATGCAGGCCCAGTTCATCTTCAACAATCCGAACCAGGTTTCGGCCTGCGGCTGCGGCGAATCCGTGCAGCTCAAGCCCGCGCAGGTCTGATCGTCGGGGCGCGGGCGCATGGACCGCGAATTCCTGACCGATCTGTTTGCGGATTTCGGTCCCGTCACCATCCGGCCGATGTTTTCCGGCTTCGGCATTTCCGTCGACGGCGTCAATTTCGCGCTGGCCTTGCGCGCCGGGCTCTATTTCCGCGCCGATGAAGCGACCATTCCGCAATTCGAGGCCGAGGGTTCAAAGCCGTTTCAGTATCAGACCCGCGCCAAGACGGTGCTGGTCAATTCCTATTGGCAACTGCCCGCGCGGCTGTTCGACGACACCGAGGAGTTAGGCCAGTGGGCGACGGCGGCGCTCGGCGCTGCCCAGCGCGCCGCGCTGAAGAAGCGGGCAAGGGCGCGGAAGCGGGTGAGCAAACCTGCCGCCGCGAAAGCGGCGCCACGCAAACGCGTCGCCAAGATGAAAAGCGCGAAGGCAAAGAGCCGCAGGGTGGGCAAAGCGACGCGTCCGCCGAAGCCCGGAGAGCGAAGGCGGAAGCGTGCCCACCGCTCGAGTCGACGATCGCGATAAAGTGGTGGGCACGGCGCTTTGCGCCTTTGCGCACCCTACGCAGCAAACATCAAGCCACCTGGCTCTGCGTCTCCGCGACGTATTCCGGATCGACCTCGCAGATCACGCGGTTGCGGCCGTTGCGCTTGGCGACGTAGAGGCAGGCGTCGGCACGTTCGATCAGCGCGTCGGTGTCGTCCTCCGGCTTCAGCATGGAGACGCCGACGGAGATGGTGACGCGGCCGAGAATTTCGCCGGTCGATTTCTTCTTCAGTTCCTTCGCCATCACGGCGCGGCGGATGTGATCGGCGACCGTCAGCGCCTGGCGCAGCGCCGTATTGGGCAGCACGACTGCGAATTCCTCGCCGCCGTAGCGCGCGGTGATATCCTGGCCCTTGATGGTCTGCTTCAGCGACATGCCGACCAGGCGCAGCACCTGGTCGCCGGTCAGATGGCCATAGGAGTCGTTGAACGATTTGAAATGGTCGATGTCGAACATCAGGAGTGACAGCGGCTCGCCGCTGGCTTGCGCGGTCTGGACCGCCATCTCGATCATGCGGTCGAAATATTTGCGGTTGCCGAGCCCGGTCAGCGGATCGGTCAGCGATTCGGCGCGGATCGCTTCCAGGCTCTGCTGTAGATTTGAAATCTCGTTCCTCGACAGCGCCAGCCGCGCTTCGAGCGCCTTGTTGGTCTCGCGCATCTCGTTGGTCGCCTTGACCAACGACTGCACGATCGCCTCGACCTGGTCGCGGGTCCTCGCGCTCGAAAGCTTCTCGCTCGCGCCATTGAGGCTCGAATCATAGCTCGCCGACACGCCGAGCGCGTCGGAGAGCAACACCATGACGTCGTCGATCTCGCCGATCACGCGTGCGCCGACCTTGTCGATGCGGTCGGTGGTCTTCAAATGCGAGAGATAGGTTTCGTAGATCTGCTCGAGATCGGCTTCAGTCAGCTTGCCGTTGCGGGCAAGCGTCTCGTTGATGATCTTGTTGAGGGGAGCGTTGTAGCCCGTCGCGTAGACGTACCAGATTTCGTAGTTACGGGGAATTGCCGTCTGGCGCAGCGACCTGATCTGGCCGAGCGCAACGTCGGCAAAGGCCATCGTGCGTTCGTGTTCGTCGAGCACCTTGACCACGGACTAGTCCCCATAGCGGGGACCGCCCGCCGCAAGCAATAATCTGGAATTATGCGGCCAAACTAGTGGAGGGAGGTGAATGACCGGTAAACGGGTTCCACCGGTCCGTTGCGCCTTCAGGCGCGCGCACGAACCGGCCGCAGCAGAAATGCCGGCAGGTGCGAGTGGTCGCCCGGCTCTGCTTCCGCTTCGCGCGAAACGCGCCGCGGCTCTTTATGCGGCGGTGATGCCGGCCGCGGTGCACCGCCGTTTTGCGCGGGACCATGATGGCGGTTGTTTCCTGCCTGACGCGGCTCGCGTTCGCGCTGTGGTTTGCCGCGACCGCGGCGTGAACCTTCGCGCGAGCGCCGCTCGCGCGCCTGCTCGCCCTCGTCGGTGGCGTCGGCAAGATCGAGCTCGGCGCGCGGTATGTCCTGGCCGATCAGCTTTTCGATCGCCGCGATCGATTTGGAATCAAGCGGGGTGACGATGGAGATCGCGATTCCCGCGCGGCCCGCGCGGCCGGTGCGGCCGATCCGATGCACGTAGTCGTCGGGATGATGCGGCACGTCGAAGTTGAAGACGTGGCTGACTTCGGGAATATCGAGGCCGCGCGCGGCGACGTCGGACGCGACCAGGAGCGGCAGCTCGCCTTTGCGGAACTGATCCAGCGCCGCCATGCGCGCGGGCTGATCCATGTCGCCATGGAGGGCGCCGGCGCTGAAGCCATGCTTCTGCAGCGATTTGTGCAGGACCGCGACCTCGCGCTTGCGATTGCAGAAGATGATTGCGTTCTTCAGATCCTTGGCGTCGCGCAGAAGCCGGCGCAGCACCTCGCGCTTCTGATGCGGTTCGCGTCCGGCCGATACCTGCGACTGCGCCACGGTGACCGCGGCGGTTGCGGGCTTCGATACCTCGACCTTCTGCGGATTGTGCAGGAAGGCTTCGGTCACACGGCGGATTTCGGGAGGCATCGTCGCGGTGAAGAACAGCGTCTGCCGCGTGAACGGAACGAGCTTGCAGATACGCTCGATGTCGGGAATGAAACCCATGTCCAGCATGCGATCGGCTTCGTCAATGACGAGCAGCTCGACGCCGGTCAGCAAAAGGCCGCCACGCTCGGTATGGTCGAGCAGGCGGCCGGGGGTTGCGATCAAGACGTCGACGCCGCGGGTCAGCTTGGAGTCCTGGTCGCCGAACGAGACGCCGCCGATCAGCAGCGCGACGTTGAGCTTCTGGCCCGCGCCATAGCGGTCAAAGCTTTCCTTGACCTGGGCTGCGAGCTCGCGCGTCGGCTCCAGGATCAGGGTGCGGGGCATGCGCGCCCGCGCGCGCCCCTTTTCGAGGATTGTGAGCATCGGCAGGACGAAGGCGGCGGTCTTGCCCGTGCCGGTCTGGGCGATGCCCAGAACGTCGCGGCGAGCCAGCACGTGGGGAATCGCCTGTTCCTGGATGGGGGTGGGGTGGGTGTAACCGGTGGCCGCAACAGCGGCGAGGACCTTGTCAGACAGGCCTAGATTGGAAAAGGACATTGCGCCTCAAATCGACACCGCCGTTCGGAATCGAGGGTAAAAGGCGGTCGCGTCGGGCCCCGAAACGGCGCGCTTTGATGAAGCTCAGGGGCGGTGAAGGACGCTGACCAGCGGCCGGTCGAACAGGAATCGTGTTCGATCCAATCCGCTTTGACGCGGAACATAGGGTCGAAATAGCCAATGTCAATCTTGGAACGGACCAAATGGGCGAAAAACCTTAACGTTTTCGCACAAATAACGGGCGTTGTGTCATTAGCAGTCAAACGGCTCCGGGCGCCTTACGATGTTTTGCGAGGTGAAATTGCGGGATGACCAAACGCCATGGTCCCGAAAGTCCGACTCGATGCCCTCCGCGACGGCATCTTCAGCGTCGCGATGACACTGCCCGTGCTCGATGTGCGCCTGTCTGAGGCTTCTTTCTGATCCTCCTGCTCGCTTCTTGCGATTGTCGTGAGCCTGTTCAAGCCGGGCATTGTCCTCCGGGCATTTGCTCTCAATTTTGCCCAGCCAGTGATTGAGAGGTATCGGCGCCATCCGACAAGCGCGCATTGAACCGGGAAAGCCGCTTGTCCGACTACGGCAAAGGGCATTTTGGTCGGGCGCCAGGGGCAAGGATGAAAAGCTTGAAATCGCCGATGTTCGCTCTCGCGGCCCTGCTTGTGGCGCTTGCCGCACCGGTGCACGCGGAAAAGCGCGTTGCGCTGGTCATCGGCAACAACGACTACAAGAACGTCCCGAGGCTGCAGAAGGCGGTCAACGATGCGCGCACCATAGGCGATACGTTAAAGCAACTCGGCTTTACGGTGATGGTTGCGGAGAACCAGAATCGCGCGCAGTTCAGCCAGTCGCTGCTCGCCTTCGACAATGCGCTCGGACCCGGCGACACCGCGTTCTTCTTCTATGCCGGCCACGGGTTCGAGATCGCGGGCCAGAACTACTTGTTGCCGACCGACGTGCCGGCAGCGACCGAAGGCCAGGAAGACCTGGTGCGCGACGCTTCCGTGCTCGCCGACCGCATCGTCGAGCGCTTGCAGAACCGGCAGGTCCGCACCTCGATCCTCGTGTTCGATGCCTGTCGCAACAATCCGTTCGAGCGTAAAGGGACGCGCGCGGTGGCCGGCGGCGGCGGGCTTGCGCCGATGAGCCAGTTGCCGGAAGGCGTGTTTTCGATTTTCTCCGCCGGCTACAAGCAGACTGCGCTCGACCGTCTCTCCAACAACGACGACAGCCCCAACTCGGTCTTCACGCGCACCTTCGCCAAGGAGCTGCTGCAGCCCGGCGAGGACCTCGTTGAGATCGCCCAGCACACGCGCAAGCTCGTCAGCGAGATGGCCGAGAGCGTCGGCCACCGGCAGATCCCGGCCTACACCGATCAGATGGTCGACAATGTGTTCCTGAACGGTCTCGCCAAAGGGCCGGGTGATGCTGCAAAGCCTGCCGAGCCCGCGCAGAAGGTGGCGGCCGCCATTCCGCCGGTCGTCGCGCCGCGCAACAATGCGCCGGCGGCCGATGCCACCAACGCGCCGATCGCCTCCTTCTCGCGCCATAACGGCGGCTGGACAGTGGTGTTCTCGATCGCCGAACCGACGCTCGGGATTTCATGGCGGATGGGCGAGGCCGGTGATTTCCGCGAGACCGGTTTCCTCGACACGCTGGATTCGCGCACCCGCAAACGCATGCCCAATCCTTCGATCGAGCTCGCGGCGGATGCGCCTGCAGGCACGATCGAAGTCCGCTATATCGACGCATCAGGCGAAATGCAGGGACCGTTTCCGATCAAGTTCGATCCGGAGGCCGCGTTAATCCGTGACCAGCGCAAGATCCTCGACATGACCGCGACGAGCTGGCTGTCGTTCCGCGTGTTCAACGGGCTGCTCGTCTACTACACCCAACTGATGTCGTATCGCTGCGCAATCCGCGAGGTGCGTATTGGCATCGACACCACGGTGCCGGACAAGGTCCTGAAGATGCCGCCTTGCGATCCCCGCGATCCCGCCAGCATCCCCGCCAGCGCCACGCCCTATCTCAAGCTTGCACCGACGACCCAGTTCGTCTCGGTGGAATTGACCTACCGCGACGGCAGCGTGTCGGAGATCAAGAGCTTTCGGCGCTGAAGCGCAGTATCGTTCGCGCAAGACAGGGTGTGCCGGCCCGCTGCAAAAGCAAAAAGCCCCGGACGATGCCGGGGCTTTTCGTTGTCGAAAACACTCAGTATTTGGCGACGACCGGGCCACCAAACCGGTAGTTGATGCCAACACGGACCGTGTGGAAATCGTCACGTGTGGTCGTGTTTATTGCGAACGTCGTCGGAGCGCCGGCGAAGAATTCCGTGGCGTTTGTGGTCTGTCGGCCGAGGTTAATGTACTGGTATTCGACCTTTATCGACCACCTGGGAGCGATGGCCCACTCGCCACCCGCGCCGACCGCGTAACCTGCGCGCGTAGAAGTATTGGTGCCGTTGGCCGTGAAACCAAACGTGTCGGAATAGGCAACATTCGTTCGAACATCACCGTAAGCGAGGCCGCCGGTGGCGTACAGAAGGAAGTTATTCCACGCGTATCCCACGCGACCGCGCAAGGTGCCAAACCAGTCGATGCGCTCGGACACGCCGACCGTCACCGTGTTGGGGGCGACTATATAGGGCAAGGTCGCAGCCGTTGACCCTCGTATGTCACCGCCCTGGATATCGGTCTCGAGACCGAACACCCACTGAGCCCGCTGCCAGTTATATCCGAACTGGCCGCCACCAAAACCGCCGCTGCCACGGAGGTTGCCGAAGTTGCCGGCACCAGGCCACGTTCCGGAGATGAACGGCACTCCCGCAGTCGTCTCGTTCACGATTGCGGAGCCATCGTCGAACCATGCCCCGCCGCCGTTAACGCCCGCGTAGAATCCACACCACGTACAGGACACAATTGGCGCGGGAGGCGCCTTGTACTTGACCGGCATGTCGGCCGCGGAGGCGACGCCAGTGAAGGCAAGCGAAGCAATGGCCCCGGCCATCAGAAGTCTTTTGGATGAGTGGCGCACAACGTCCCCCAAAGGTGGAAAAAGTTTCAAAATAGTTACTGGGAGGAGACTACCTCAAGGCGAAAGGAAGCTCACCCACCACGATAGGGCATGTCGGCGTTTTCCCGCGGGCGTTGCAAAATCAGCACAATCTGGACACGTCCATGGTAATTTGATGCGCCGCGTGATCCCTTCTAAGGGCGGATTTGTGGATGAAGCCGCCGATGACAGCTACAGGGAAGGCTGTCGCACGCTGCTTCGCTCACGCGATTCCTGACAACCTGAAGCCCGCGCGCACGGCTCCATTCGTATCGGTGGAATTGACTTACCGCGACGCCAGCGTGTCGGAGATCGAGAGCTTTCGGCGCCAAGCCATAATAGGGCTGCGCGAAGCTCTACCTGCGCCAGGCCTGCCTGCCGATTCTACCTGAGGTTCCAAAGCTGCGATTTCCACAGGCAGCCGCACCGCGACGGCCTCGCCTCCGCCAGCAAGCGCACCCAAGGTGCTTACCTACCGCCTCCTGGCTCTTCTAGACTAGGTCAGTGATTTCGTCGCATTCGTTGCGCGTCGGCAACTTCAGTCGAAAAACCAGCCAAGCGCGATGGGTGAGCGCAGTTTTGGTTCGCGTCCTACGTGTAGGCAGATTAAGGATTTGTTAGGAACGCAGGCGTGTTGCCGGTGGCATTTTCGGGGGCCGCGTTCACAAGTTCCCCCACTTTCCGCAATGTGAGCGTTCAGACCGGCGAGGTGATGTTGAAAGCCAACTGGCGCTTCACCGCTGGCCCGGTTGTTGCGAGGTATTGATCGCCTTCCGAAGCGATTTTGTCCGACCCGAAGCCCCGGCCTTGGCCGGGGCTTTTGTTTGAGCCCAGGGATTTCAGCCCATGATCGAGAAGCCGCCGTCTACCGGAATGGCGGTGCCGGTGACGAAATCCGACGCAGGCGACGCCAGGAATACCGCGATCCCGGCAAAATCATCGATCCCGCCCCAGCGTGCCGCCGGCGTGCGCGCCAGCACCCGCTCATGCAGGCCGGAAACTTCGACCCGCGCCCGCTTGGTCAGATCGGTGTCGATCCAGCCCGGCAGAATCGCATTGGCCTGGATGTTGTCGGCCGCCCAGGCGCAGGCGCAAGCGCGCGTGAACTGCACGATGCCGCCCTTGCTCGCGGCATAGGCCGGCGCAAAGCTTGCGGCGAAGATCGACATCATGGATCCGATATTGATGACCTTGCCGCCGCTGGCGGCCTTCATCGCCGGGTGAACCGCCTTCGAGCAAAGGAAGGCGCTGGTCAGGTTGGTGTCGATGACGCTGCTCCACTCCTCAAGCTCGAGCGCATGCGGGGGCTTGCGGATGTTGATCCCGGCATTGTTGACGAGAATGTCGATGCGGCCGAGCTCGCTTGCGACCCGCTCGACCAAGCGGCCCACCGCATCCTTGTCGGTGACATCGGCCGCAACCGCGATTGCGCGCACGCCGCGAGAAGTGAGCTCGGCGACCGCCGCTTTGGACTTCTCCGCGTTGCGGCCGACCACCGCGATGTCAGCGCCGGCATCCGCAAGGCCGCGCGCCATGCCGAGCCCGATGCCGCCATTGCCGCCGGTGACGATGGCGACCTTACCTTTCAGATTGAACGAACTCATCGCCGCATTTCCCACTCTCTTCAACGTTGGCTTTGCCAGATCAGGATGAGGCCGATCGCCGAAAGCACCGCGCCATACAGCGCCCAATGGATTTCCTTGATCATGAAGCTACCGGGAGGCCAGGCGACCACGCCGGTGCCCTGGCCAATCCAGAGCAGGCCGATGACGAGCGCCACGAGGCCGACGCTCAGAAGCAGTCTGCGCATGGGCGCATCCTCCGGTCTGTTGATGTTGGCCGCGGCTCCGCTTGGTGACGGACGCGAAAAACCGCAGCAAGGCGCCACCGTAGCTTTCGATTCCCGACAAGGCCAGCGAGGCCGATGCGCTGGCGATCGCGCGAATAGGCTCGGGCACAAGTGATCGCCGGATGGCAATGGTCAACAAAAAAGCCCCGGCGGGATGCCGGGGCTTTTAAGTTCCTTACGCAGGGAGGAGATCAGTACTTCGCAACCACAGGGCCGGTCCAGTTGAAGCGGTAGACCAGCGAGGTGGAGATGGTCTGCGTCCAGGCATTGAAGCGGATATCGTGGCCGGTCGGCAGGTTGGTGCCGTCGAAGAACTCGCTGTCGTTCCTGGCATTGTAGAAGGCCGAACGATACTCGGTCTTCATGAACCAGCCCGGTGCCGTGATGCCGAAGATGTTCAGGTTGTTTTCGACGCCGCCGCCAATGAACCAGCCATTGCGGTTAAAGCTGTTGGTGTGAGCGCCCACCGGAACGCCGCTGACCGAGCTGACGAACTCCGTGCCAGACCAGTGCGAGCCGGAGTAACCGCCGTTCACATAGGACAGAACGTTCGGGGCAACCAGATAACCGACACGCAGGCCGGCCGCCCAGGTATCCTGAAGCTTTTCAAATCCGGTCCAGCCGAAGTTCGTATCGCGAATGTCTCCCCTCAGGCTGCCGAACTGGCCATCCCCGAAGACACCCACGACCCAGCTCGGGCTGACCTGCCAGTCATACCCAGCGCCAGCCGTGCCGAACCAGCCCGAACCACCATTGCGCTGGTCGATCCCGAAGGGAATTCCACCGACGGTCGTCTGGGTGTGCTGATCGGCGTTCCACAAGCCACCGCCTGCGCCACCGAAGATGTAGAAGCCGGTCCAGCTCGGAGCCACCACCGGGGGCGGAGCCTTGGTGTACACGCGAGCGGGCAGGTCAGCGGCAAGCGCCGATCCCGAGAAAGCCGCCACGGCGGTCAGAGCGAGCAGGAACTTCTTCATTTTCGATTCCTCAGTATTCGCGTTCAAAATTGTCCGCGTACGGGGGTAACAAAGTACCCAACGTGTTAAGGGCCACTATAGACGTTTCCGGGCGAAATGCTGTTGCTGCACGGGCACACTCGCCAGAAAACAACCATCGGCAGCATCAATAGAAAAATTTACAAGTAACTGAAAATTAAGGAGAATCGCTACTCCTCCGTGGAGGCGGCGCCAACCTGGCACGGGACCACTAAACGTCCAGCAGATCGTCGCTGGCGTAGGGGGCCTTGTCGGAGATAAAGGCGAAGCGGGCTTCCGCCTTGGTGCCCATCAGCCGCTCGACCGAATCGGCGGTGCCTTCGCGGTCGTCGGCGAGCAGCACGACCTTCAGCAGCGTGCGCTTGGCCGGATCCATCGTGGTTTCCTTGAGCTGCGCCGGCATCATCTCGCCCAGGCCCTTGAAGCGGCTGATATCAACCTTGGCGTTGGCGTTGAATTGGCTCTTGAGCAGCGCATCGCGGTGCGCGTCGTTGCGCGCGTACACGCTCTTGGTGCCGTGGGTGAGCTTATACAGCGGCGGCACGGCGAGATAGAGATGGCCCTCGTCGATCAGCCGCGGCATCTGGCGGTAGAAGAAGGTGATCAGGAGCGAAGCGATGTGGGCGCCGTCGACATCCGCGTCGGTCATGATGATGATTCGGGAGTAGCGCAGATCCTCTTGACGGTATTGCGCCAGGGTGCCGCACCCGATCGCCTGTACGAGATCGGCGACCTGCGCGTTCGCCGTCAGCTTGTCCTTGCCGGCGGAGGCAACGTTGAGGATCTTGCCGCGCAGCGGCAGCACGGCCTGGGTCTTGCGGTCGCGCGCCTGCTTGGCGCTGCCGCCGGCCGAGTCGCCCTCGACGATAAAGAGCTCGGAGCCTTCTGCAGCCGTATTCGTGCAATCCGCAAGCTTGCCCGGCAGCCGCGCCTTCTTGCCAGCGGCCTTGCGCGAGATTTCCTTTTCCTGGCGGCGGCGGATGCGCTCATCGGCGCGCTCGATCACGAAGTCGAGGAGCTTGTTGGCCTGGAGCGGATTGCCCGACAGCCAATGGTCGAACGGGTCCTTGACCGCCTGCTCGACGATGCGCTGGGCTTCGGCAGTGGCGAGGCGATCCTTGGTCTGGCCCTGGAATTCCGGCTCGCGGACGAACACCGAAAGCATCACAGCGGCGCCCGCCATCACGTCTTCCGAGGTGACGCTGGCGGCGCGCTTGCCTTGGCCGACGCGTTCGGCGTGATCCTTCAACCCCCGCAGCAAGGCGCTGCGGATGCCGGATTCATGCGTGCCGCCATCCTGGGTCGGAATGGTGTTGCAGTAGGAGGAGAGGAAGCCGTCGGCGTCAGCCGTCCACGCAACCGCCCATTCGCAAGCCCCATGTGCTCCGGTGCGTCCGGATTTTCCGGAGAAGACGTCCGGATGCACGAGTGTGTCGGCGTGGATCGCGGCCGCGAGATAGTCCTTCAGACCGCCGGGGAAGTGGAAGGTGTCCTCCGCCGGCACATCCTCGATGCCCTTGAGTAATTCCGGCGCGCAGCGCCAGCGGATTTCGACGCCGCCGAACAGGTAGGCCTTGGAGCGTGCCATCTTGAAGAGGCGCTGCGGCTTGAAAGTGGCTTTTGCCCCGAAAATCTCGGTGTCCGGCTTGAAGCGGACCTTGGTGCCCCGGCGGTTGTTGATCTTGCCGAGATCCTCCAGTTTCCCCTTGGGATGGCCGCGCTCGAACGCCATGCGGTAGAGCTTTTGGCCGCGTGCGACCTCGACCTCGAGCCGCAACGACAGCGCGTTGACGACAGAGACGCCGACGCCGTGCAAACCGCCCGAGGTTTCGTAGACCTTGGAGTCGAATTTGCCGCCGGCATGCAGCGTGCACATGATCACTTCGAGTGCCGACTTCTTCGGAAATTTCGGATGCGGGTCGATGGGGATGCCGCGGCCATTGTCCGAGACGGTCAAAAAGCCGTCCGGCGTGAGCTCGACCTCGATGAAGGTGGCGTGGCCGGCCAACGCCTCGTCCATCGAGTTGTCGATGACTTCGGCGAACAGATGGTGCAGCGCCTTCTCGTCGGTGCCGCCGATATACATGCCTGGCCGGCGCCGGACGGGTTCCAGCCCCTCCAGCACCTCGATATCGCGCGCGGTATAGCCGGCCTCGGCCGCGGAACCGCGGGAGGCAACCTTGAGTGCTGCGCGGCCTTTGGGCTCGGCGTCGGCAAAGAGGCCGTCGGACTTGGCTTTTGCAGGAGATTTCAAGGCTTTAGCCATAGTTCTTCACACTGTGAAACACAAGCAGAATCGGGCGAATCGGTTCGTTCGACTATGCCACGGATAGGCCTGAAAATGTGACAACGGCCGCTTATACTCGCGCGGTCCGGAACACAATCACCGCAAAAAGCGCCATCGCCGCAAGCGTGATCAGCGACCCCACGATCGGGATGGCGACGAAGGCGTTGCCATGCGTGACCACGACGGCGACGCCTGCCGGCAGGAGAAGTCCGCCCGCGATGTGGAGCCAACCCTGGAATTTCGCCAAGCGGCTGCCGCCCGCGGCTGGGACCACGCGATAGTACAGGCCGAACAAAAACAGCATTACCCCGCCAAGCAGGTTGAGATGTGCATGCGCGGGCTGCAGCACGAAATCCTCGCTGATGCCCATCACGATGCCTAGCAGCATTCCGCACAGCAAAACGACGACGCTGACGCACATCATTAGCGAACCGATCATCGGAATTTCCTTGTCCTTATGGGGGATTTGCAAACATTGACGAGCGTGGTTGCTCACAATCACGTGGTGCTTTGTGACTTGAAGTGACCCGCACGGGCGGCTTACCTGCTGTTGGGCTTTGAGGCCACAACAAGGTTCAATCGCAGCAATCCGGGGCGGGAAGGTTACACAGAATGGGAGATCATGCGCACGCGCTTGCCGATTTCGTGCGCGATCATCAGGCTTGGGCAGCCCCGATCGTGTTGCTGCTGGCATTTGGGGAATCACTCGCGTTCATTTCGCTCCTGATTCCAGCCTGGGGCGCACTGGTCGCGATCGGTGCGCTGATCGGCGTGAGCGGTATCAATTTCTGGCCGCTGTGTATTGCCGGTGGCATCGGTGCTGCGCTGGGCGATTGGGTCTCGTACTGGTTCGGCTACAAATACAAGGACCACGTCGCGCAAATGTGGCCGTTGTCGCGCTATCCCGACCTGTTGCCGCGCGGCGAAGCCTTTGTGCGGCGCTGGGGCGTGCCGAGCATTTTCGTCGGCCGTTTCTTCGGACCATTGCGGGCGTCGGTGCCGTTGGCCGCCGGCATTTTCGAGATGCCGTACTGGTCGTTCCAGATCGCGAATTTCGTGTCCGCGCTGATCTGGGCTGCCGCGCTTCTGACGTTCGGTGACGTGATCGCGCAGATCATGGAATGGCTGTGGCGCGTGATCTAGGCTGGCTTGACGCGGGTGGCCCGCGGCCTTATAGGGCCGACCCATGATCCATTTTGCGACCAGCACCATCGCCCGCCGTAGCCTTGCTGCGGCATGGGCGATCGTTTGCGTCTAGCGATCACCCCCTGCCGCCGGCTCAGTCCGCGGCATGCCTTCACTCACATAGCAGCGTAAACTGATCCGGCGGCTCCTTCATCAAGCAGGAGTTAGTCCATGTATACGCCTCCGCCTTTCAGGCCCGATCGCGCCGCCACGCTTGCGTTCGCGGAAGCGCGCGGGTTCGGTATGGTTTGCGCATTCGACGGCAAGAAGCCGATCGCTTCGCTGCTGCCATTCTACCTGAGCTATGCCGATGACGGCACGCCGCGCGCGCTCTTCCACCTGGCGCGCGGCAATCCGCTTGCGAAGTTCGCTGACGGGGCGTCGTCCTGGCTGCTGGCGGTCAATGGCGCCGACGCTTACGTGTCCGCGGACTGGTACGTCTCGGCGGACCAAGTGCCGACCTGGCTTTACCAATCCGCGCACCTGACCGGCCCGGTGCGCAAGCTCGTGGACGACGAGCTCGCAGTCCAGATCGATTCGCTCAGCGCGAAATTCGAAAATAGACTTCTGCCGAAGAAGCCCTGGACGTCGGGCAAGATGACGGCCGCTCGCCTTGAGGCCATGAAGAAGGCAATTGTCGGCTTGGTCATGACGGTCGAGGAGATCGAGGGCAGCTTCAAGCTGAACCAGCACAAGTCCGAGGTGGATTATGCAGCGGTTGCAGGCGCACTCGCGGGGCAACCGGATGCGGGCTCGCAAGCGATCTCCGAGCTGATGTGCGAAGCGCGGCCACAGGCGTTCGCGAACCAGCCTGCGGAGGTCAAACCATGAGCGCGAGGAAGATCGCTGTCCTTGGCGCCTCGGGTTACACCGGCGCCGACGCTGTGCGTCTGCTGGCGCGGCATCCGCATGTCCAAATCGCCGCACTGACCGCCAACACCCACGCTGGCAAGGCGGTGAGTGACGTGTTTCCGCATTTCTTTCCGCTCGATCTGGCCATGCTGACCGCGTGGGAAGAGGTCGATTGGGCCGCCCTCGATGCCGTGTTCTGTGGACTTCCGCACGGCACCACGCAGGAGATCATCGCTGCCGTGCTGAAGGCCAATCCCTTGATCAGGGTGCTCGACATGTCGGCCGATTTCCGGCTGCGCGATCAGGCCGCCTATGCGCAATGGTATGGGCACGAACATCGCGCAGCGGAGCTGCAAGAGGAGGCGGTCTATGGGCTGACGGAGCTTTACCGGCAACAAATCACCGCCGCTCGTCTGGTCGCCTGTCCCGGCTGTTATCCAACGGCCGTCCTGCTCGCGCTGGTGCCGCTCGTCAAAGCCGGTCTCGTGGACGCCCATGATCTCGTCATAGACGCGAAATCGGGCGTCACCGGCGCAGGTCGCGGCCTGAAACAAAAGACGCTGTTTTCGGAAGCAGGCGAGGGGCTGTCGCCCTATTCGATCGCCAGGCACCGCCACACGGCGGAAATCGACCAGGAGATCAGCGTCGCCGCAGGGAAAGCCGTGACGGTGAATTTCACGCCGCATCTGATCCCGATGGCCCGCGGCGAGCTCTGTACCTGCTACGTCCGGCTCGATGGCGCCGGCGTCGACGACCTGCGCGCCGCACTTGAGGAAGCTTATCGTGGCGAGCCCTTCGTACATGTCGCGCAGAAGGCCGTGGTGCCGCAGACCCAGAATGTGCGCGGCTCCAATTACGTCCAGATCGGCGTGTTTGACGACCGCATCAAGGGTCGCGCCATCGTGATTGCGACGCTGGACAATCTCGTGAAAGGTTCGGCCGGGCAGGCCATCCAGAACATGAACCTGATGTTCGGCTGGCCCGAGACCACAGGGCTCGAACAGATCGCGCTGTTTCCGTGAGGAGAGAGCTTGGACGACGATACGCTGCAATTCTACCGCCGTAACGCCGAGGCCTATGCGGGGCGCGCAATTGCAAAGCAAGACGCTACCTGTACGTTTTCGCGCGCTGCTGGATACTGGTTCTCGGGGAAACTCTTGCGGGGCGCTGAATTGGGAGAATTCTTTCTATTTTTCAATGCCAAAGGACGTTGTGGCTGAGGGTAGTGATACGCCGCTGGCGCTAGGTAATCCCCGTTAATCTTTCTCAATGATTTGCTTGTCAGTGCGCTTTTGACCAGCTCGGCCCCACGATAAGCTGGCATTGTGGTCAGTCCGCGGGACAACTATTTGCTACAGTCCTTCGGCAATCAGGTCGCACTACACGTACAATACTGACGCGATTCGACTTTCCGTCGGAGGAGCCCGTGATCAATTCACGATTTGCGAACATACTCTCGGATGCTTGCCCACGGCCGGTTTACGACACGATTCTCCGTGATACCGGGACGATGGTTGTCACGCCTACGCTGGGGTCGATCATTCCGAACTGGGTCCTCGCAATCCCTAAAGGGCGTGCTGTCAATGCCGCGCTTTGGGCTCAGGAAGAGCGCAAAGCCCTGCTTTTGGCCATCAACGACATCACGGGCTCGTTCGGACGCGATCCGAGGGACGTCATCTGGTTCGAACATGGCGCGACCAAAGCGCGCTCGATTGTGGGGTGCGGCGTTGATCATGCGCATATTCATATCCTCCTGACCCCTCCATTTTCGTTTGAGCGACTTTGTGAGGAAGCGCAGGCCGAAGTCGCGCTCGAATGGTCTTTTGGTCGCGGTGATGCCTATGCTGCGATTGATTCGAGCCAGTCTTACTTCGTGGCGGGACATAGCGACCAATTTCTGTTGGCACAGTCGGTAGAGACGGCTGGGTCGCAATTTTTCCGCAAGGTAATCGCCCGCATTATCGATCAGGATGCGGCTTGGGATTATAGGTCCCATCCACACCTCGAAAACGTCCTGGAAACGATTGCTAGCGCTTCACGGGCGGCCTGAGCGCGGAGATGATACGTGTCAAAGGACGGGACGACGGGAGCTGAGCCGTCCGACGGCGCCCCACCGATGGCGATGCCCGGAAAAACCATCGATTATACGGATGGCCGAGCTCCTTACGATTGGCAATCGAAATTTCCACCGGAGGCCCGGAAGCACATTTGCTACGAAGCCGTCATCCTCGCTATTGTCCTCCTGATTTTGATCTTCCTTTCCAGCATCGCGCTTGTCTTGTCCGGCGGCTCTTACCTAGTGGCATTTCCGGCGCTCGGCCCCAATGCTTCGGCCAATGTTGATCCCCGCATGGTCGTGTTGTTTTTCTGTGGCGGCGTCGGCGGAACTACATTTTCGATCAAATGGCTGATTCATGCGGTCGCGAAAGGGAGCTGGCACCTCGACCGCCAGCTATGGCGGCTGTTCGTTCCGCTCGTCGGCGGCGTTTATGCGTGTGCTGTTCTCACCTTGCTCGATAGCGGGATGATCATCGGGCACCCAGGCGACGTTTCGCGCGGAATCGCAAGCTCGGCTTCCATGGCATTCTTGATCGGTTATTTCTCTGATGGCGTGAGCGGGCTTCTCACGAATATCGCGAATGCCGTGTTCGGAACCATCCGCGAAAAATGAACGGGTTCTATCATTCGGAGGCGACAGTCCCCGCTTCATGGTCCGAGTCGATCGACGCTCGCGAGACACTCGGCCCCAAAGCGGCGGGGCTCATGCCTATACCTCGCGCGTGGACGTTGCCGTTTATCCTGGTGAGCGCCCATCGTGCGCGCGACCTCTTGCCGCCGGCGACCATAGACGCCGTCTTTGCGGACCAGCTTCAGTCCCTTGCTGGTGAGGGCCAGCAGATCATAGTCCGGTCAAGCGTAGTCGGCGAAACAATCTGGGATCGCGGCACGTATATGAGCGTAGTCGTCAATCTTACCGCAAAGGACTGGATTGAAAGGTTCCAGGCGGCGTGCGCTCTGGTAATCGAATCGGCCGACAGTCGAGCGTGCGGACTGGTTCTCCAGCGGTTCCTTGAGCCGAAACAACGCGGCGAGTTCGGAAATCTCGCCCGCATTTCCAGAACGCGTGATCAGTGGGAAATCACAACCCACGAACAGGATCGCGCAACCAGTCTTCGATTAAATGTGCAGCGCGATGCCGCTGCCATCGCCAACGCGCCTCTTTGGCCAGACCGCGCCTGTCTCTCGAACGGCTGTTCGGTTCGATCGGAGCATGGGTGAACAACGAGCTGCTGCGTGGGACTTCAACACGGCTCAACATCGAGTGGATAAGCGACACCGCCCGATTTTATGTTGTTCAACTCGACCAAGAAGACGAGGACCTTAGTGGGGTCAATCCATGGCAAATCACCATTACGCCGATCCATGCATCTGACGGCGGAAATGGCCAATACATCCGCGCTCCAGACCTAGCGGCCGTTCAGCATTGGGACAAGCTTCGCGTTCTGCAAGAGCTTTGGTCGGATAACGACCCGCACAAGCCCAACCTATTCTACATACCGCTCGCGAGTCTGCCTGACACTGGAGACGCCGCCGCGTCGAACGCTTTGGCCGACGAGTTCGCGCGCTTGCTTGGACCCGACTATATTATGGTGCGGACAAGCGTCAAACGCGAGGAAAATAAGCCGGTCAACCTACCGAGAACGCCCAATTGCCTGACCCCCAATGATGCCGCCGCTTGGTGCCTTAAGGTGCGCGACGAGATCGTAGCGAAAGATGCCAGCGTCGGGGACTATGCCTTCATCAGCCATCGCTATGTCGATGCGCGCGCCTCTGCTTGGGCACGCGCCGCGCCCGATGAGGCGATGGTGGAAATTCACGGGCTGTGGGGATTGCCGGATGCTCTCCAGTATTGTCCTTACGACATTTGGGAAGTGCATATCCCGACCGAGAATGCAACGGAGTACCCTGAATACAAATCGAACATTCTTCGTTGCCAGAGTGACGGATCGTGGTCGTATGCGCGCGTTAAGAATGAGGTCGCGCGCTCGCTCAGCATTAGCAAGAAACAAGCGCTGCATGTAGCTAGGCGCACGCATGAGATCGCTATGCGTCTCAACAGAGCTTGCCATGTGATGTGGTTTATCGGCTGCGTGGACGAAGGCGGCCAATCTTTCAATATGCCTTGGTATTGGACACCGGCGCACTCCGTTGTGAATCATGATCGTCACCGCCGTCACCCTTTCGTCGTCCGCAACCAGCAATCGCTCCAAGCGCTCACGCAAGCAAATTTCGATATGAGCCAACGTATGATCGTGCTGCGGCCTGATCATCAGGACTTGTTTCGCGATAACTCCTTCTTGGAAGAAGTCGCCCGCCAGGCCCTTAGTCATGGCATGCCGATCGATCTCGAAGGATCGACACTCGCGCATGCCTACTATCAGCTCAATCGCTTCGGCTGCACCGTGATTGCTAGCAGCGAGAAGGACCATTTGCGCGTTCGGAAGAATGTGTCGTTTGGTAAACTTGTTCGCGATAAGATTCCTGCGCGAATCTCGGCTCGGCAGGAACTCGAAGCAACGAGAACCGTACCGCAAAGTACTCTTAAATCTTTTCTCATTGGAAAGGTGCTCGAAGAAGCGCTCGAGGTCCGCGAAGGCGAAACCATAAAGGAGAGGCACGTCGAGTTGGCTGACGTCATCGAGATTGTGCGCGCGCTCGCCAAATTGGACGGATTGACTTTAGACGAGATTATTGCTGCTGCTGACGTAAAGCGGGACAAGCTTGGCGGATTCGAGACCGGAAAAGTATTGCTCCGGACTGGCATCGGCGGGCCCGGACAAGCCGTCATCAATTTCGATACTTCATCGGCCCAAGTGATGTCACGTGAGGTCGGTTCCGATACTGTAGAGCTACCCTTTACCTTCTTTGGATTTGCCGAGATTGACCAGCCGCGCGCTGTTCGGTTCTCCGAACTTGGCATTTCCCTCGAACTGACACTGAAGAGCGATCGCCTCAGCTTGCGGCTTATGAGGGAGCCGCAGCAATTGGACTTGCCGCTTAATCTAGAAGTGAAAAGTGAGCCGGACCCGCCGATCCGAAAAACAACGCGCGATTCTGCTGATAATTGAGCCGGCAGTGGTTCGGGCCACGATGTCGTGCATTGTGGCCCGGAACACTCTCCGAGCAGTGGTTGTCAGAGAATCCTGAACACCGCCAGCGCCAGCACGGCCTGAGCCAGGAATCCCACCGTGAACGCGAGCGTGCGGAACACCGGAAGGCCCATCGTGTAGACGATCAGATGCGCGACGCGGGCCCAGAAATAGACCGCGCAGGCCCAGATGGTCCATTTCGTCGAATAGTCGATCTGCGCCAGGATCAGGACCAGCGGGGCGAAGATCACGAGGTTTTCCACCGCGTTGTCATGCGCGAACATCAGCCGCGTCGCCCAGGGCGCGTGAGGCTTGTCACCGCGGGACGGATTGGCCATGGCGCCGCCAAGGCCGCGCACCACGACGCGATTGAGGATGTAGGGGACCCAGAGCAGTCCGGTCAAAATCACGGTCAACGTCAGCCAGAACAATTCGGGCGTCAACGATCCGGGCATCATTGGTGTGTCCCCTTGCTCGATTTCGAGAATCTAACGGGCTTGAGTGTTATGGTTATACAAGAGCGCGATGGCTTGCGCTACGCGCGGACGCGCACATAGCCGCCGGGGGCGTCTTCGATCGGCGGCAGCGCGTCGCTTCCGACGCTACGTGCCGGAACCTCTTCGGCATCAAGCGCGCCGAGCCATTCGCGCCAGTTCGGCCACCACGAGCCCTTGTGCTCCTGCGCGCCTTTGATCCAGTCGGCCAGCGAAATGTCCTTGATGTTGTCGTTGAGCCAGTACTGATATTTGCCGGCCGCAGGCGGATTGACCACGCCGGCGATATGGCCTGAGCCGGACAGCACGAATTTCACCGGGCCGCCGAAGAATTGTGAGCCGTACAGCACGGAATCGGCCGGAGCGATGTGATCCTCACGCGTGGCGAGATTATAGACCGGCACTTTCACCTTGGAGAGGTCGAGCAGGGTGTTGTCGAGCACCATGTTGCCGGTGGAAAGCCGGTTCTCCAGATAGCAGTTGCGCAAGTAATAGGAATGGTTGGCGGCCGGCATCCGCGTCGCATCGGAATTCCAGTGCAGGAGGTCGAACGCGGCCGGCGGCTTTCCCTTCAGATAATTGCTGACGACATAGGACCAGATCAGGTCGTTGGAGCGCAGCATGTTGAAGGCCATCGCCATCTTCGAGCCCTCGAGCACGCCGGATTCCTGCATGTCGCGCTCGAGTGCGGAGATCTGGCCCTCATCGACGAACACGAGAAGATCGCCAGCATGGGTAAAGTCCACCTGCGCCGCAAGGAAGGTCGCCGAGGTCACCCGCTGCCGTCGCTTTTCGGCGAGCCAGGCCAGCGTCGTGGCGAGCAGCGTACCGCCGACGCAATAGCCCATGGTGTGGACCTTCATCTCGCCGGTGGTCTTCTCGATGACGTCCATTGCCGTCAGCGGGCCTTCTTTCATGTAGTCTTCCCAGGTCTTTGCGCCCAGATCCTTGTCGGGATTGACCCAGGAGATCACGAACACGGTGACGCCCTGATCGACGCACCATTTGATGAAGGATTTTTCGGGCCTGAGATCAAGAATGTAGTATTTGTTGATCCACGGCGGCACGATCAGGAGGGGCGTGCGCAGTACGTTCTCCGTGGTCGGCTCGTACTGGATGAGCTGCATAAGGTCGTTCTGGTAGATCACCTTGCCGGGCGTCGTCGCCATGTTGACGCCGACCTCGAGGTTCGCCGGGTCAGACTGGCGGATGCGCAGCATGCCTTTTCCGGCCTCGATGTCTTCGGCCAGCATCTTCATGCCACGAACCAGATTGTCGCCGTTCTGCGCCAGCGTGTCGCGCAGCACTTCCGGATTGGTGAAGACGAAATTCGATGGCGCCAGCGCATTGGTGATCTGATTGACGTAGAACTCGGCCTTCTTGCGGGTGTGCGGATCGACGCCCTCGGCGTTGCGCACGAGATCTTGCGCCCACTGCGTCGTGAGCAGATAGGCCTGCATCACGAAATCGAAAAACTGATTCGACTTCCATTCGGGGTCGGCAAACCGCTTGTCGCGCGGGGAGGGAGAGATCGCCGGCATCGCCCCTTCGCCGGCCAGGCGCCGCATCGCCGAGCCCCAGAGATCGAGATAGCCCTTGGCCATCTTGGTCTGCAGCTCGGAAGAACGTTCGTTGTCCGACAACCAGTATTCGGCAACGGTCGTCAGCGTCTTGATGACCTCGGCCATCTCCTCCGAGGACTTGTCCTTCACTTCACCGCTCTCGCGCGGCTTCAGATAGGCCGCAAGCGCACGGCCGCCGGTCTCCATCGCGCGCGCGATGTTCATCGCGAACGCTTCGGTGTCGAAGTTCTTCTCTTGCTTGGTCTCGGTCGTGACATCGGTCATGACAACAACACTAACGCTTCGATTGGTTTTCGTCACCGCGAGAGAGGCAGTAACCGGAAGCAGATTAACCTTTGTTTAGACATGTGCTGCGCTGCGACAATTGATCTTGGTTCTGTCACATTGCGGCCCTAGCGGTACAATTGGCTGCTGTGGCTCTAACCCTTTTGGGTCAAAATGGTTTGAGCGGAAGAGCGCGAACCAGCGCTTAAGGCCGCGGGTTCACATGGTGGCGTTTTCGAGTGGGGATTTCCGGCAAAATGCTCACCGACCGGCAAAGACGAAGGTTTGTCGCGGCGGCGCTGTTTTGTGCTGGCCTGGCCCTCGCCGGCTGTTCGAGCCAGATTGCCGATTTGCCTGGGGTCGGCACGCCGGCTGACGCGCCGGCCCGGCCGAAAGAGCCAGGCGCTTATCTGCCGGTCAACGATCTTCCGCCCGACCGCGACGACACGGCGATGGACCCGGCAACACGGGCCAAGGTCGAGGCCGAATTGATCGCTGCGCGCGACCACCAGGCAACGGTGACCCCGCCAGCGGCCAATCAGACCCCAGCCACTCCTACGCCGGCGAAATAAGCGCTTGTTGTCAAGCTAATCGCTGGCGCCAAGGGGCGTCCGTGGTAAAAAGAGCCACTCAACCGTCAGGGGTGATTTGAGGAGCTGCCTCCGGAATTGCGCTAAGTGTCTGACTTGGCGAAGGTTCTGGGCGACGCCATCTCTTCCGGAAATTCCGGAGGAATGGCTACTCTGCATCCCCCGGGGTTGCCGGAGCCCGAGGACCCATGGAAGATTTTTACCGCATCCGCCGCCTGCCGCCTTACGTGTTCGAGCAAGTCAACCGGGCCAAGGCGGCCGCGCGGAATGCCGGCGCCGATATCATCGACCTCGGCATGGGCAACCCGGACCTGTCCGCGCCGCCCCACGTCCTGGAGAAGCTGAAGGAGACCCTCGGCAAGCCTCGGACCGACCGCTATTCCGCTTCGCGCGGCATTCCAGGCTTGCGCAAGGCGCAGGCCGCCTACTACGCGCGCCGATTTGGCGTGAAGCTCAATCCGGAAACGCAAATCGTTGCGACACTGGGGTCCAAGGAAGGCTTCGCCAATGTCGCGCAGGCCATCACCGCGCCGGGCGACGTCGTCCTCTGCCCGAACCCGAGCTACCCGATCCACGCGTTCGGGTTCCTGATGGCGGGCGGCGTGATCCGCTCGGTGCCGTCGGAGCCGACGCCGCAATTCTTCGAGGCCGTTGAGCGCGCGATCATTCATTCGATTCCGAAGCCGATCGCGATCGTGGTCTGTTATCCCTCCAACCCGACCGCCTATGTCGCGGACCTCGATTTCTATCGTGACCTCGTCGCGTTTGCGAAGAAGCACGAGATCTTCATCCTGTCCGACCTCGCTTACGCCGAGGTCTATTTCGACGACAAGAATCCGCCGCCGTCGGTGCTGCAGGTTCCCGGCGCGACGGACGTGACTGTCGAGTTCACTTCGATGTCAAAGACGTTTTCGATGGCCGGCTGGCGCATGGGCTTTGCGGTCGGCAACGAGCGGATCATTGCCGCGTTGGCGCGGGTGAAATCCTACCTCGACTATGGCGCGTTCACACCGGTTCAGGTCGCGGCAACCGCGGCCCTCAACGGGCCAGAGGATTGCATCCGCGAGATGCGCGAGACCTACCGCAAGCGCCGCGACGCGCTGGTGGAATCGTTCGGCCGTGCGGGGTGGGACATTCCGCCGCCGGAGGCCTCGATGTTCGCCTGGGCACCGCTGCCCAAGGCGTTCGAAAGCATCGGCAGCATGCAGTTCGCAACGCTGATGGTGGAGAAATCCGGCGTGGTGGTGTCGCCTGGTGTCGGCTTTGGCGAGCATGGCGAGGGCTATGTCCGGATCGCGATGGTGGAGAACGAACAGCGGATCCGCCAGGCCGCCCGCGGTGTGCGCCGGTTCCTTGAAAGCGGCATCGAAACGTTGCACAACGTGGTTCCTCTCGCCAACCGGCGCTAATCCTTATCCGTTAGGTTCGCAACCGATGGTCGCACCCCTGAAGGTGGGCATTGCGGGGCTCGGCACTGTCGGTGCCGAAGTCGTCCGCCTGATCGAAAACGAAGGCAAGGCGTTGTCCGCGCGCGCCGGCCGTAGCGTGCGCGTCGTCGCCGTGACTGCGCGCTCGCAGGCGAAGAAGCGCTCCCTCGACCTGCGTGGCATCGCCTGGGTCAAGGATCCGGTCGCCCTTGCCACGAGCGAGGATATCGACTGCTTCGTTGAATTGATGGGCGGCGCCGGCGAGCCCGCTCTGTCGGCGGTCGAAGCAGCGTTGAAGTCCGGCAAGTCGGTCGTCACTGCCAACAAGGCGTTGATCGCCAAGCATGGGATCAGGCTCGCACAGGCGGCAGAGAAGCACGGCGGAGCGCTGAACTTCGAAGCTGCGGTTGGTGCAGCGATCCCCGTGATCAAGACCCTGCGCGAGGGGCTTGCCGCCACCGGCATCAACCGCGTCTATGGCATCCTCAACGGCACGTGCAATTACATCCTGACGCGGATGGAGCAGGAGGGATTGTCGTTTGCCGAATGCCTGAAGGACGCGCAGCGGCTCGGCTATGCCGAAGCCAATCCGTCCTTCGATGTCGATGGCCACGACACCGCGCAAAAGCTCGCCATCCTCGCAAGCCTCGCCTTCGGTACCAAGGTCGCGCAAAGCGCCGTCTACGTCGAAGGCATTTCGTCGATCTCGCCGGAAGACCTTCGCGCGGCATCCGATCTCGGTTATCGCGTGAAGCTGCTTGGCGTTGCCGTAAAGACGGCCAAGGGCATCGAGCAGCGCGTGCATCCGACCATGGTGCCGAAGTCGTCATCGATTGCGCAGGTGATGGGTGTGACCAATGCGGTCACGATCGACGGCGAGGGCATTCCGCCGATCACCCTGGTCGGGCCTGGCGCCGGGGGCGCCGCGACCGCCTCCGCGGTGGTCGCCGACATCGCCGATGTCGCGCGCGGCGTTCGCGTCAATCCGTTCGGGCGTCCGGTCGAGCGCCTGCGTGCCACCGAAAAGGCGCCGATGGAGCGGCATGAGGGCGGTTACTATATCCGCCTGATGGCGCGCGATCTCGCCGGCACCGCGGCAACGATCGCTACGCACCTTGCCGAGCAGAAGATTTCGATCGAATCCATCGTGCAGCGCCATGCCAATGGCGCCGACGTCGGCAAATCGGCCGGAAAAGGATCGCAGGTGCCCGTGCTTCTGATTACCTACGCCACCCATGAGGACGCCGTGTATCGCGCGCTCGCCGCCGTGCAGCGCGACAAGGTGATCTCTGGCCGGCCGCAGGTGATCCGAATCGAAAAGAATTGATGCGCGAGCGAACCTTGTCGTGCATTGGGGAATTGTTTGGCGGGCTAGCTTGATAGTTCGCTAGTAAACGCTTGAGGGAGTGCGCTGATGTCTACCCATATTTCCGTTCCGCCGCAGCTACTGCTCGAGCGCATTCTGACACTTGAAATCGTCCGCGTCACCGAACGTGCCGCGGTGTCGTCGGCGCGGCTGCGGGGGCACGGCAACGAGAAGGCCGCCGACCAGGCCGCGGTCGACGCCATGCGCCGCGAACTCAACAAGCTGCCGATCTATGGCACCATCGTGATCGGTGAAGGCGAGCGCGACGAGGCGCCGATGCTGTTCATCGGCGAGAAGGTCGGACTGAACGCCGGTCCGCAGGTCGACATCGCCGTCGATCCGCTCGAAGGCACTACACTGTGCGCAAAAAACATGCCTGGCGCGATCGCGACGATGGCGATGGCCGATGCGGGCACGTTGCTGCACGCGCCCGACGTCTACATGCAGAAGATCGCTGTTGGTCCGGGCTTTCAGAAGGGCGTGGTCGAGCTCGACGCCTCGCCAGCGGATAACGTCAAACGCCTCGCCAAGGCCAAGGGCGTCGACCCCTCGGCGATCACCGTGCTGGTGCTTGACCGTCCGCGCCACGCCGAGATTATCCAGGGCGTGCGCTCGACGGGTGCTGCGGTGCGGCTGATTACCGACGGCGACGTCGCCGGTGTGATCCATTGCGCGACACCGGAAGAGACCGGCGTCGACATGTATATCGGCACCGGCGGTGCGCCGGAGGGCGTGCTGGCCGCGGTGGCGTTGCGCTGCATCGGCGGCCAGATGCAGTGCCGCCTCATCCTCGACACCGAAGAGAAGCGTGAACGCGCGCACAAGATGGGCATCACCGACCCCAGGAAGGTCTACGGCATCGAGGACATGGCGCGCGGCGACTGCCTGTTCGCGGCGACCGGCGTTACCACCGGCTCGCTGCTAACCGGCGTCAAGTTTCGAAAAGACGGCGTGTACGAAACCGAAACCGTGGTGATGCGCTCCGTTACCGGGACGGTGCGCTACATCAAGGCCGAGCATCGGCAGTTGGACAAGTTTCATCTCGATTAAATGAGCACTGTCATTCCGGGATGCGCGGAGCGCAGACCCGGAATCTCGAGATTCTCAGGTGCGCAACTGCACACCATAGTTCGATGCTTCGCATCGCCCCGGAATGACAGCAAGAAGCAAGAAAAATGGGCAGGGAGCAAACATGTCCGATATCTCAGGGGTAAAGGCGCTGGTGTTCGACGTGTTCGGCACCGTCGTCGACTGGCGCACGAGCCTGATCAACGACTTCACCAAATGGGGTGAGGCCAACAGCACGAAAGCCGATTGGACCGCGCTCGTCGACGGCTGGCGCGCGGTCTACGCCGCCTCGATGGACGTGGTGCGCAAGAACCCGCAGGACGGCTATGTCATCCTCGACGTGCTGCATCGCCGCTCGCTGGAGAAGCTGGTCGAACAGCTCGGCATCAAGGGATTGAGCGACGCCGACCTGCATCACCTCACCATGGGCTGGCATCGGCTGCACCCCTGGCCGGACAGTGTCGCCGGGCTCACGCGGCTGAAGACAAAATACGTCATCTCGCCGCTCTCGAACGGCAACGTCGCGCTGCTCACCAATATGGCGAAGTTCGCAGGCCTTCCGTGGGACCTCGTCATGTCGGCCGAGCTGTTCGAGCATTATAAGCCCGATCCCGAGACCTATCTTGGCGCCGCGAAGCTGCTCTGCCTCAAGCCGGCCGAGGTGATGATGGTCGCCGCGCACAACCATGACCTCAAGGCCGCGCAGAAGCAGGGACTGAAGACCGCCTTCGTGGCGCGGCCGACCGAATATGGTCCGCTGCAGAAATATGATTTCGAAGCCAAGGGCGACTGGGACATCGTCGCCGGGGATTTTGGCGGCGTCGCCGACAAAATGGGCTGCTGAGCCGGCGCTGTTGATAGCGTTCTGATGGGTCGTCGGGCGCTTGCGCGGGGCGAGGCGTCCGGGGCACGATGGTTGCGAATCCGCGTCAAGTCCCCATTTCCGGAAGGAGCCATGACGCTTCCCGCAACCGTATTGCCTGTCGAATCCCAGCCCGCTTTTCTCGGCGTGCAGCATTCGCTTACGGGAAAGCTCTGGCGGGATCGGCTTGACGCGCGGGGCGCGGCGCGGGCGCTCGCGATCGCGCAGCGCCATCAACTGCCGGAGATGCTGGCGCGCGTGCTCGCCAGCCGCGAAGTCGCGATCGACGCGGTCGCGGATTTTCTTGATCCGACTATCCGCAAATTGATGCCGGATCCCTACACCGTGACCGATATGGAAGCGGCGGCAAAGCGCATCGCGGACGCAGCGGTGCGGGGCGAGAAGGTCGCGATCTTCGGCGACTACGACGTCGACGGCGCGACTTCAGCGGCGCTGCTCGCTTGGCATCTGCGTCACTGTGGCCTCGATCCCCTGATCCATATCCCCGACCGGCTGTTCGAGGGCTATGGCCCCAACACAGAAGCCGTGCGCGCGCTGGCAGGCAAGGGCGCCACGCTGCTCATAGCGGTCGATTGCGGCACCACCTCGATCGAGCCGCTCACCGAGGCGAAACGTCTCGGTCTGTCGGTCGTCGTCATCGATCACCACCAGCCCGGCGAAGTGCTGCCGCCAGCCGACGCGCTGGTGAACCCGAACCGGTTGGATGATCTCTCCGGCCTCGGCCATCTCGCGGCGGTTGGGCTTACACTGGTGACACTGGTCGCGGTCAATCGCGAGCTGCGCAACCGCGGCTTCTGGACCGCGGAGATGCCGGAGCCCGATCTGCTCGGCATGTTGCATCACGTCGCGCTCGGCACGGTCGCCGACGTCGCGCCGCTGATTGGGCTGAACCGCGCCTTTGTCGCGAAAGGCCTGATTGCGATGCGCCGTCGTGACCATATCGGCCACACCGCGCTGATGGATGTGTCGCGGCTGAACGGTCCGCCGGAAGCCTGGCATCTCGGCTTCCTGCTCGGCCCGCGTATCAATGCCGGCGGCCGTATCGGCCGCGCCGATCTCGGCGTGCGTCTCTTGCTGGAAGGTGATATTTCGGAGGCAGCGCGGATCGCCACCGAGCTCGACCGGCTCAACAGTGAGCGCCGCGTCATCGAGCAGGCCGCCGAAGCCCAGGCCGAAGCCGAGGCGCTGGCTTCGCTCGGCGCCGAGGACAAGGGCTCGGTGATCGTCACGGCATCCGAGGGCTGGCACCCCGGCGTGGTCGGACTGGTCGCGGCGCGGCTGAAGGAAAAATTTGGGCGGCCCACGTTTGCGATTGCGCTCGAGCCTGGCGGCGTCGGCACCGGTTCGGGCCGCTCGATCGGTGGCGTCGATCTCGGCATGGCGGTACGGCAGGCGGTGGCCGACGGCTTGTTGATGAAGGGTGGGGGGCATGCGATGGCCGCCGGGGTCACGCTTCGCAAGGAAAGGCTCGCGGAGTTTCGCGCCTACATGGAGGACGTGCTCGCGCATGACGTCGCCCAGTCGTGCCACGTCAACGAGTTGTTCATCGACGGCGCCATCAGCGCACGCGGCGCCACGCCCGAATTGGCCGCGACGCTAAGCCGTGCAGGTCCCTTCGGCAGCGGCAATCCCGAACCGGTGCTGGCGCTGCCATCGCACCAGCTCGTGTTCGCCGACGAAGTGGGACAAGCGCACTTGCGCCTGCGCTTCAAGTCCGGCGATGGCGCCATCGTCAATGGCATCGCCTTTCGTTCGATCGGCCAGAGGCTCGGCAACGCGCTGGTCGCGCAGCGCGGGCAGGTGCTGCATGTCGCAGGCTCGCTCGCCGTCGACCGCTACCAGGGATCGGAGCGCGTGCAGCTTCGCGTGCTCGATGTCGCCGTGCCCGATCAGGGGCCGGCGATGATCAGATAATCTCAAGAAAAATCGGGGATGGACATGGCAGGCCAGGTTGCGGGCAAGGTTGCGTTGGTCACGGGTGGAGCGTCGGGCATCGGCCAGGCAGTCGCCGAGCTGCTGGCGGAGGAGGGCGCTGCCGTCATCGTCAGCGACATCGATGAGCTGAGAGGTCCGGAGGTCGTAGCCTCCATCAGGAAAGCCGGCCATGAGGCGATCTTCCTGCAACAGGATGTCACCAGCGAGCCGCGTTGGGCGGACGTGATCTCCGACGTCGAGAAGCGCTTCGGCCGGCTCGATATCCTGGTTTCAAACGCCGGCATCGGCATTGCCGTGCCGTCGATCGTGGAGATGTCGCTGGCCGACTGGCGCCGGCAAACCGCGATCAACCTCGACGGCGTGTTCCTGTCCGTCAAATATGGCCTGCCGTTGATGCGCAAGAGCGGCGGCGGCTCGATCATCATGATGTCGTCGCTGGCGGGCTTGCGCGGTTCGGCGACGCTCGCCGGCTATTGCGCGACCAAGGGCAGCGTGCGGCTGTTTGCCAAGGCGATCGCGATGGAATGCGCGTCTTTCGGCGACGGCATCCGCGTCAATTCGGTGCACCCCGGCATCATCGATACGCCGATCTGGGGCAAGATTCCAACAGGGGCGGCCGGTAACGGCCGCAATGCCCCGATCGATCCGGAGGAGCGCGCGAAATTGGCGACGCCGCTCGGCTATGCCGGCCAAGCGTGGGATATCGCCGCTGGCGTGCTTTATCTCGCCTCCGACGCCTCGCGCTACGTGACCGGCACCGAGCTCGTCATTGACGGCGGCATGTATGCAGGAGCGGCCGCGCGCCAGCCGTGAGCGAAGTCAGTTTTCGCGCTGCTTTGATGCCAGCACGCGGTCGACCATTTGCGGCGCGAGCCCGAGATAGTTACCTGGCGAGGTCAACCGCTCTATGGTTGCGCGATCGATGCGTGAAGTGACCTTCGCGTCGGATGACAGTGCGTCCTTCAAGGAGATGTGCTCCTCATTGGCGCGGCGGCAGGCGTCGTAAACGACGTCGTGGGCCTCTTGCCGGCCAAGCTGCGGCGCAAGGCCCATCATGACGGCTTCCGCGACGATCAGCCCGCGGCGGATGTCGAGATTTTTGGCCATCTGCGCTTCGTCCACGATAAGGCCACCGAGCGCGAATTTGGCCTGGTGCAGCGCGCCAGCCGTCAGCACAAAGCTTTCGGGAACAGCGATCCATTCGGCATGCCAAGGACCGGTGGCGCGCTCGAAATCCTGGATCGACGCATCGAGCATGAGGCCGGCATGCTGACGCACAGCCTTTGCAGCCGCCAGCACCAGCTCGGAAGAGATCGGATTGCGCTTTTGCGGCATGGTCGAGGATGCACCACGCCCTTTTACGAAGGGCTCGTAGACCTCGGCGAATTCCGTCGAGGCCATGATCATGATGTCGAGGGCGATCTTGCCGAGCGACCCCGCCACCAGTGCGAGGAGATTGACGACCTCTGCAAATCCGTCGCGTGCGACATGCCAGGTCGAGACGGACACGCCGAGACCAAGCTCCTCGCACAGCGCCGCTTGCACATCAAAGCCTTTATCCCCGAGCGAGGCGAGCGTGCCGGCCGCGCCCGCGAACTGACCGACTAGGACGCGGGGCTTGAGTTGCTCCAGCCGCTCGGCATGGCGGTCGAACATGGCAAGCCAGATCGACGTCTTGTAGCCGAAGGTGACCGGCAGCGCCTGCTGCAGATGGGTGCGGCCGGCCATCGGCGTGTCGCGGTGGCGCCGCGAGAGATTGGCGAGAATGCCGCGCAGCGCCGTGATGTCATCTTCGATGAGCTTCAAACCTTCGCGCACCTGCAGGACCACGGCGGTATCCATGATGTCCTGCGTGGTCGCGCCCCAATGCACATAGCGGCCGGCATCGCCGCATTGCTTGGCCATCTGATGCACCAGCGGCAGGATCGGATAACCGACATTGTCGGTTTCCGTCCGCAACAGCTCGAAGTCGAGCACCGAAACGTCGGTACGCTTTGCGATCGCCTCGGCAGCGTCGGCGGGAATGACACCGCATTTCGCCTCCGCCTTCGCCAGCGCGATCTCGACCTCGGCGTAGCGGCTGACAAGCGCGTAGTCGGAAAAGACTTCGCGCATGCGCGGCGTACCAAAGGCGTCGCGGAAAAGGAGGGAGTCGAGAACGGTGGTGGCCGAGGTGGCGGGACGCATGGGATCTCCGGGTGGATGACGCGGGTGGATGCTGCGAGCTTTACGGACCCTGCCGCAACCGCGCCAGCACTTTCAAGCCGCCATAGCCATCGGCCGGTGTGATCCCCGCCTTGATCTGAAAGTCCCGGACCGCCTTCATGGTGTCGTTGCCGGCGCGGCCGTCGGTGCCGCCGGTATCGAAGCCGGCCCTGGTGAGGCGCGTTTGCATCTCCTGGACTTCGGCAAGCGTCAGCGTGCGCTCCGAGCCCGGGAATGGCTGGAGGAACGCCGGTCCACCCAGGATGCGGTCGCCGAGATGGACGATGGCGAGCGCATAATTCATCGATGGATTATAGCTCCTCACCGAATAGAAGTTTGGTCCCAGCAGGAACGAAGGCCCGCCTGGCACCGGCGTCCAGAGCCGCGCGCTCGCGTTCGGCTGCGGAAACGGCCGGCCGTCGGCGCGCGTGACGCCGGCGCTCTCCCAGGCCGCATAGGTGCGGCTTGCAGCGTTGCCCCCGCCGCTTGCGCGCACCTCATAGCCCCAATGCTCGCCGCGATGATATCTGCCGCGGTCCACGAGAAATTTTGCGGTTGATCCCAGCGCGTCATCGGGCTTGCCGAACGGCGAAATCTTGCCGTCGTGGTCATAGTCGATGCCGACATTAAGCCAGACTTCCGGCATCCATTGCGTGTGTCCCATGGCGCCGGCCCAGGAGCCACGCATCTGCTCCGGCGTGCTCCAGCCACGGTCGACGATCCGCAGTGCATTGATCAACTCGCTCTGCCAATAGGCCTTGCGGCGCGGCGCATTCCAGGCGAGCGCGGCGAGCGAAGGAAAGACCGGACGCATGTAGTGCTGCTGCACCAGCGGGTCGCCGTAGGCGGACTCGACGCCCCACAGCGCAAGCAGCGTGCCGCGCTCGACGCCGAAATCCTTCTCGATCCGGGCAAACAGCGCTTCGTTCTTCTTCAGCGCAATCTTGCCGTGAATGATTCTCCAATCGGAGACACGGCGGTTGATGTATTGCCAGGTCTCTTCAGTGAACTCCGGCTGGTTCTGAAATTCCTTGAACACGCTCGTGTCAGGCTCGACCCGGGCCATGGCGCGGTTCCAGGTGGCTTGCGAAATGCCTTTGGCGAGGGCACGGGCGCGGAAGGCGTCCCGCCATCGGTCGAAGCCGGGCGGCGCCGCACGCGCGGCCGGTGGCGTTACCAGCAGCGCGGTCGCGCCAAGACCCGCGCGGATCAGGGCGCGGCGGGAAGGGGTCGTCAGGGAATCAGATGGTCCCATGGCGGCAGTCTACCGGCGCAAGGACAACAGCGGCAAAACAGACTTACCAAAACGGACTTGCGGCGTGATGCCGCTTCATTGCTGCAAATCTGCGGCAATCTTGGCGAGCCAGCGGCGCACTGTGGCCTGCCGTTGCGGGTTGAGCCCAGCGGCCAACCGCCGCTCCAGCGCCATGGCGTGCTTTCGGCACTTATCCAGAAGCGCCAGGCCGCGCCGGGTCAGGGTCCATTGCAGCACCCGCCCGTGCACCGGATGAGGCGTCATGCGGATGGCGCCGTCGCGTTCCAGGTTCCTGATGATGACCCCCACGGTCTGCGGCGTGAGCAGAGCGATCCGGGCAAGGTCGGCGCCCGAAAGCCCCGGATAGGCCTTCAGCATGGTCAGAACCACGAATTGCGGCGGCGTGGCGCCAAGCTCGGCGAGCGAGCGCTCCAGCGTCAGCCGTGAGGCGGCGGCCGCCTGCCGCAACAGATAGCCGAAATAGCCCTGCTCGCCGCGCTTGCCCTGGCCGGGCGGCGGCGGGCGGATACTGTCCGGCTGCGAGGGCGCGGCTCCGGCCCTGCGGTCGCGGGGCGATCCTTTCAACGAGCCGGTTTTTTGCCGCCTCGCGGCTTTCGCAGATCGTCGCGATGAGATCGATATCGTATTATTGCGCTTCATATAAGGGCTCTTATAATATGTCAGAGGCCTTATAACAGAGGAGATTGAGATGTCATACGCTCGCCGGCAGAATGGTCAACTCAAGCAGATCGCTCCCGACATCTACGAAGCCCTGCAGGCGCTAAGCCAGCTTGCCGGCAGGGCCGGTCTCGACAAGCAGCTCCTCGAGCTTATCAAGATACGCGCCTCGCAGATCAACGGGTGCGCCTTCTGCTTGCAGTATCATATTCTGGCAGCCGAGAAACTCGGCGTGCCCATCGACAAGCTCAATCTCGTCGTGGTCTGGCGCGAGGCGCCGCAATTCTCCAGGCGCGAGCGCGCGGCACTGGCCTGGACTGAAGCGCTGACGCAGCTCGGCCACGGCGTCAGCGATGAGGTCTACGCGGAGGCGACGACCGAGTTTTCCGAGAAGGAACTGGCGTATCTCACATCGGCAGTCGGCGTCATCAATGCCTGGAATCGCTACGGCGTCGCATACCGCTGGACGCCCCCGGCGCGGCAGAAGCCCGCCAGCGCCGCAGCGTCTTGAGAGCCGTCACTAGCGCATGATCCGGAAAAGTGTGCAGCGGTTTTCCGAAAAGATCATGCGCAAACAGAATCCAGAGCGCGATGGCGACTCATCCCGATTCCATCGCGCTCTGGGTTGAGCAACGATCTGGAGAACAGAACTCATGACATCGATGGCACCTGCACTGGGCTTTGGGCTCGCGCGTCCTTTGCGGCCGATGATGCTTGCGATTGCCGCCGGACTTGTGTGCGCGGCGCTGGCCGGCAAATCACTACAGCCGATGATGGATACAATCTCGACCGCCCTTGTGCCTCTCTGCGCGGCCAACAACGCCGAAGGATCGGCGCTCGACAAGGTCGAGCTGATCGCCTCGTACGCACTACCGAACGTCCCGGGCAAACGGGTCACCATCGTTCGCGTGTCCTATGGACCCGGGGGTTTCACGCGTCCGCATCGCCATGCCGGTTCAGTGACGGCCTATATCACGAAGGGCGAAATCCGTTCGCAACTCGGCGGCGGCCCCGTCGAGACGTTCGGGGTCGGCCAGTCCTTCTTCGAGCCGCCGGGTTCGACGCATATGGTGTCGGCCAATGCGAGCAAGACGGAGCCGGCGGAATTGATTGCCGTGTTTGTCGCCGATGAGGGCGCCCAGCTCACCACTTTCCTTGAATAGCGGGTCCGGCGAAAAGGTCGCGTGAGCCTGCGATTCTCGTCGTAAATTCCGCGCCGGAATACCGCCACGAGCGGTCTAATTCTCGGCGCCTTCCTGCAACTCGGATTGCGCGGCATCGTCCGGCTTGGCGTGCGCAACCTCAGGCGCGGCGGCGATTTCGGGGCCGATCTCGCGGCCGCGGCCACCGATCAGCCGTTCATAGGCTGAGACCAGCGTCACGTAGGGACTGACCCAGATCCAGCCGTCGCGGGTGAACACCTGCACGTCGAAGTGCAGGTGGCGCGTGGTGCCGTTGGGATGATCGAGATAGTTCGAGACCACGCCGATCTGCTCCCCTTCGGCGACGTGGCGTCCATTGAGGAGGCCATCGGCATCCATCGCCGACGGATTCATGTGCATGTAGCGGAAGCGGATGTGCTCGTTGCGGGTGTTGATCTGCAGTGTCGCCGCCTGCTGCTTGGGCGAGCGGATCACAACCCCATCGCGGACTGCGAAGATCGGTTGCCGCTTCGGGTCGCAGCCGCCCTGGACGCGGACCGGACAGGCGCCGGGGCGAACGTCTTCGCCCTGATGGCCATACCCATTGGCGCATTGCCCGACGCTGAAACTGCGCGCCTCGCAGAAATTGTCGCGCCAGGGATAGCCGCTGTTCGGCGCATCCGACTTGTCCGCGCCGGAATGACGCTTCTGCGAATGGATATAGGCCGGCGCCTCCAGCGGAAAGCGGATCTGCGAATAGGCGTTGAAGTCGGCGCGGCCGCTCTGATGGTGATAGCCGGTGCCGGCGATGATGTCGCCGGGCGGGCGATAGGTGAAGTCGTCCGAGCGCGATAGCGGCCGCTCCACCGGCTGGGAGGGGAGATCGAGTCGCGGCCGGGTCGGCAGGCCACCCGTAATCCGCAAGGCTTTCAGGAAACGTTCGGCAATCGGATAGGCTTCGCGGCAGGCGAGCCGCCGCGCCTTTGGCGTGGAATCGAGGCATTGGATCGAAACCACATACGGCACGCCGAAGCGGCTGAAGGCATAGCGCACGTAGCCTTCGCGGATGAAGCGCCTCAGATCCGGGTATTGCGCCGACAGCGATTTGACTGGCTCGCCCTTGCCGCCCTGCGGATCGGCGACGTCGTAGAGCAGGAGCGAGCCAGTGATCTGCACTTCGACCGGCTTGGCGAAGGTCCGCGGTGGCAGGCCGCTTCCCGCGCCGGGCTCAAGCGAGAATACCGCGTCATAGCCGGATGGGCCGGCATCGAAGAGATCGACGGGGCGGAAATCCGCCTGAAAGCGCGACAGCGAGCGCTCCGGATCGGCCCCATTCAGCCGCGCGTCAAGAAAGGAGGCGGTGTCGAACGGCAGCAGCACTGGTACCGGACTCTGTCCGATACCGTTGAAAATCTGCGAGGTGACGCCGCTGAGCTGCACCAGCGCCGGCATTGATCGCGGATCGGACGGGCCGAGGCGGCGCTGGCTGGCGAAGGTGAAATTCGAGGCGGCGGCTGGCGCCGCGTCAAGCTCGGTACGAAGCTGGTCCAGCACCGCGCGCCACTCGACGCGAACCGCGGTCACCGAAGGTGTTTGAAAGTCTTGCGCAGAAATGGGCGCGGCGCCTGCCGGAAGCAGGGCCAGCATTGCCAGCCATCGCCTAACCCGCCCAACCACCCTGCCACTCACGTGCGTCGACCCCTCGGCGCGATCGTTCCCGGGGGCGTAGTTTAATCCTTTGCGCGCTCCACGTAAGACCCATCTTCGGTCATGACAACAATCCGCGTGCCGGTTGTGATATGCGGCGGAACCGCGGTCCGGACCCCGTTGGAGAGCACGGCGGGCTTGTAGGAGGACGAGGCGGTCTGGCCCTTGGTGACGGGCTCGGTATCCACAACCTCAAGGGTTGCACGCTGCGGCAATTGCAGCGCGATCGGGTTCATCTCGTGCAGCGACAGCTTGACGGTCATGTTTTCCTGCAAATAGGCTGCTGCATCGCCGACGATATCCTTGGACACCTGGACCTGGTCGTAGGTCTCGGGGTTCATGAAGTGGAAGCCGTCGCCGTCTTCGTAGAGATAGGTGAAATTGCGCTCTTCTACCGTCGCCTTTTCAACCTGATCTGTGGTCTTGTAGCGCTCGGATACCTTCACGCCGTCGCTGATCCGGCGCATTTCGATCTGGCTGACGGGCGTGCCCTTGCCGGGATGGATGTTCTCGGCGCTCACAACGACGTAAAGCTTGCCGTCTTGCTCGATGATGTTGCCCTTGCGGATAGAACTGGCGATGACTCTCAAAGTTGATTTTCCCGAAGTTGCGGCCCTGCACCCGGCAGGACGGGGGCACCGAGTGGCGCCCGAAGCGAATTCGGGGCGCAACATACTGATTTTGGCCGCTTGCGCCAGCCTTTTGCGTTCCTTCGGGCGGCTTGTTAATGGCTGATCACGACCAGCTTTCGCCTTGGTGGTCGGCTTCCCGGCACGCCGATATCCGGCCGTTCCTGAACGCGCGGGGTGCGGTTGCGCAGGCAATCCGGGCCTGGTTCGACGCCCAGGGTTTCGTCGAGGTCGAAACCGGCATTCTGCAGGTTTCGCCGGGCAACGAAACCCATTTGCATGCACCACGCACCGAGCTGTTGCGGGCAGACGGCAGCCGCGCCACCCGATACCTTCGGACGTCGCCCGAATTTGCCTGCAAGAAGCTTCTGGCGGCCGGCGAGAGCAAGATCTTCGAGTTCGCCCGCGTGTTTCGTGACCGCGAGCGTGGCGATCTTCATTTGCCGGAATTCACCATGCTGGAGTGGTACCGCGCCGGAAGCGCATATGACGCGATCATCGCCGATACCGTCGTGGTCATTGCCCATGCCGCGCAGGCGACTGGCATCAGGCGGTTTGCGTTTCGCGGGCGTGAATGCGACCCTTGTGCCGAGCCTGAGCTTCTGACGGTTGCCGCGGCGTTCGGGTGCTTTGCCGGCCTCGACCTGCTTGCCACGGTGAAGGGTGGTGAGGGCGACCGCGCGGCGTTGGCTGCCGCCGCGCGTGGCAAGGTGCGGATCGCCGATGACGATACCTGGTCGGATATCTTCAGCAAGCTGTTGGTCGAGCATGTCGAACCAAAGCTGGGGCAGGGGCGCTTGACGGTCCTGTTTGAATATCCATCTCCCGAGGCAGCGTTGGCGCGCACCAAAGCGTCCGATCCGCGCGTGGCCGAGCGGTTCGAGGTCTATGCCTGCGGCGTCGAGCTTGCCAACGGCTTTGGCGAGTTGACTGACGCGGCCGAGCAGCGCCGCCGCTTCGATCTCGCCATGGGGGAAAAGGCGCGCCGTTATGGCGAGCGCTATCCGCTGGACGAGGAATTTCTGGCCGCGGTGGCGCGTATGCCGGAGGCAAGCGGGGTTGCGCTCGGTTTCGACCGGCTGGTGATGCTGGCAAGTGGCGCGCTTCGGATCGATCAGGTGGTGTGGACGCCACCCGCAGGTGAGACATGAGCCGAATCAATGTTGCGCAAACACTTCGTGAGCCGAGAGAACTCGTCGCTCATGGGCTGGCGCGCGTTGCTGATCTCTCCGATCTGGAGAAGGTTGCCGCACGCTATGCCGTCGCGATAACGCCCGAAATCGCGGGCCTGATCAACGTCGACGATCCCGACGATCCGATCGCGCGGCAATTTATTCCGACTGCCGCCGAGCTGGTCGCGCAGTCCACCGAACGCCCCGATCCGATCGGCGATGACGCGCATTCGCCAGTTCACGGCATCGTGCACCGCTATCCCGACCGCGTGCTGTTCAAGCTCGTGCATGTCTGCGCGGTCTATTGCCGTTTCTGCTTCCGGCGCGAGATGGTTGGGCTAGGCAAGGAGAGCGTCCTATCGGATGGCGCTTACACCGCCGCGCTCGACTATATCCGCGCGCATTCCGAAATCTGGGAGGTCATCCTGACCGGCGGCGACCCCCTGATGCTCTCGCCACGGCGGCTCGGTCGGATCATGGCTGACCTTGCCGCGATCGATCACGTCAGGATCGTCCGTATTCATACCCGCGTGCCCGTGGCCGATCCGCTGCGGATCAGCGCCGAAATGGTAACCGCGCTCCGCGTCGAGGGCGTGACGACGTGGGTCGCGCTCCACGCCAATCATGCCCGCGAATTTTCCGAAAGCGTCCGCTCGGCCATCGCGCGCCTCGTCGATGCCGGCATTCCCATGGTGAGCCAGTCGGTGCTGCTGGCCGGCGTCAACGACAGCGAGGCGGCGCTGGAAGCCTTGATGCGCGCCTTCGTTGAATGCCGCATCAAGCCCTACTATCTCCATCACGGCGATCTCGCGCCGGGAACCGCGCACCTGCGCACCACGTTGGCGCACGGCCGGGAATTGATGCGACGCCTGCGCGGCCGGGTGTCAGGGCTGTGTCAGCCGGAATACGTCCTCGATATTCCGGGCGGGAGCGGCAAATCGCCGGTCGGGCCGGGCTACCTTTCGCCACAGGATTCTCTTGCCGGCGCAGGTGAAGAAAGGGAAGAAACGCGCTATCGTATCACGGATTATTGCGGTGAGGTTCATCTCTATCCGCCGCAACCCTGAAGCCGCGGTGCGCGTTCAAACAGGAGTGGAGGAGCAACATGAAGAAAATCATCATCTCGATGGCGCTCCTGATGCTGATCGGCGTGCCCTCGGCCGTAGCGCAGGGCGGCAACGCGCATTCGAGCATGACCAAGGGCGGCGGCGTGCCACAGGCGCCGGTCGGCCACCGTCAGCCGCGCGCGAGCGACGTGCCGGATGAGAGCAAGCTCTCAAATCCGAACGATCCCGTGAACAAGGAAGACGCGCTGCTCGACAAGAAGATCAAGAGCATCTGCCGCGGGTGCTAGCGCTCGCAGCGGGGCACACGGAGCGCGTGCCCCGCCGCAATTCTTATGCCGAGATTTCTTCGTACGTCGCGCGCGTTGTCGTACGCCGTGCCGTCACCGCGTCCGCAAGCTGGTGAAGCACGCCCACCGTCGCCTCCCAGTCGATGCAGCCGTCGGTGATGCTCTGGCCGTAGGTGAGCGGCACGCCCGGCACCACGTCCTGGCGTCCGGCGACGAGATGGCTTTCGATCATAACACCCATGATGCGCCGTTCGCCGCCGGCGACCTGCTGCGCGATGTCAGCGACCACCTTCGGCTGGTTCTCCGGCTTTTTGCCGCTGTTGGAATGGCTGGCATCGATCATCAGGCGTTCCCTGACGCCGGCACGAAGAAGCTCGGCTGCCGCCGCTTCGACGCTCGCACCATCGTAGTTCGGCGCGCGGCCGCCGCGCAGGATGATGTGGCAGTCCTCGTTGCCCGCGGTCGCCGCGATCGCCGAGCGTCCGCCCTTGGTCACCGCCATGAAATGGTGGGGATGCGAGGCGGATTTCACGGCTTCGGCCGCGATGCGCACATCGCCGTCGGTGCCGTTCTTGAAGCCGACCGGGCACGATAGTCCGGAGGCGAGCTCGCGATGGATCTGGCTCTCGGTGGTGCGGGCGCCGATCGCGGCCCACGTCACGAGATCGGCGAGATATTGCGGTGTCGTCATATCCAGGAATTCGGCGCCTGCCGGCAGGCCGAGATTGTTAACGGCCGAGAGCACGTTGCGCGCGAGCCGCAGGCCCTTGTTGATGTCGAAGCTGCCGTCGAGATCGGGGTCGTTGATCAGTCCCTTCCAGCCGACGATGGTTCGGGGCTTTTCGAAATAGACGCGCATCACGATCTCGAGCCGGTCGGCAAGGCGTTCGCGCAAGGCCGCCAGACGCGAGGCGTACTCGACCGCGGCCATCGGATCGTGGATCGAGCAGGGGCCAACGATGACGAGCAGACGGTCGTCGGCGCCGTGCAGGATCGCGTGAATGACGTTGCGCGCGCTCATCACGACGCGGGTTGCTGTCAGCGTGCGCGGGATCTCGCGCATCACCTCTTCGGGCGTACTCAGTTCCTTCAATTCGCGGATGCGAAGATCATCGGTGGTGCTTAACACGGCAGGCTCCTTGCTTGGAAAACGACCTGCCGGCCAACAAAAAAAGCCGCCAGGTCCGGCGGCTTGTTCGGATGTCTTGCTGCAATTCTTCAGATTGAGCGCGATCCTCCCACCGCCAGCGAGCTGTCGTAGCTAAAATACCAAACATAGCTGGTGGCGCGGTTGATCATGGCGCTCCTCATAGCGCAGGCTGGGCGCCGTGTCATCCCCCAAAACACGCCAAAAACGTCAGGGCGCATTGCGGGCGGCCAGCGCCATGCCGATCAGGGTGGCGCCGCCGAACAAGAGGTTGATGCCGACCAGAAGCCCAATCGCCCATTGCGCCGAGCCCGGCAGGCCTCCGATAATCAGGAACGCGATGAGGATGTCCATCAACCCTGCGACCAGGAGCCACGACCATCGCCCCGACAATTCGCGGCGGTGCTCCAGCGCGTACATGATGGTGGCGACGCCCTCGGCTACGAAATAGGCGCCGATCACAATCGTCAGCGTCAGCACGCCCTGCATCGGTCGCGCCAACAATATCCCGCCGGCGAGCACCGCCAGCGCCGCCGAGATCAGCGACCACCAGAAGCCCGGCAGCGCCCGCGCCCAATAGGTGGCCGCGAGCCCGGCGACGCCGCTGATGAGAAACATCCAGCCGAGGAAGATCGTAACCGCAAGGCTCGCGAGCGGCGGTACGATCATCGCGGCAAGCCCAAGGATGGCAAGCAGGACGCCTTCGAACAGGAAGGCTTTCCAATGCCTGCGCATGGCTTCGCTCACCTTGGCTTGCAGCTTGTTCAAGTCGTCAGGAATGGTCATGGGGGCTCTCCCGATACAGCGCGGGGGGTGTCTCGATCGGGTACAATCTTAGCCGCGACCGGCCATCGACGAAAAGCCCTCAGCCGCGGTCCGCATCCGGTTGCGCCCGGCGAAATAGATCGCGGTCGTGACGACGAGCAGTGCGCAACCGAGCGCGATCGAGGCAAGCCCGATGGGGATCAGCACGAAGGCGAGGTTGCGGTCGGGGTTGAGCAGCCAGTGGTGCACCGAGGTCAGCACGAAAACGAGCCCGATGAATCCGGCGCCGCCGCCGCCGACCAGCGCCGCCCACATCTTGCGGAGTTGGCTCAACCGCTCGCGGTCGAGATCGCTGCGCGGCGCGTGATGGTGCGCCACGCGCCGCACCAGGCGCATGGCAAAGCCGATCGAGGAGAAGCCGATCAGGACGCTGGCGAGCCCGAGCCAGAGCCGGGCGGAGGGATCGAGCCCGTCGTCTTGTTGCAGCATCAGCAGCGGAAAATCGAAACCGGCATGCAGCGCGACCGGCCCGGCCAGCATCAGCGCGTAGCTGGATAGTCGCGCCCAATCGCGGTGGAAGCGATGGGCGCCGAGCGCGGTGCCGCTGCGTGCAATCGCAAGATAGGCGCCGGCAATGACGCCGAGCGCGCCGTGAAACGGCACGGTCAGCACGCTGCGCAGGGCCGCGAGCGCGCGCCACATGTCTGCATGCTCGACCAGATAGGCGAGGTTCTCATAGGCCGCAAAGCCGAGGCCCGCGGCCGCGCCGTAGACCACCGTGTCCATGGGATCGGCGAAGGGTCGCCGCCGCAGCGAGACCGCCGCGATTGCCAGGATCTTCACGGTCTCTTCCGGCAGCGCGACACCGAACACCGCGTGCCGCGCTTGCGCGAGCCACGGATCGGCTGGAGCACCGAAGAGGTTTGCAAAGGGCGCGCGGATGATGCCGAGCAAAAGAATACTGGCCGCACCAAGGGCGAAGGCAGTCCAGACTTTCAACGGCGGACCGGGTCGCTCGCCTGCCGCAACCACAAGCCACAGGATCAGCAGCGCGGGGGCAACCGCGGCCGTGCCGATCACGGTGGGGAGGGATGTAAGCAGGTTCATCTCAGTCGCACATAGGCCATTTTTCAAGCCTCGCTATGCCTTGCTACGCATTGTCATACGCACAACAACATTTCGTCGCATATGCGGCGCGCCCCGATCAATGGGTGTTCGCGGATACAAGTCGAAGAAACAGCTCAAAACAACACAGGCGGTCCCGCATCGTCAGCACCCGCGGCAGATGCTGTTCATCCTCGCGTTTACCTCGGCGTCCTCCGCGCTGTCCGGGACATCAGGGCCCGCACTGCCTTGCGTCCCATCGGGGCGCGTCAGGGGAATATGGTGTGCGGGCTTTGGCAACGGGATCGGAAAGGTCGCGATTGGCGGGTTGATCTTGTCATAACACGTGAGCCGCGCGGCCGGATCCGTCAGCGTCTTGCAATCCTGCGCTTCCGCCGACGCAGCGCCCGCTAGCGCGAAAATCGCAGCCATCGCGACAAGGATTCTCATTTTCGCGTCCTCAATATTTGAAAGAAACAAGGGACGGCTGCGGTGACCGTCTCGATTTCCAGATTTACTAGTCAAATCAAAGGCTTTGAAAGCCTTCCTGAAGCAAAAATGCACGCATTCGGCGGTTCTGTCCATGAGTGGATTTGTGACAGGGGGAACCTGAGGCGCGGTGTCCGCGTGGTTATCCCCGGAATGCCAAAGCAGGGAGGCACCTTGTGGCGTTGTTTCGCGGGGCGGAAACCCATTTGAGGTCGGTCCTCAAGGCCGTGAGCTGGCGGATCCTCGGGACGCTCGACACGTTCGCCATCAGTTGGTTCATGACCGGACGGCCCGAGATTGCAGGCTCGATTGCTGGGACCGAGATCATCACCAAGATCCTCTGGTATTATCTCCACGAGCGCATCTGGATGATCATTCCCTGGGGACGGCGCCAGTTCGGGCGCGCCACCTAGATGCCAACGCCAGACTTGGGAAACGTCACTGCGGCTTCGCTTCGGCGCTGCGGTTCTTGGCCTTGGCCTTCGCGGTCTTGGTTGCGGCCGGCTTTGGCGCCTTGTTGTTGCGCACGTCGCCCCAAGGGTCGACCGGTCCCTGATCGGGAATCGCACCGAGCGAACGCTTGTAGGCGTCGGCGGCGGCCTTGTCGGCAGCCAACTCGGCAGGCGTCTTTTCATGATCTGGCTCGCCAGCTTGCTGCATGTGTTGCTGCTGGGCGAGAGCAGGGGTTGCCAGCGAAGCGATGATCACGGCGGCCAGAACAACGCGCATCGGAAGACTCCCTCGATTTGAGTGGAAGATAGCCTAAAGCCGGTTTGTATCGAAACCAAAAAGCGCCACCCGAGCGCCGTCGGGAACCGGCGTATGGCCGGGCGGTTGGATTCCCGTTCATTGGATACAACGGCAAACAAGAAAGGGAGGTTTTCGGCATGAAAATGCTCCTGATCCTCGGCGTCGCACTATCGGTCGGCCTTGCGACATCCGCCTTCAGCCAAGGGATGGGCATGGGATCGAACCATTCCTCGCCGACGGGCGGCGCCTTCGGCAGCAATGGCGCGACGCCGGGCACCAACTCGCTCGGCACCGCGCTGTCATCCAGCGGGCACGGCGCAAGGCAGAAGGGAGCGCTGCTTGGTACCGGCAATCCCGCCGTTGATCGCGAAGACAAACGGGTGAAACAAATCGTGCGGTCGATCTGCCGCGGCTGCTGACGACCACCGATCAATCGACCCCGCCGCTTGCGCGTTGAAGCAGGAGCCGGCAGGCTTCGACGAACACCTCGGCACCGGTGATAATATCGGCATCCGCCGTGTTTTCCGTCCAGTGATGGCTGATTCCGCCGATCGAGGGTACGAACAGCATGCCGGCCGGCATGATCGTCGACAACACCTGCGCGTCGTGGCCGGCGGCGCTCGGCATCCGCACGGACTTGGCCGACGCATAGACCTGGCTGGCGGCCTCGATTGCATCCTGGAAGGCATCATTCATCAAGGCGGGCACGCCAGTCCTGATCCGCTCGACCGCAACGGCAACACGGCCCGCCGCGGTGACTTCGGCCGCCATGCGGCGCAGCTCTGCTTCCAGGCGGTCGATCACCTGCGGGTTATCGTCGCGGATCTGGAACAGCATGTCCGCGCGGCCGGGAATGATGCTGGGCGCGCCGGGATCGAGCGTGATGCGGCCGGTGGTCCAGACCGTGCGCGGCCCGCAGATTTTCGGGAAGGCCTCGTCGATCGCGACGCAGAACCTGGCGAGCGCAAGCCCTGCATCTTTGCGGATTTCCATCCGCGTCGTGCCGGCATGGTTCTGCTCGCCGGTGAAGGTGATGCGGTATTGCCAGATGCCGACGATGGAGGTGACGATGCCGATCTTGAGCCCGCTCGTCTCAAGCCGATCGCCTTGCTCGATATGGGCTTCGAGATAGCCGATGTGACGGCCGCGTTCCGCGGTGACGCGCGCGCGTCCGTTCAGGCCCACGCTCTCCAAAGCCTGCCGCATGGTGCGATCCGAGTTGCGGTCGCGCGCGGCGTCGATCTCGGCCTCCATGACAGCGCCGACAAAGGAGCGGCTGCCGAGGAAGGAGCCGAAATGGCCTTCCTCGTCGCACCATGAGGCGACTTCGACGGCGCCGGAAATTCCGGGATCGGCATTGAGCACGCGCGCGGCCTCGAGCGCATAGATGACGCCGAGCGGGCCGTCGAGCCAGCCGGCATGGTTCTGGCTTTCGAGATGCGAGCCGGCAAGCAGCTTGGGCCCGGCTTTCGCGCTGGTGCCGAGCACGTTGCCGATGCCGTCAATGGTGGCCGCCAGCTGGGCCTCGGGGAGGCGTGCGGCTAGCCATTCAAGCGAGCGCATATGCGCGTCCGAAAAGGTCGGCTTGTGCACGCCGGTCTTGTAGGTGCCGATCGCGCGCAGCGCGTTGAGATCGGCAAGGACGCGAGCGCCATTGGCGCGAGGGGGAGTGTCAGTCATGGGAGAAGATATTGACCTGCCAAACAGTGGATGACAACGCTTCGCGTTCCCGCGGCCTGAACGGTCCGGGTTGTACGCTCGCTTCTGCCCTCGAGAATTGGGAGGGCGCAGGGAACGCCGGGTGTCTGGCACACCCGCAGACTCGTGTGCGCAAATGTGCGCAAAAATGCACACGAGTTAAACTACAGGTACGCCGCAACAGTCCGGCATTCCCTGCGCAATGGTTTACGGCTTATAACGCGCTCTCCCCGGAGTGCCGGGCTTTCTAGCCTCCGTCGCCGCGCGGGCATAACCCGCGCGACTTGACACCAGCGTCGGGGTGTCAGGACCACACGTCTTCGCCGTCCGCCCTGGCCGCGCTCGTCTTGCGTGGCCACAACGTCCATCGCATCCCGCACCCCACGTCCGTGACGATCGCGATACGCCCCTCCGACGGGCGCGAGACGGGCGAAAGCTACGCCTGATTTGCGCTTCTGATAAAGAGAAATATTTTTGATGAAGGGGCTTGACATAATTGCGATTTTCAGAAGCTTGCCCGTCGGGCAAATCAGGTGCGAGTGGAAAGAGGCGTCCTCAAGCCGACAGTCCGCACTGGATCGGCCGAATGACTCCGAACTGACATCAGCACTCGGCGCGCGTATATAGATGGCATGACAGAATGTTACGCTCCGCCTCCCTTGGTCCTTCCGCCGCGTCCAGACCGGCTTTGGCTCATACGTGAAGCCTTTCGGCTCGAATGGCTGACGATCGGATGGATGGCAATTGAAGCCGTCGTTGCCATCAGCGCCGGCATCTTGGCTGGCAGTCTTGTCGTGCTGGCTTTCGGTCTGGACAGTCTCATCGAGTTGGTTTCGGCAGGCGTGCTCATGTGGCGGTTATCCGTCGAACTTCGCCATGGGCAGAGATTCTCTGAACGCGCCGAGCACGTTGCCAGTCGTATCGGTGGGGGTCTGCTGTTCGCGCTGGCGACCTATGTCACCGTTGCCTCTCTATGGCGCCTGTGGACGGGGACCGGCGAAGTATTTTCGTGGGTGGGCTTTATCGTCACCCTGATGGCGATTCCGGCCATGCGTTACCTGGCCCACCGCAAGATCGCGATTGCTGAAAGGATTGGAAGCCGCGCGTTGCGCGCGGATGCCATGGAAGCCGTGACCTGCGGCTGGCTGTCTTTTGTGGTCGTTATCAGTCTCGCTGCGCAATGGCTGACCGGCGCATGGTGGATCGATGCCGTCGGCTCACTGGCAATCGTTTGGTTCCTGGTCAAAGAGGGGCGCGAAGCATGGTCCGGCGGAGAGTGCTGCCGTTGCTGATTGCCGCCGTGTCTTTCACGACCCGCTTTTGATTATCATGGGCGCTCCGCGGCAGCAGCTTACCCTTTAGCAGCCTCGGCAGATCGCAAGATAGGGCTTCAGTTTCTCAATTTCTGCTTGATCGTCCAGCGGCTGTTTCGCCGATGATCCCTCAGTCGTAGCGGGCTTTTGCCTGACCCTGGACTGTTTTGCTGGGCGAGGCTTAGTGGGCAGCGGCTGGCCTGTCTCCTCGGCGTCCTCGACACCCACGGTAAAGCCATCGGAGCCGGCAGCGGGCTCCTGTAACGGAGACCGCTTGGCGATGCGCGGCGTGGGCGAAATGTTGTCGATGGACGGTGCCGGCGCGTCTTTGGCATTGGCAGGCGGTGGCGAGTTCCTGGCGGCTGCCGATCGTGCCAAACCTTTGGCTGTCGCTGTTTGCGGTGGAACGTCGTCTGTCGCTATTGGCGGAGAGGCGTTTTTGGCTGCCGATCGTGCCGAACCTTTGGCTGTCGCTGTTCGCGACGGAACGTCGTCTGTCGCCACTGGGGGAGAAACGTTTTTGGCGGCCTGCGGCGGCAAACCTCTGGCTGTCGCTGTTCGCGGTGGAACGTCGTCTGTCGCCATTGGCGGAGAAACGTTATTGGCGGCCGGTGGCGGCGAATCCTTGGCGGTCGGCGGTGGCGATAAAACGCCAGGACTCGCTGGGGTGCTGCACCACATATTGAGACCGCCCCAGTGACACCTAGCCGCTGGTGGCGAACCTTGGTCGGTCACCGATGGCGGCGGGGCAAGTGAAAGTGGTCGGGAAAGCGAGCTTTGGCATCGCGCACTGCCATGCAGCCAAAAACTGACAGACAGGAAACCAACGGCAAAGAATGCAGCGTTCTTCAATCGCATTCTGCAATCCGCTTCGCTGTCGAAATCACTGACCCCTTGGCTGCGGGCAATTTGACTACTCACATCGCGATCAAAAGGTGACCAAAATAGGGAGGATACGCTGGAGACGATGCGGGTGAGCCTCAGGCTGTCGAACGCGCAGAACCTGACACCATCGTCATACCGGCGGGAATGCAGAGCGTCGAAGTCCGGCACGCCATCGACGCCTGGGACCACCGCTTCGCCGTCGAGAAGCGCATACAAGGTCGATGCCGCGATCCCCCAACCGCTCGCAATCGCTTTACGAGCAGCTCTGCGAGATCCTTTGGTGATGCAAGCGCACCTTCGACCGCGGATCGCGGGCCGTCCGCGGAAGGGTGCACGCGATGGTCCCACCCGGCGATAGGGTGCTGCCCGTATTTGACCCGAGGTGTCCTAAAGTTGAATTTGGCAGTGTCCTAATTTTGCAGTCGCTGCACTGCATTAGGAAACATCCGGAGTTTTCTGAAACTGGCCATCGCAGTATTTATTGCGAATGGGCCGACACATCCTTTTCAAATGTCCGCAAACCGGTATGAACGTGCAGCACTGGCTGGCCGAAGGAATCGATCCGGACGATCCGAGCGGCACCTACGACACTGTGGTCTGTAGGGCCTGCACAAGGCTTCATTTCATCAATAAAGAGACTGGCAAGCTGCTAGGCCAGGAAGACGAATAAGGCCGCCCGGGACGGATGGGTGCTGGTCCCTCGGTTCCACGCCCACCCGACTTTGCTTCCGCATCGTCCACTTACGGGAAGTTCCGGCGCTTGGCACTATCCCACTACCGGCGACGCGGCACGTGGCTGCCGGCAAGAAATCTGGTTCCGCGATTCCGCCTGCAACCTGCGCTGGAACCGAACCAGCCAACCTGCCGGGTTCGCCCGTAGCGCCACGCCCGTAGGACCACCGGCCACTGATAATGCTAGAGGAAATCCGACAAGATTTTTCATCGGAATGTAACCACTGGTTGAGGATGTGCGTGCTATTAACTCGCCGGAAGTGCAGTCGCCGCCAAATTCCACGCACGAGCAAAGCCTTGCCGGCGATCGCTGGATCTGGATCGAGGAGCGTGTTGGCCTTAGCCTGGAGCCGTTGATGCGATGAGCGGATCGGATCAGATCGCCGAGAACCTCAGGCAGTATCTGCGGAAGCTGTCGCCGCAGGTGCGCAGCCGTCTGCTCGCCGAGCTGGAGCGGCTGCATCTTCTCGGCGAGGACATTCCGCATTCGGAGCCGCTGATCGCAGCGTTGCGAGCCGAGTTCCGCAACACCGGCCAGAGCGAGTACCGCATCGGCAATCCGTCACGCTATTTCTTCGAGCCGCTTGAGCCGGTGCTGGTGGATGGCGCGCCGGAGCGGGCGAACGCCGGGCAGATTGCGCGCGGATCGCTGGCGCCGATCTGGAGCCTTGTCACCGAGAGGCTGTTGCCGAGCATGGCCGCGGATTACGTGGCGCAGGCGAAAAAGGCCATCACCTCCGAGAACCGCGAAGAGGCGCGGCAGATCGCGGCGGCTTTCCAGAAGAAGATGCTCACCTACCTCGACGGCATGCTTGGCACGGCCGGGGGAGAGGCCGACGTGCGCGCCGGGCTATCGGCCTATACCAGCTCGCATGCGGCCTTCGATGAGCTGAAGAAGATGCTCCGCTACATGCGCATGCAGCAGGAGCTTGCGGATTTCACCCGCACGCTTGCGCCGCGGATTGCCAAGCTGGAGGGCTCGGTCCTTTCGAAGATCATGGATGCGCTGGTCGCGCTGAAAATGAAGCGCGCCGATGCGTTGCCGTTCGCGCTGACGATCGTCGCCAAGCGGCTCGAGACGCCCTGGGAGCTGATCCTTCTTGCGGCCAATCCGGCCGGAAGCCGGTCGGCGGCGGTGATTGCGAAATCGCCTAACGCGGCTGCGGTCTCGATGGTTCTCGACCAGATCGAGGAGAAGCGCCAGCTCCTGCTGTTTGCGCTGAAGAACAATCGGGTGATGCAGGCAAAGGAGATCGTCAGCCAGATCTACAAGATCGAGAGCGTCGTAAAGGAGCGGATCGACCTGAAAGGGTCCGACTGGGACGGGCGTCTTCGCAATCTGATGGCGGCCGTCCAGGCCACGCTCGATGCGGAAATCAACAGCATTCCGACCGATCACCAGCACCTCATGCATGTCCTGGAATCGCCGAGCCTGCGGCCGCATTCGGTCGGCGGTCGTATCAGCCAGTTGTTCGAAAAGGGCCGCGCGGCGCTGACCGGCGCCGGCAGGCAGCGCTGAAGCGAGCGGTCGCCTACTGCAGCGCCAAGGAACTGCCCCGCCGCTTTGAACTGTCATCGCGTGGTAGAGGGTAGAGGCGACTACATTCGGCGGGCTGGCCTCCCTGCGGAAGGACAGGGCGCTTCAACCCAGCGATGCCTGATAGACAGCACTCACGATCAAAAGCGGTATGATGCAAGCCAACCAACTCAAGAACACACCCACAAGGAAGGTCCACAGAAACGCAAGACTGCTCGAAACTGCACCAACGTGCTCGCCGCGTGTTCGCCGTTCGGAGACTGACCGCCAGTAAGCAATAGGTCCAAGGACCGGCGCGCCAAGAAATTTAGCATAGCTCCGTAAGAACGCGGCGGCGGCTCCCGGTAACTTGGGTGCCGTGTCACGCACACCGACGAAAACCGACGCCACTGCGACGATCAGCACGTAGAGCAACGTCAGTGTCACGACAATGACCGCCAGCCACCTGAACCCGGCCAGCACCGCGCCCGCTCCGAATAGCAGGACACAAAGTATTAGGATCAGCAGCAGCACTATCATCTAGGCGGCACCTGTATCGTTGCAGCGGTAGTTCGGGTTGAGATTGAAGCCCGCCATCACTACTCTGTTGCGCTCGAGTCGCTCTCGACGGTCGTTCTCGATTTCAGCTATCTCATCCTGGAACGATGTTCTCGGCGTGTAAAAATTCGGCCGCGTAGGCGGGGGTATTTTGTACCGATGACAAAGCGCGTCGATTAAGTCGAGCGCTCTTAGCCCAAGCCTTGACCAATGTTCCCTACGATACTCAAAGAACTCGAAAAAATCCGGCGGATCGGAATCTTCCGCAACCGAGGACAAACCTTCTTTGATGCCCTCTAATCGGTTTGGCATCGACAATATTTCGTACATCAGATGACGAGAGAGCGCTTTGTAATCTCCATCGGAAGGGAGGGTGAGCGTCGGATCGGGCACGGTGCTCTCACTAATCCCTTCCTGATCTTCTCTAAGCGGATCGTGAACCGCGTTGTAGCAACCATTGATGAGACCATCAAAAGCCAGCACTAAGCGCATGGCAAGGTATTCAGCGTCCTTCCTCTTTTTGCTCGCAGCAAACCGATGTTCCTTGAGCCAGGATATCAGCGTCACCGCAAGCTGGCCGGACACAGCAATTACGCCTCCTAAAGCTACTTTGCCGACATCAGAAGTGAAGAATTCCAGCATGCCACCCGTCGCCCCTGCGGTGCTGATTTGGTTCGGCCACTATACTACCAGACAGCGAGCCGCTTGCTGAGCTATGCAAAACGTAACCATCCGGTAAGCGCCGCGGGTTAGGCAGAGCGGCGGCGCTTTACGGCGGGTTGGCGCGACCATCGCTGCGCCAGATCGGCGACGTCTTCGGACAGCCAGTCGATATCGACGACATGAGGGTTGAAGTCGTCTGCCAACCATTCTTTGAGCTCGCCGTGGCGCTCGTGGCTGGGATCGGCGAGGGCCTCGAGGAGTTCGCCATAGCCCCAAGGACCACCGACGTCCTCGGGCGGGCAGTGGCCCTTCGCCTCGATCAAGCGCGGATAAAGCATGCCCGGTTCGGGATCGATCAGGCGTTCGATCTTGATCGTGTGCTCCCAGCCATCGCCGAAGTCGTAGAGATACTTCACAGTCTTTGTGCCGATGTCTTCGAGGATGTCGCCGAGCTGCGCTTTGCGAGCATCCATGAAGTCACCGCCCCAACCCGCATCGGGATCGGGGGTACTCCAGCCGACGCCGCCCGCGCGGATTTCGTACAGATGGCTGTTGGTCCAGCCCATGGCTGCCTGGATGGTCAGATGCAGCCGGTCGAGCCGAATATCGAATGGCACCTCGACGCGGCGCAGGACCACGGGCTTGACGTCGTCGAGAGTGATCTTGAGGCGGGCGATGGTGGCGGCATTCATGCCGCCACTTTACGACGTTCCATCTCGGCGGACCAGTTCCACGGCAAGAGCTCGGCCAGCCTGTGGATAGCGTGATCGTTGATGTGCGCCAACACGTCGGCGAGCCCGGCCTGCGGATCAACGTCGTTGAGCCTACAGGTTTGGATCAACGTCAGCATGACCGCGGCACGCTCGCCACCGCGATCGGAGCCGGCGAACAACCACGATTTTCTTCCGAGTGCAATCCCACGCAGCCCGCAGACGCGAGCGGGACAATTGGAGGCGATGGCCTGACGGGTCGCCGGTCGTCGGCGCCAGCGACACAGGTATCACGCGCAGAGCAAACGGCCCCGCTCATATGGTCGGATGAGCAGGGCCGCCAACCCTTGGGTTTCCTCCGTGGCAATTAAATTACGGTGCTTGTCCGGAGGCACTGAGTTGACTCCCGCCTGCGCCACGAGTTCCGAAATTCTGCCTCAGTGGCGCGTGCCGGTATCATCGTCGGGGTACGACGCGGCAGGCGGCGAGCTTTGTCGCGCTCGGCGCGGACGAACAATCTTGCGTCGCGCTCCGCCAGTTTCTCCGGAAAGCAGGTCAGGCCTTAAGCGGCGCGCGCCGGCGGCTAGTGGCTTGAGAGCCACGCAACTGATTGATCTAGCGCCAATCGGCGCCAGGGCTGAGGGATCGCCGCTTGACGCTGGTGGACCTCTTCACTGGCTTGGGTGATCCCGGTGATAGTTTTCTGATCTGCTCGCGCAATTCGTCTAATTCGTTCAACTGAACAAGGAGATTGGCGGACTCATTGGCAAAAGCGGCAATACGCTCCCGGAGAGAATCCATTTGAAAACTCCAACTAACTTAAATCAACGGCCCCCACCAGGACACGATCGCATGGATTGCCTGAAGGCTGCATGAAATATCTTACAAAACCCGTAGTATTACGGCGGCGATAAACATCGCATGGCGCGGGGCTCCGGTCCCGCGCTTTCCATTTCAGGACCAATCTTCCCTCATGATGCAGGCTGGTCTTCTAACCGGCCTGATAGGCATCGAATGCATGAGCGAGAAACACGGCGGCGCTACAGCAAACCAGAAACGCAATAACGAACGTCATGAACGCTATACTCCCCATTCTGGGTCAGCGGAGGAAGCATAGGCGCCGCTTTATTTCAGGAGCGTTTCGTTGCGCTTGGGAAATGGTTTCAAGCGCGCGGCGTTTTTGTGGCGTGATGGCTCGAGCCCAAGCGGTCGAAAACTTCCGCAAAAGCAAAACGGCCTCAGTACATCCGGTGTGTACCGAGGCCGGCGGCCCCGAGCAGGGGGCTCGGGACAAAGGGGGCCGCAATCGCAGTTTGGCCGGTGTCGGGACGCTGCGTGAGCTTCCAGATGGGCTAGTCCGAAAGGATGGCTAAGGCCTACGGCATCCCGGGCAGGCCGATTGCTGGCGCTCCCTAGCGGAATCGAACCGCTCTCTCCACCGTGAAAGGGTGGCGTCCTGACCGATAGACGAAGGGAGCAAAATCCTCGTTTAATCAGTTGCTTGCGGCGAGGATTTCACCGTGCGGACAAGGACGCCAAGGGCGTTCCGCCGGCCACGGCGGGCGAACGTATAGAGGCGTTTGCGGAAGCGGGCAAGCGCCGGCGGCACGTTTGCCGGCCTTAATGGAACGCTCGACTATTCAATCAAATCAACGGTTTTGAAAGGTCCCCGGGCCTAGGTGTGGGCTCCCAAGAGAGCGGACTATGTCGGCACCGAGGAAACGGGAATCGCGCAAGCTGTTGGGCCAACCAGCGTGGATCACGCTGGAGGGCGGTTTTGCGGCGCGCCACTGCGTGGTGCAGGACATTTCGAGCTCCGGCGCCAGGATCAGCATCGACAACGCCGCGGCACTTCCCGCCACCTTGCGCCTGGCGTTCGCCCGCGATGCCCGCACCGGCCACAAGTGTCAGGTGATCTGGCGCCGCGGCCGGTCGGCCGGCGTCAAGTTCGTGCGCTGAAGCGCGAACGATTTGGCGCTTTGGCTCTTTTGTTGGCGCAGGATCTCCGCGCAAGTGTGGGGCAGGCTTTTTCGGGATCGTGCGCTGGTTTTGGCCATCTTGCCGCGCTAAAGAGCGCGCATGCAAAAGCGCTTTGTCTTCCTCGTCACCCTTGCAGCGCTGATCGCGCCGGCTTCGGCCGAACAGGCGCGTCCGCTGAAGTTCGATCAACCGGGCAACGGCAAGACATTGCCGGTGAAGCGGCCGAGAACGGTCACTTCCTGCGCGGCCTATGGCGCGGGCTTTGTGAAGGTCGCCGGCACCGATACGTGCGTGAAGGTGGGCGGCTCGATCGGTGTTGGCGTCGCGGGCAGCGTCGGCCGCTAGCTCATCGGCGTCGCGAGCTGCTTCGAAAAGCTCGGCCGGCTGGCGATGTCGGCGTACCAGCGCTCGACATGCGCAAATTTCGGCTTGCTGATGCCGGTGAATCCGAGCCAGCGCCGCGCGTAGGCGCCGACCGCGACATCGGCGATGGTGAACTGATCGGCCTCGACATAGCGCCGCGTCGAAAGCTGGCGATCGGCGATCGCCCACACCGGCGCCTCGGCGTCGACATCCTTCTGGATCTGCGTCATGTCCTGCTTGTCCTTCGGGGTTCTGATCAGCGCCCAGAACACGGGGCGATCGACCGGCTGCACGGTCGAGAGCGTCCAGTCGAGCCAGCGGTCGACCGCGGCGCGGCGCTGCGGCTCTTGCGGATAGATCGGCGTGCCCTTGCCATAGGCCATGCAGAGATAGCGCATCACCGAGTTGGATTCCCACAGCACGAAATCGCCATCGACCAGCGTCGGCACGCGGCCGTTGGGGTTCATCGCCAGATATTCGGGCTCGTTGTTCTTGCCGAACTGCATGCCGGCATCGATGCGCTCATAGGGCACGTCAAGCTCGGCCAGGCACCACAGCACCTTCTGCACATTGACCGAATTGGTCCGGCCCCAGATCGTCAACCCCTTCGCCACGTCTCGCTCCCGATATGAATGATTGGCTTGTGCCGTACATAGTCCAAATTTGACAAGCGCGCGCGAAAAGAGCCCCGCGTTGTGCGCGGGGCTCTTTTGTGCTCGCAAGCGCCACCATGTCCATTCACCAGTGGCCGGTGTTCGGCATCGAGGTCCAGGGCTCGGCCGGCGGCTTCGGGTCGCCCTTCTGCAACAGCTCGATCGAATGCAGATCGGGCGAGCGCACGAAGGCCATGTTGCCGTCGCGCGGCGGACGGTTGATGGTGATACCCATCTTCATGAGCTTGTCGCAGGTCGCGTAGATGTCGTCGACCTCATAGGCGAGGTGGCCGAAATAGCGGTCCTCACCATATTTCTCCTCGTCCCAATTATAGGTGAGCTCGACCAGCGGCGCGCCGCGGGTCTGTGGCTGGCTCTTGAGCCGGTCGACGTCCTCGGGCGCGCACAGAAACACCAGCGTGAATTTGGCCTTGTCGTTGTCGATGCGGCGGACTTCCTTCAGCCCCAGCGCATCCTGATAGAATTTCAGCGCGGTATCGAGATTGCGCACGCGCAGCATGGTGTGGAGGAAACGCATTGTTGTTCTCCCTGACGGACGGTTTTTGGTTGGCGGCGTTCAATAGCAGAAGAACAGGCGCGGGGGCAGGGGGCCCACGCGCGCGCAGCCCTGTGTCGGGCAGGGGCGTTCTCAGCGCAAGACGCCGGTCGAGCCGGCGCGTGCCCCAACACGGCATGGGCTGCAGCTCGAAGACGGTCCGTCGCTAGGCGGCCAGCACTTGCCGAGCAAAGACTTGCTGCGTCAGGACTTGCTGAAGCGCAACCGCCTGCTCTCGACTGTGAACCGCTATCGCCGTGTGAGTGTAGTCGGCGATCTCGTGGCTGTTCGCGATCCGATCGAGGATCTCGTGGCCCTTGATGACGTGCAACCCGATACCTTCGATGGCGCAGGGAAAAATGCCGAGGACCACGTCGTGCTCGGTCACGACAACGCGCAATGCGCGGCCCTTGTCTTCGGACATCTGGATGAAATGACGGGTTTCGTCCGCGAGCCCACGCAGTGCTTCAAAATCAATCATACGCGTACTCCACACAACAAACTCAATGGATTCTACCAACAACATGCTTACCGAAACATAAAGGAGGTGGCGCGACGGGCTGAGCGTGCGCGAGAACCGATTGTTAGGATTTCGCGCCGGCCGATTTGCGAGAATCCGATTCGTTCTTTGGGAACGAAATGGAGTCAGAAGCGGAACAAAGCATCACGCGAGCGGAAAGCTGCGCGCGGGCAATTCATCGCCCGCGACAATTGGGGCCGTCTGATCTGACGGAAGCCTCTCCCGGTTCCGCCTGAGTCTTTCCGATCACGTGTGCTCTGCAAACCACAATTGATGAACAAAGCTCAAGCGATTGTGACCTGTGGATTGCGGGTGATTTTACGAATCAACTAGACCGGTCGCGGGGCTGGGAAGCGGGGTGTAACAATGAGAGTCGCTTCCTTGGAGAGTGTGTTGATGGTGGCCACGCTGGTGTCGGCCGTCGTCGTGGTGGTGTGGGGACTGAGAATTCTCTACGGCACTTGAACAGGCAGAACGCTTGCGTCGCTACAGCAACCTTCAAAGAGGGGCTCCCGGCACAGGCAACTCCGCGGCGGCGGAGGTCTGCTGCTCAAGTCGCTCACCCTTTTAAAAAGCTTGGCCTATTGATCGCCCTTTCCGTGTTTTTTTCGGAAAGGAGCGTTGCAGAAAAGACTCAATCGACGGCGTAGAAAAACGCGCGTGCCGAAAGTCATTGACGGCTAATCCAACACGGCCCAGAAGAATGACAGTCCTCACCAATGCGTATTGAAATCGGTTCACGGCCACACGCTTTCGCGGGTGAGCCGCAACAAAGTGTTTGGTTCAAAGCTCTGATGCGGTTTGGCCTTTATCTGATGATCGCGGCGTTCGTCATCATGGGCGCGGAAGTCGCCTACGCGCTCTACCAATTGGTGATCCTGGTATTGTAGACCAGCAACGCGGGCGGTCGCTGACCCCCTTCGCCAGCGTGGCGCAAGCGCAAGCGCCGGCTTGCCGGCAAGCGTGCCCATGGGCTTGACCCGAGGGGTCGCACGCAAAAGGACAGGGGTGCGCAAAGCCTGCTTCTCCTCACCTGTTGCAGCAGTCTATAATGGAACACGGAGGAGGGGACCGCGGGCGTCCTTTGATGAAGAACGGACTGTTTTCAATCCATATCGAGATGCTGGACGGCGTGAAGGGCCACGACAGCGGGGTTACGATCCTGCGCGACGGGCATCTGATCAGCGGCGGGCCTTATTTCTGGTCGGTCGGCTCCTACACGGTCGGCAATGGCACCTGGAAGGGCTATTTCGCCACCAACCAGCACACCGATTTTCCCGATCCCTTCGTGCGGCCGCTGTTCGGAAAGCAGGAGGTCACCAGCGGATTTTCCGGAACCTATACCGACGACGGCGCCGAGGTGTTCGGCACCACGCTGGTCGGCGGCAACCGTTCATTGAGTTTCAAGGCGACGCTGAAGCGGCTCGCGGATCTCTAGCCACCGCTTCTTGCACGGCTAAGGCCGCGGCGGCGAGCCCATGGAGGACGCGGGCTTGTCGTCCTTGGGCGGCGATCTGCGCAGAGTGGCAATCGCGATAAACCCGCCAAAGGCGAGCACGTCGAGCAGGACTTCCAACCACGCCGGCATGGCCGCCCCCTTAAGGACAATCGGATCGGCAGCGCAAAGACCCCGCCGCCATCCGAAGACGTCGACGGGGTCTGATGTGCTCTTGCCTCTCCAACGCAGTCATAACGTGGCAAGCGCGGTTTCGTTCCGCCAGACCTGCCAAGAAATTATTGCAGAAAATTTAGACGGGTTCCCCTGACCGTGATCGGTTCCACCGCAACAATCGCCGTCGCGGATCGTTGGTTCTACAGCCTTTCAAGAGGAGGATCACATGAGGAAAACATTGGTTGTTCTGGCGACCGTTGGCGCCGTCGGTGCCGCCGCTGTTGCAGCGCCGGCGCCGGCTGAGGCTCACCACTTTGGACCGGGCCTCGCATTCGGACTCGCTGCCGGCGCGCTGGCTGCGGGCGCGTTCGCTGCCTCGCAGCCCTACTATTACGACGACTACTATTACGGACCTCGCACCTACTACTCGCCGGGCCCGTATGCGTATTACGGCGGGCCGGTCTACTACCACCACTACTACCACCCCTATTACCGGCATCACTACTACCGCCACTACTATGGCTACTGACGGGCGCTGACCTGTCAAACAAAAACCCGGCGCGAACTGCGTCGGGTTTTTTGTTGAACGCGTGCGTCTATCGCCAGTGCGGTGACTTGCCCTCGCGCGCTTTGCGCAAGGTCACGGTGAAATATTCCTCGCGCTCGCGCTGAAATTTCTCCTGCATCGCCTTGAAGCTTGCCACACGCGCGGCGATCTCCTCGCGTTCCTTCGCGAGCCGCTGTTCCTGTTCCGTCATGCCCATCCCTTTTCTTGATTGCGACTCAGATGAGTCGGTCCCGTGATCATTGGCGGCTCGGATTGGGGCGCGATTGCGGAGAGGGCAGTGCCGGATTGTGATGTGCACATGCTGATGAAAAATTTGCGTCGCGCCTTGAGAAAATCTCAACGCGCCTAACGCTCCGCGATGGATACGAGTTCCACCATTGTTGTGGTGCGCCGAGCCGGTCAACCGAAGTCGTCTGAGGCGACGCACGGAAACGCAGGGCGCCAGCCGCGAAATCCGCTTGGCCGTGCTATATAGCCCGCACGGCCTCTCGTTCCAGATAACGGATGTTCGCGCCCATGATCGCAGGAGACCTTCAGAGCGCTGTGGAGCAACTTGGCGAGTTTATCGCCGGTGCTTCCACCATCGTGCCCTTTACCGGGGCCGGGATTTCAACTGAGTGCGGCATTCCTGATTTCCGCTCGCCCGGAGGCTTGTGGACACGCAACCGGCCGATCCCGTTCGACGAGTTTGTGGCGAGCCGGGAGGCGCGCGACGAGTCCTGGCGGCGGCGCTTTGCCATGGAGCCGACACTGGCGTCGGCGAAACCCGGGCGCGGCCATCGCGCGCTGGCGTCGCTCTACCGCGCCGGCAAGGTTCCTGCGATCATCACCCAGAACATCGACAACCTGCATCAGGCTTCGGGCTTTGCGCCCGACCATGTCATCGAGCTCCACGGCAACACCACCTATGCCAGATGTATCGGCTGCGGCCGCGCCTATGATATGCCCTGGGTGAGGCATCGTTTCGAGACGGAGGGCGGCGCGCCCGACTGCACCGACTGCGACGAGCCGATCAAGACCGCGACGATCTCGTTCGGTCAGGCCATGCCGGAGGAGGCGATGACCCGCGCGGCCGAACTCGCGCAACATTGCGATCTCTTCATCGCAATCGGATCATCGCTCGTGGTGTGGCCTGCGGCCGGTTTTCCCATGATGGCGAAGAACTGCGGCGCCAGGCTCGTCATCATCAACCGCGAGCCGACCGAGCAGGACGAGATGGCCGATCTCGTCATCCCCTTCGACATCGGCGAGACCCTCGGGCCTTTCGTCGGCAATTAGTGCATGTTCCAGGTCGGCGTGCCCGGCATTCGATCGTGGGGCGTGGCTGCCCGCTTTTCGAAAAGATCATGTTCAATCAACAACTAGAGTGCGATGACGCGCGTCCGATCGGGCGCGAGCCGCGTTTGATTCGGCCCTGTGCAAGACTGTTCATAGGTTCCGGCGAATCCGTTTTTTATCTATGCGCCGTAGACGGGGATGTTATCTTTTGATTCGTAGAGATTCGCGCGATTCATCACCAGAAATTTGGATGGAGAGCGCGCTTGGTGCGGTCGCAAAGCGCGGTGGACCGCAAAAATGATGTGTGGGGTCCGGGGTTATGGGGTCGGACGGATTTGAGTCCAAGAAGGGCGGGCCGATGTCAGGCGGGACATCACAGGGTCGCCTCGGAGCGAACGAGTTCGCGAGCAGTGCGCCACGCGACGCGGCGATGGAAGCGCTGTCGGGCTTGGGTGAGACCGCCAATCTCGTCGAAATCTCCGGCGTCATCAAATGGTTCGATGCCTCCAAGGGCTACGGCTTCGTCGTCCCCGATAATGGCTGGCCCGACGTGCTTCTGCACGTTACCGTGCTTAGGCGCGACGGGTACCAGACGGCCTATGAGGGGGCGCGGGTGGTGGTCGAATGCGTGCAGCGCGCCAAGGGATACCAGGCGTTCCGCATCCTCTCGATGGACGAATCAACCGCGATCCATCCGGCGCAGATGCTGCCGCCGCGCACTCACGTTACCGTCACGCCGACGAGCGGGCTCGAGCGGGCGCAGGTGAAATGGTTCAACCGGCTGCGCGGTTTCGGCTTCCTGACCTGCGGGGAGGGCACGCCGGACATCTTCGTGCACATGGAGACGCTGCGCCGCTTCGGCATGACCGAGCTTCGTCCCGGCCAGTATGTGCTGGTGCGCTTCGGGCCCGGCTCCAAGGGCATGATGGCGGCGGAGATTCACCCCGAGACGGGCTCGCCGGTCGCCTCGCACTAGGCGCCGGCGAGGTCGCCGTCTTCGGCCGCGTCGCACTGGTCCTGACACCCCGATGCCGTCCAGCCGTACCTTGCTGCCGGCGCTTTGAGCGTGTTATCGAACCAGCAATCGGGGTATAGCGCAGCCTGGTAGCGCGGCAGTTTTGGGTACTGCAGGTCCGCGGTTCGAATCCGCGTGCCCCGACCATCGAAATCAATCACTTAGAAGACAATTCGCCGCCGCAATCTTCCCAGAAATCTCGATTGGGAAGGCTATGGGAAGCGACAGAATGCTGCGGTCGCCTGCGCTCTGTTCTGCGCTGGACGGTGATCGTCTGCCTCTACGTCTTGGCGCTCGCCGGCTGCATGCGGCTGTCCGATCGCTTCGGTTTCCCTTGGACGCCGTAGAGGCCACCCTTTCGGGCTAGCACTTCTGGAAACTCACATCGCATCCGGACTTGGGGCAAACTGCGATCGCGGTCCTTCATCGTACGAGTATGCGCGATCTACGACGGCCACAGCGGCGGGTCTGGACACCTGAGGAGGACAAGGAACTGCTTCGTTTGTCCGCCCAGATGCACCCGTATCGAATTGCGAAGGCGCTGCGGCGGACGAAGCTCGCAGTCGAGGCTCGCTTGGCGCGTCTCAGGCGCTGCGCGATCGACGCCGATGCAAAATGAATGCGCGAGACCGAAGCCCCGCGCCGGCCACATTTTCCCGTTCTGCCTAATCGCGTGTTCAAATGTGGAATGGGACAACCATGCGCAAACTGCTTCTTGGAATCACGCTCACGGTGCACGTCGCCTTAATGATCTCACCGGTGTCAGCATTCCCCCGGTCGCCGACTCATCCGCTCGTGCAGGACATCACGAACAACGTCGATGTCATCGAAATAAAAGGCGGTCACGGCCGGGGTCACGGTCACGGCTGGGGTCACGGTCACGGCTGGGGTCACGGCTACCACTATCCGCCACCTGGCTGGAGCCACGGTCGCAAGACGGGCTGGGGCGGTTACGGCTGCCCGCCCGGTCTAGCGAAGCAGGGGCGGTGCTGAGGCTGCCCTCCAGGGCAAAAAGAAAACCCGCCGACGTGTGGGCGCCGGCGGGTCAATCAAATCACCAATGTCGCGGTACGCGATGCCAGACCCGCGGTAGCCAAAAGCTACGCGGGCCGGGTTGATATCGCGTTATCGCCTCAGCCTTCTGGCGTGTGTCGCCAGCCCCTGCCCGCTAAGCTCTCCGACAATTTGTAATTGACTCTGATGGGATTCAGCCTTTTGCTGCTTGCAAGTTAATTTTTAGGCTTATCCACAAGCTATCTCGTTTTTCCTCTAATGGTTTTGGGGAGACGAAAATGAAACTCTATTTGAGGCGCCTAGATCTGGCCATCGCGCGGCTTGGAATACTCAGACGGACAGAAGCTGATCTTCACGCGCAGTTCCTCGAACTAATGGATCTACGCCAGCAGTTGAGAGAGGCGCAGCTTTCAGCGGATCTACAAGATGCAACGCGGGCCCGAAGGCCCGCGCCAGATATTATCGCCGCAGTCGCCTAGCGTGAGACGCCAGCCGCTGGCGGTTACGCTTCCGGTGTGATCGTCGCCGGCGCTTCATGAGCGTGGGCGCCTCACGACAAGCTTCGGCCGCCCCTGGTCGCGTGCAAATTGATCAAGTCCTCTTTTGACATCGTCATCACGGCATGGGCGAAGCGCACATCAACGCCGCGGCCGTGCCAGGCCTCCCCACCGGGTGACTGCCGACGGCAATGCAATAGGTGCTGTCTGAGCCCTCTTGAGTGAGCGCAATCCAGGTATTCCCCTGTAATGACGGACGCGCCTCGGACAATTCGCGGGCTAGATTCTCGGCGGCATGGAAGGCCTGCAACTCGGTCTCAAACCGAAGGCCAAACGGATCATCGATATTACTTCCACCGCGAAGGCCAAGGAAGAAACGCTTCATCTCCTCCTCCTGCAGCTTCAAGTGCACAAGGCAAACGCCGCGAAGGTTCCTAAGGTTCGGCATGCCGAAGCAATTGCGGTGAATGATTAGTTCACACGGTCGGCCGCAATTGGCGAGAAAAATCTGCGTTCGCGACGGAACTGAATCGCAGCTTCGCTCTTCTCACTTGTGCGCGGTAGGTGGGTGAAGTTGGGGTCCCCGATGTCCGAGAGTCGTTATCACGCGCGCCAAGCAGCAATTGCGCTGCTCAAGATGGCAAAGACAACTTCCGATCCCAAGATCGCAGCTGGACTTATCGAGGCCGCCGCCGATCTCAAAGACCAAGCGGGCGAATTGCCGCCGCCAGCCCCGGAGGCAAAACCAAAACGCGCTTTAGACCCGCAATAAGAGGAGGAAAACTAGAGGCCGCCTCAGTTGGCGGCCTCTTTCATACCACGACGTGCGGTAGCCCGGCGCCCCTCTGCACCCCAAGGGATTGATGATTTGCGGATAGCGGGATGGCAGCGGAATCATGGACGCATGGCGAGCGTCCGACTGATCAAACACGAGGCCGTCCCGAAGTGCGGCAGCTATGAAGTCCGGTTTTCGGACGGCAGGCCTTCCCGGTTCTTCTATTGGGATGACGAGCCGGGGCGCCGGCTAAGGCCTGATCTGCTTACCGGCGAAATGGCCGAACAGCATACTAAGACACTTGCTCGAGCCGAGCGAGACAAGACCGGGTCATGACCTGCCAACGCTGCGACGGCAGTCTGTGGGTTTGCGAAAGCCATCCCGAACGTCCTTGGGAAGGCGAGCACGCTTGTGGCTGCGGGGCTCTGGGGATGCCCTGCCCAAACTGCAATCCGAGCGATGGATTGACACCGCCACGCATGCCACCGGGATTTATCCCTGACGATGATACCAGCACGTGCCACTGAGCCGGAATTTCGGAACTAGAAGCGCGGCGAGGAATCGACTCATCGCTCCCCGGTAAAAGAAGCCCCCCAAACCCATCCGGGGAGCCAACCGCAAGGTTGGCGGCCCCGCTCCTCCCCAATGAGTGGGGCCGTTTGCTTCGCGCGATCCGCGCGAGACAAGGCTGGTGCTGACGCCAGATTATTGCCCCTGTGAGGCCGTCGCTTAGCACCCGATCGTTCGCAAGTTTGCCTCAACATCACGCTTGGATCGCCCCGATGTCTTTCCTCACGAAGGCATCATCGGAATGCCCCGCGGCCCTTGGTCCCCAGGACAGCCAAGGGCCGCACTCGTTGGCGGTTGGATTCGCGATTCGCGGCTTGCAACCCTATCTTCACCGCATGCCCCGCAAACCTATCGAACTGCCGTCCGAGGTCGCGCGCGCTTTTGTCCGCGATATGCGCGCCTTCTTCGCCGAAAAAAATAGCATCTTTTGGATTTCCTGCTCTTTCGATTGCAGTGTGATTTGAACCACAGCCATTGCCGCGCCGACGGATACAAGGGAGCACCGCCCTCGTCCTGACCTGTCGGCGCATCCTTGTGCGGTGTCTTCCAACCCGCGTATGATCGAATTTGCTTCCGGAGACCAACACCCAAGGATTGATCATGCCGGATACCAGGCCGGGCGCGCCGCTCGATCTCTCAATTTTCGACAATCTTGAAACACCAGCCGGACAAGCGCTTGTTGCGCCGCCGGAGCAGCCGCTCACGGTCGCGCCGGCGGCATCCTTGCCGGCAACGGCCGACCCGCGGCTTGCGGCCACGCCAGTGCCTGAACGGCTGGTCGAGATCGCCAATCTCGGCCCGGACGATTTGAAGGCGGCGGAGGCCTCCGCTTCGAAGATCAATTTCCGCGACACCAATTCGCTGCTCGCCCATGGCGAGGGCGTGCTGGCAGGCATCGCCGCCGCGTCGCGTCAATTGCTGACCGGCGTCCGGCTGGGGGAAACCGGCGACGTCGGACGCATCGCGGCCAGCGTGATCGATGGCGTCAAGATCTTGCGGATCGAGGATCTGCAGGCCGAAGTCAAAGGCGGTGCATCGGCGCGGGGCGGCATCATCGGCAAGATCGTCGGCTTCGTCGCTGACGCCCATACCGCCTTCAAGGGCTTTGCCGAGAACCGTAAGAAATTCCTGGACCTGATGGACGCAGAGCAAGCCAAGGCGCGCAGGACCAAGGCGGACTTATCCGTCGCAGTCGAGCTTTTGGATCAGCAGGCGGTCGCCATCCGCGAGAGTCTGCATGGCCTGAAGATCGAAATCGCCGCCGGCCAGATCGCACTCGATCGCGGCTATGAGGAGCTGGAGAAGCTGCGCCAGCACGCAGTCACGACGGGCGAGGCGGTCGATGCCGCCGACGTGATGGAGTTCCGCTCGGCGATCGCAAACTTCCGCGGCAAGATCGCCGACATGCGCGAGAATCTGATGGGCTCGGCGATGCTGATCCCGATCATCGGCCAGAACAAGAAGGCCGCGGAAACGCGGATCATGCAGATTTCCAACGGCATGTTGGTGGTAATCCCGCGGCTGATGGCGGTGGCGAGCCAGGCGGTCGTGCAGGTCGATATCAAGCGGGCCGCCGACGAAGCGGCCAAGCTCGACGACGCGGCGCGGCAGATCACCATCCTCGCCTCCAAGGGCGCGCATGAGGCGGCGACTTCCGCGGCGCGGAGCCTTGGTGGCGACGCGCGCAATATCGAGGTGCTGGCGCAGGTCGCCGACCAGACCATCAACACCATGAACGAGGTGATCAAGATCGAGCGCGAGGTCGCAGCCGCCGATCGCGATCGCGAGGCAAAACTCGTGGAGATCCGTGAGAAGCTGGTGCGCGGCATGCAGGGCGTCGCGGCGTCCGCGGTGCAGCAGCCATGAGCGACGATCTCAATTTCGACATGCAGGCGGCGTGGCTGCGCCGCTTCAAGGCGGACGCCGAGAGAAACCTCACGGCGTTTGCCTTGCGACTGAAAGAGGCCATGCCGGAGCTGGTGACGGTACACGAATCCCGCGGCTTCTTCTCGGGCGGGCGAACCACCGGCGTCAGCGTCGAGCTCGGCGAAAACCGTTACAGCCTCGAGCTTGAGCGCGGTCGCCTGATCGCAAAGATCGCCATGGTCGTGCGAGGCATCGTGCTCAACACCAAGACCATCGATCCCGCCGAGTGGTTTGCGAAACTCGCCGGCGAGACCAAAAAAGCCACCGAGCATGCGCGGGCGCTCAGCCAGTCGCTGAGCCAATTCATGGTGAGCTGAGCCGTGGGTCTCCGCGATCTCTTCACCAGCTTGTTTGCCGGCCCAAGCCCGGAAGTGCTGGCGCAGCGCGCCGCCTCCGAGCGGCCGCGGGCGGAAATCGAGGCTGCGCTCGCCGAGGGCAGGGTGCCGCCGGCCATTCAGGCGCGGGTCGAAGATGCACGAAGTGGCAAATTGCCCTGGGTCGCGACGCTGACGCCGGCCGAGCTGATCACCGTGCGCTCCCATGGCATCCGGCCGATCGCGGCGATCTCGGCGAGCTGCTGGCTGCACTACGGTTGGTCGTGGACCGAGGGCCATGCCCAGGGCTGGGAGATGGCGCTGCAGCGTTTGCGTGACGAGGCAAGGGCCGCGGGCGCCAATGCGGTGCTCGACGTCAAGATGCGCACCATCCCGCTTGGGGTCGAAGCCAGCATGGATTTCACCCTGGTCGGGACAGCAGTTTCCGTGGAGGGGCTGCCGCCGAGCGCAGATCCCGTTGTCGCTACCGTGCCGACGCTGGAGTTCGTGAAATTGCTGGAGGCTGACGTGGTCCCGACCGGGATCGCGATCGGCGCCTGTTACGAATGGCTGCAGAATTATTGGGTCGACCCCAACATGCGCTGGAGGGGTAATGTCGAATCGGAGCAGCTCAGCGCGCTGTGGGAGCGGGTGCGACGGCAGGCGCATGCGGATTTGCGCAACCATGCGCGCAAGCAAGGCAACGGCGTGCTGGCGCATCTGAATTTCAGCCAGATGTTCGAGAGCGATGTCAACGACCGCAAGGCTTATCTCGCCCGGCACATCGTGGTCGCGACCACCGTCGACGCGCGCCGCGGCACGACCTTGCCGCACAAGGTCAATTTCGTCGTCGATATCCACGCCGGCGGAACGCCGCTCACGGGCACCAGGCCGCACCACCAGTCCTACGCCAACGAATCCGAAGGAGCGATTTGACATGACGCTGGATCTCCCCGCGCACGCCCAGGAGCGGCTGAAGGGCTTGCGCTCCTCGGCGCACTCAACCGGCGTGTTCACGTCGGACTTTTCCGTCAACGAATTCCTGCTGGTCCGCAAGGCGGGTTTCGAGCCGATCGGGCTTTGCGTTGGCTCCTGCGTCTACCATGTCGGCATCCAGTACGGGAACTGGAGCCAGAACCAGGAGCTCGAGGTGTTGTCGAAGGCGATGTACCACGCCCGCGAGCTTGCCATGACGCGTATGCGCTCGGAGGCGACCGCGATGGGCGCCGACGGCATCGTCGGCGTCAAGCTCACGATCAAGCGGCTGGAATGGGATGAACATCTGCTCGAGTTTATCGCGATCGGCACGGGTGTAGTCCACGCCGACGGCCACCGCGGCTTCCGCGCCCATGATGGCGGTCCCTTCACCTCCGATCTCTCCGGGCAGGATTTCTGGTCACTGCTGCATTCAGGCTACCGCCCGGTCGAGATGGTGATGGGCTCCTGCGTCTATCACGTCGCGCATCGCGGCTTTCTCAAAGGACTCAATACTGTCGGCCGCAACGTGGAATTGGAGAATTTCACCTCGGCCCTCTATGAAGCGCGCGAGGTCGCGATCGAGCGGATGCAGTTTGAAGCTTCCGCAGCGAAGGCTGAAGGCGTCGTCGGCGTTGATATCCACGAGGGCAGCCACGGCTGGCAAACCCACGTGATCGAGTTCTTTGCGATTGGCACCGCCGTGCTCCCACTGGAGGCCGAGATCGCGCCGGAGAAGATCGCCGATCCGATCATGGTGTTGTCGGTGAACGATTAGATGCGTCCGTAGGGCGCATGGATTTTTCGGCACTGGAGGCGACCGGCGAGAAAATCATGTACACGGCTATTCACGAGATGCAGACAGGAGAATGCCGTGATCCAGCGATACACCGACCATGCCGCCAACGAGCGGACCTTTCTGGCCTGGGTCCGCACCGGCATCGCCACGATCGCTTTCGGCTTTGTCATCGAGAAGTTCAACCTGTTCGTGCGGGTGATGGAAAAGGCAAGCCAGATCGCGCCCCCCGAGCACAAGATGCTGGGAAAGCTCTCCGGATATCTCGGCGAATATGACGGCACGATGCTGATCTTCGTCGGTATCGCGCTGATCGCGGTCGCGGCCTTTCGCTTCGTCCGGACCGGCAGGCTGATCGACGACGAGGCAACCCACTCCGGTGAACGTGTCCGCACCGAGATCGTGCTGACGCTGGTGCTGATCACGGCCGCGCTAGCAGCCTACGTCGCGCTGGATTAGCTTTAACCAGGAGGAACTCCTTCCACGCCCGCGGGCCGGCCGCGGCCGAGCGCGAACTGGCCGACCGGGCCTTCGACATGGAAGGGCTGCCTGGTCATCCTGGCAAAGAGATCGATATTGCCGGTGCCGATGGCGCAGCCGCCGAGCCCCAGGTCGGTGGCCGTCAGATAGAGCGTCTGCAGCAGCACGCCGACGTCCTTGAGGATCAGGGAATAGGCGATGGCGCTGTACTTCCAGGCGACGCGGTTGAAGCGCGCGGCGATCGTCAGCAGGATCTGCGGCGGGGCCATCGCGTCCATCCCGAGGCTGGCGGCCGAGAGCTGGGATTCCAATTCCTGCGTGCGCACCGCGATCGGTACCAGCGCATGGCGGTCCGCGTCATAGTGGTAAAGGCCGCGTGCAAGCCCCTCGCAATGGTTTACGGTGAGATAGAGCTCGAGCTCGTAGGCGCTGCCGGCGGATGGATAGGGCCGCGAGGTATAATCCAGCATGGGGCCGATGCTGCCCTCGCCGAAATCGAGCTGGCTCGACCATTTCGATTTCACGCGCGCCGCCTGGTCCAGAAAGCGGGCGAGCTCGGCAAGCCGGATCGGTCTCGCCTCGTCGAAATCGCGCACCGAACGCCGCTCGGCGAGCAGCGCGGCCAGTGACGACGCCGGTTCGTCCGGCGCCGATGCATGGGCGGCAAGATCGATCGGCGCTCCCTCCCATGGCGGGCGCACGGCCGCGGGTGGCGCGATCGCGTCGATATAGGGGTAGCGGCCTCCGAGAGGGTTGGCTTGCCGGCCCTCGGTGGAATGGGTGTGGAACAGCAGGTCGTGGAAGTCCCAGACCACGAGGTGTTCGTCGCCCTCGCTCGCGCGCAGCCCTTCGTCCTTGGCGCCGACCTTGAACAGGATTTCGCATTCGACGAGCAGGCCCAGCAGCGCGAGCCCGGCAAAGGCTTTCTCCCGCAACAGCGTGCCGACCTTTTGCGGCGTGACCAGCGCGGCAATCGCTGCCGCAAGTTTGGGGTTTGCAATCCGGAACAGCGCCGGTGAGCGCGGCGATTCCAGCACCAACTCGCTGCCGCGTCGCCGCAGATAGGCAAAGCGCGACAGTACAAGCGTGTCGGAATTCCTGAGCTTCGCCGCCTGCGGCCAGTAGCCTTGCATCTGCGGCTCGATTGCAACCAATTCCCGGCCGCGCGGAGGCACGAGGCAGTATTCCAGAAGTCCGCTGCGGGCGAGGTGGCGGACGAGCGCTTCGATCTCCTGGTCGGTTGCCTTGCGAGGCGGCGAAAGCGAGGCGATCGGCAGCCCCTCGCGCAGCGCGCGCGCTCGCTTCACCGCGCCTGTGCTGATCGTGCCGATCTCGATGGCATAGCCATCAAAGAAGGCGCCAACCTTGCCGCTATCGTAGACGTCGAGTGTCACATGGTCGTTGACGCGCGCGGCCAGCACGGGAGCCGCCGCCTTTCGTGTTGGTTTCTTGTTCGGAGCGCGCACGCGGGCGGGACCTCGTCAGGTGTGGGGAAGGAAGGGCGTAAGCTCGTCCTCCCGGAGTGGACGATCAATCCAGCCCATCCTGACCGGAACGTCGTAGAGCCGGCCTGGCGCGAACCGCTTGTAGAAGTGTCGCAGTCCCGGAACGATCACGCGAACCACCGGCACCTCGACGTCGGGGCGGGTCTGGTCGAGCACGAGAAAGTCGTATCCGGCGCGCCTGGCAACTTCGACGCAGGCCTCGACCTGCTCCTTCACGCTGTCGAGCGGAACGTTGAGGCCGAGCTCTGGCGCGCTGACCGGATGGCTCGCCGGGGTCAGGAAGGGATAATTCTCCAGCCTGAGCGGGGTTACGCCATCGAGCGTCGACTTGTCGCCGCGCATACCCTCGCCGACGCCGCCGATCGAGAGGAACTGGCTGAGCTCGGTCAGCGAGCGGAGCAGCGCAATGCGGCGATCGAAATGCGCGCCGGAGCCGAACTCGATGTGCTCCTTGCCGTCCCGCATCCAGTGCATGATCGCAACATAGGCCGGCACGCCGAGATCGCTGGTGACGTCCAGCACCCAGATCTTTCGACCTTGATCGGCGAACTGGTTCTTCAGATCGCGGATGTAGGAATCGTCGTAGGCGCCGAGGTCGACCTCATTGCGCTGCAGGCGATTGTACCACCAGATCGCATAGGCATCGCGTTCGGCAAGCTCGAGGAACCCCTGGACGATGGCCTCCTCGCGGGTATTGCCGGCCGCGCAGCCGTTCGAGTCGGTGTGATAATCTTCGTAGAAGAAGTAGAGGAACCCGGTCGGCAGATATCTGAACCGCTGGTCGCGCAGCGACCAGACAGGAGACCATTCGATCTCTGCGTCGGGATCGATCGGATCAGGGACGGGATGCGCGCTTTCCGGCTGCGGCTCGTTCCGGCTTGCAAACTGCGCTTCGCTGAAATGCTGGACGTCGTTCGCGAGGATCGCCTCGCCCTGCCCGAAATCGGCGAAGCGGCGCTTCATCCTGATCTCGTCGCCCTGGAAGATTCCCGAGTAGCGCTCGATCGCTTCCATCAGCGCACTGGCCTCGGCCTGCTCGGCGGTCGAGCCCTTGCCAAAGCTGCCGCCGCTCAGCCCTGAGCGAAGCTGATCGACGCTCATCGCCGGCGCGGAGAAGTTGTGTTGAGCGAAGAAATTGGTGTTGAGCGGCAGCTCGCCGTCCATCTTCTCGAGCCTGGTCACGACGCCGGTGAGCGGGCTGACATGCTTGCGGTTGCGCGTCACCGTGGTGCGCGAGGATACCGAGCGATAGCCGCCGCTGGTCATGATCAGCTTGGTGCCGGGATTGATCTCGATCGGCTGCGGCGCGCGGCGCGGATTCCACAGCTTCCTGTTGCCGCAGGCCGGGCATTGCGGCCGGTGGGCAACGTAGTGCTTCGTGATGGTGGCGCCCATCAGGTCGAAGCTTGCGATGTGGTTGGAAAGATCGGTGCGGAAGCCGGAGGCGATCGCCTTGGCAATCTCGACCGCGGCGAACTGGATTCCGCTTTGCCCAAAGCCATTTTGCACCAGCGGCGATTCCACAATCGTGCGCGCCTGCGCGCGGTTGAGGAAGCCCTTGATCTCGCGGTTGCGGATCATCCGGTCGGACAGGCAGGTCCAGCAGGCGTTTTCGAACGGCTTGAACACCGGTCCCACCAGGGGAAAGGGGCCCGACGGCTGCGCCAGCAGCCACGGCGTCTTGTCGGCGACGTGCCGCCCGTTGACGTCGGCGATCCGGCGGTCGAGATAGTCGTTCACGAGCGTCACCGTGAGACTTGGCGCACGATCGACGACGCGCACGCCGAGATTGGTGAGGGCCGTGGTCAGCTCCCTGGCGCCCTTGACGTCGAAGGTTTCGAGTCGCACGCGGCAGGCTTGCAAATTCTTCTCCGCAACGTCCGGCGGAAGGCCGAGGCTCGCCCAGAAGCCCGCCACGGGGCCGCTCGTCGTGGGCGAAGCCTGGATGATGTAGCGTCGATCGAGCATCCGCTTCAGCCCTTCCTGGATCTGGTCGGACGGATAGCGTTTCGAGAGCTCGCCCATCAAGGCTTGCGCGCTCTTGCCGTTCTTTCCGATCGCTTCCACCAGCGCGCAATAGAGCTCGCCGTGCAGGAAGAATTTCCGATGCTCGGAATAGAGGCAGACGGTCGCGGGCGGCAGCATATAGGCGGTGAAGTTCGGCGCGAATTGCAGAACGTCCTTGCCGGTCTGCTTCGGCGCGCGGCTCTTGCGTTTGGCTGTCATCGGGTCAACACGCGTGATTCTTTCGACTTCCTGGGAACGTCGGCGCAAGGTGAACTGTTCGCTCGCCGAACATTCGCACCGGCTCGCGCGCCAGCATTTTTCGATTTGGTTGGAAATACAAGGCTTCGAAGTCGCTGCCGGGAGACGCGCGGCGCGGCCCTACACGCGAATTGGCCGGGTCGATGGTCGAACCCGGCCAAGGAATCATCGATTGGGACGCACAATCACAGGACCTGGCCCGCTCAGCAGAGGCGGCAAAAGCCCCACGTCAGACAGCACGGGCCGACAACGCAGCCGCCGCAACCGCAACCACGGCAACCGCCGCAGCGACAGCCGCAACCACGGCAGCCGCCACAGCGACAGCCGCCACAGCGACATCCCCATGCCATCTGCTGGAAACCGGTGTTGCCGCCATTTTCCTTGTCGAACAGATGGAACGTGGCGAGGCTGACGTCAGCGATCTCTTCTTCGCCGAGCAGGACCGATTGGGACGGCGAGAAGTTCAGTTTCTGCGGCGTGTCTGCATTCGGCAGAGCCGATGCTGAAGCACCCCCCGCGAGCGAAAAGGTCAAACCGGCAGCGCCCAACGCAGGCACTGCGGCGGCTTTGGCGACACGTTTCCGCCTAGAACCTTGCTTCGACATAGTCGCATCTCCTCCAATACCTGTAGAGACGATTTCAGATTCCAGCCGCAGCGATCCTACGCTCAAGGTGGGTCCGCGCGCAAGGCTGGCGATCTCACTAACGTGTTGTTGTATATTCAGTTTCCATTCATATTGATGAATGTGGTTGTGTCGTTCAGTGAACAAAAGCGTGCGCGATTTTGTGACGACATTTTTGTCGCGCGAGATGAAATGCTGCAGCGCAGTTTTGTCCGGCCGAACGGAGACGTCGAGTTGACCGATCGCAGCGCAGCTTTTGCCTGGTATGAATTGTTGACGACCGATGCCGCTGCCGCGCGAGACTTCTATGGCAGCGTCGTCGGATGGCAGGTGCAGGACGCATCGACGGCGGCGTTTGCCTATGCGGTTTTCTCCACCGACAAGACCGAAGTCGCCGGATTGATGGAGCTTCCGCTCGAGGGGCGACGCATGGGCGCGACGCCGCGTTGGGCCGGCTATGTCGCGGTCGACGATGCCGACCGCGCCGTCAACCGCCTCAAGAGTCTCGGCGGATCGGTCTTTGTCCCGCCGACCGACAGCAACATCGGCCGTGTTTCGATCGTTGCCGACCCACAGTTGGCAAATTTCGGCATCGTCGGCGGCTTGAAGCGCGGAGGACTACTGCCGGAACTGGACCGACCTGGCCAGATCGGCTGGCATGAGTTGTTTGCCGCCGACTCCAAGAAGGCGTTTGCCTTTTACAGCGAACTGTTCGGCTGGCAGGGCGCAGCCGGCGAGAGTGACCTCCCCGAGTCCTATCAACTGCTCTGCGCCGGCGGACGTAAGATGGGCGGCATGTTCACCAAGCTGCCGCGGGTGCCGACGCCGTTCTGGCTCTACTATTTCAATGTTGCCGATATCGCGGTCGCCGTCGCGTGCGTGAAGGAGAGCGGCGGCCGGGTGGTGCAGGGGCCCATGCCCCTTCCGGGCGGAATCTGGATCGCCCGCTGCATTGATCCGCAGGGCGCGATGTTCTCGCTTCAAGGCAAGACGAGCGACCGCAGCATCGAACCGACCTCGACCAGCGAGCTCAACTGGGCGGCAGATTGGGGCGACTTTGCGTCACGTGGCAAGGTGGTCCGGCCGAAGCGGCCGTGACACGGGCGCAAGCCTCACGTCGGGACGGCAGGCGCTGCCGGTGGCTTCGCCGCTTTGGCGGCCGGCTTGTCCTGCCGCTTCGACCAGGAAATGTAGTAGGCGACGATCGTCATGATCGTGATGCCGGCAAGGCTGACCACAATTTGCGTGAACAAGGAGCCGAAGCTCAGTGTCAGCGTAAAATGCGCGACGAAGGACAGGAATACGCCGACGCAGAACACGGCAAGCGATTGCTGGCCGCAGACGATGGCGGGATCAAAACCTTTCCATTGCAGCGCCGGCCAGTCCTTGGGAATGAAACGCACCACCAGCATCGCGATCACTATGAAATGGATGAAGCGATAGGGCGCCATGTACGTCTTGTCGTTCGGATTGAACGCCGAATAGAGCCACTGCGGAAACATCGCGCCGAAATCAGGGAACCGGCCGGCAAAGGTCATGATCAGCGCGAAAATCAAATAGGCGATGCCGAGATAGAGCGCGGCGCTGGAATTGATGATCCACGCCGCCCTTCTTGCACCGCCCAGCGCGCACCAGGAGCCGAAGACAAAGATGACCTGCCAGCAATAGGGGTCGAAATACCAGGCGCCGGCGGGATAGGCGTTGAAATTCCAGCCGAAATGGCGCGCCAGAAGCCATAGCACGATCGAGGCGAGCATGGTCAGATCAGGCTGGCGCAGCATCAGCCAAAGCACCGGCGGAAAGAAGCCCATCAGTACGATGTAGAGCGGCAGCACGTCCAGGTTGACCGGCTTGAATTTGAGCAGGAGGCCCTGACCGAGCGTCTGGGTCGCGTGATCGACGAGGCCGGCGACATTGAACTCGTTGATCAACTCGGAATCGGCAAAGCGCTGGGCAAGATAGCTGATCGAGACGATGTAGATCACGAACAGGATGACGTGGGCGACATAGAGCTGCCAGACGCGCTTGGTGAGGCGCGTGGCGCCGACGATGAAGCCGCGCTCAATCATCATCCGCGCATACACGAAGGATGCCGTATAGCCGGAGATGAACACGAACAGATCCGCAGCATCGGAGAAGCCGTAGTTACGGGTCGTGATCCAGTTCACGACGTTGTCGGGAATATGGTCCAGGAAGATCGCCCAGTTGGCGATGCCGCGAAACAGGTCGAGTCGGAGATCGCGACCCTTGTCGGGGAGAATTGCGTTGATTTTCATGGGCACTGCTTCGAGGGTGAATGCTTTCGCGTGGGGATCGAAGGCCGACAGGGCAATCCGCCGAGATTGTCACAGCGCGGCAATGAGATTGTCACAGCGCAGCATAATGACTATACCGGTCGGACGGGTAGCATTTGAGACGGGAATCAACGGTCTCAAGAACTTTGAATCCCATCTTGGACGTTTCCACCAAGGGCTTCAATATCACATTTCTCAAGGGGACGCCGCCATCCATGACCGCTCGCATTTTTAAGCCTGCCAAAAACGCGATGCAATCGGGCAGAGCTCAGACCATGGAATGGCGGCTCGAATACGAACCCGAGCAGCCGCGTGCGATCGAGCCGCTGATGGGTTGGACGTCTTCGGTCGACATGAAGCAGCAGCTTTCGCTGCAATTCGATAGCAAGGAAGAGGCGATCGCCTACTGCGAGCGCATGGGCATTCCCTATCAGGTGATTGAGCCGAAACAGTCGGCCTACCGCCAGATGGCCTATGCCGATAATTTCGCATTCCGCCGCGGCGAACCTTGGACGCATTAGCGAGCGGCCCGGAAGAGCAGGCTTCGCGCTATTTCGGCAAAGCCGTTGGCGGATCTTCCGGTATCGGCAGCGGCTCGTCCTTTGACAGGCCGAGCACTGGAAAGCTTCGGATCGCCAGGACTTCCGGCATTCCCGCGAACCGCAGAAGCTGCCGGTGCATCGCCTCGACGTTCGGCGCGAGGCATTTCAGCAGGAAATCGGTATCTCCCGACAGTCGCCAACATTGCTGAACGCGTGGCTCGGCCATGATCGCCGCTTCAAACGCGTCGATGGCCGCGGGAGTCTGACGCTTGAGTTGGATGGAGACGAATGAGATCACCTCGTAGCCGAGATGCCTCTCATCGAGGGTGGCGCGGATCGCCCGGATGACGCCGCGGCGGAGCAGGGACCGAACACGTCGCAGGCAGGGAGGGGGTGAAATGCCGACACGGCTTGCCAGCTCATTGTTGCGGATGCGGCCGTCCTTCTGCAGCTCCGACAATATCTTCAGATCGACGCCGTCCAGTCCCTGGTCTTCTATCATCGCCTCCGCGCCTTCGGGCTAGCCGGCCTCGAGGTGCCGCAGCAGCCTGCGCCTGCCACGCGATGCGCCGATTTCGCCCTGGGCGGTGATGCCTGACAGCACCAGCTTTTCGTGGGTCGCAACGATGGCCTCCTTGGTGAGGCGTCCTCCCGGACGGTACCAGGTGCATACGCCAGTCAGCAGCGCCAGGATCGCAAATGTTGCCACCTGCACATCGGCGACCTCGAACACGCCTTCCGAGACGCCCTCGGCGAGAATTCCCGCAAGCCGTTGTTCATAGGCGCCGCGCAGCGTCACGATGGCGGCATGGTTTTTCGGATCGAGACTTCTCAGCTCTGAATTGGCGATGAAGACCTCGCGTTTCCTCGTCATGTGATAGAGAACGTGAAAAGCAACGAAGGCTCGCAGTTTCTCGATCGGCTGGGCCTTCCCCTTCAAGGCGCGCTCGAGCTGACGGAGCAGCTCTTGGAGGTGGTCCTGCACGAGATCGAACAGCAGCTCCTGCTTGGTGCTGATATGGTTATAGAGCGAGCCCACCTGAATGCCGACTTCTGCGGCGAGCTGGCGCAAGCTCATGGCCTCGTAGCCATGCTCGAAGATGAGACGCAATCCGGCCCTGCGGATCGCCTCCATCGTCTTTGGGCCGTGCGAGCCGATCGTGCGCGCCACTCTGATCCTCTGGAACAAGCCTGTGCTGCGAAAGCCGCCGGCGATAATAGCGAACGACCGTATGTTTGTCGTGGTAAAATTGGAGTATTTCCAATGTAGTATGGGCCTGAAATGCAGATCGCGATCTAGCCCTTGAGATTGAATTAAAAAAACGTATGATCGTTTAATTGCAAGCAGGGAGGAGCCACGGTCGGATGGCCCTTGAAGCGATCTCCAGGCCCCCCTCCAGCATTCAAAGGAAACCCCAACGATGCCGCTTCATTCCACACTCGATCCCGCGTCCTCCGATTTCACGCGGAATTCGGCGTCCATGCGCGGCCTCGTCGCCGAGCTTCGCGACAAGTTGAAGGAGGTTGCAGGCGGGGGCGGCAAGGCATCGCGGGCGCGGCACACCTCCCGCGGCAAGATGCTGGCGCGCGAGCGAGTCGACCTCCTGATCGATCCCGGCACTGCGTTTCTCGAACTGTCGCCGCTCGCAGCGCACGGGCTTTATGGCGGCGACGTGCATTCGGCGAGCATCATTACCGGCGTCGGGCGGATTTCGGGGCGCGAATGTGTCGTGGTCGCCAACGATGCCACCATCAAGGGCGGCACCTACTACCCGATGACGGTGAAAAAGCATCTGCGTGCGCAGGAGATCGCGCGGCAGAACAATCTGCCCTGCGTCTACATGGTGGATTCCGGCGGCGCCTTCCTGCCGCTGCAGGACGAGATCTTTCCGGACGAACGTCATTTTGGACGCATCTTCTACAATCAGGCACAGATGTCGGCGCTCGGCATTCCCCAGATCGCGATCGTGATGGGTTCGTGCACTGCCGGCGGCGCCTACGTGCCGGCGATGTCGGACGAGAGCATCATCGTGCGCAATCAGGGCACCATCTTTCTCGGCGGCCCGCCGCTGGTGAAGGCCGCAACCGGCGAGGTCGTGACCGCCGAAGAGCTCGGGGGCGCCGACGTGCATTCGCGCCAGTCCGGCGTCACCGACCACTATGCGCAGAACGACGCCCATGCGATCGGGATTGCCCGGCGCATCGTCGCCACGTTGAAGCCGCCGACGCGGCCGGTGCTCAACACGCGGGAGGTGAGCGAGCCGCTCTATGCGGCGGAGGAAATCTATGGCGTGGTGCCCGTCGACGGCAGAAAACCGTTTGACGTTCGTGACATCATCGTGCGCCTTGTCGACGGCTCCGAATTTGACGAGTTCAAAAAACTCTATGGTCAGACGCTGGTTTGCGGCTTTGCCCATATCTGGGGCTATCCGGTCGGCATCATCGCCAACAACGGCATCCTCTTCAGCGAAAGCTCGCTCAAGGGCGCACACTTCATCGAGCTGTGCTGCCAGCGCCAGATCCCGCTGGTGTTCCTGCAGAACATCACCGGCTTCATGGTCGGCAGGAAATACGAGGCGGGCGGCATTGCACGCGACGGCGCCAAGCTCGTAACAGCGGTTGCGACCGCCGGCGTGCCGAAATTCACCGTGGTGATCGGCGGCTCCTACGGCGCCGGCAATTACGGCATGTGCGGGCGCGCTTATAGCCCGCGCTTCCTCTGGATGTGGCCCAATGCGCGTATTTCCGTCATGGGCGGTGAGCAGGCCTCGATGGTGCTGAGCCAGGTCCGCCGCGACAATATCGAGGCCAAGGGCGAAAGCTGGCCGGCGGAGGAAGAGGAGAAATTCCGTGCGCCTATCCGCGCGCAATATGAAAGCCAGGGCAATCCCTACTACGCCACGGCCCGTTTGTGGGACGACGGCGTGATCGATCCAGCCGACACGCGGCTTGTGCTCGGGCTCGGACTGTCGGCGGCGTCGAACGCGCCGATCGAACCCACGAAATTCGGCTTGTTCAGGATGTGACCATGGATGGCACAAAGATGTACCGGCGCTTTCGCACGCTCCTGATCGCCAATCGTGGCGAGATCGCAGTCCGCGTGATCCGGACTGCACGCGCCATGGGCTTGCGCACCGTCGCGGTCTATTCCGAGGCCGATCGCGGCGCTATGCATGTGGCCATGGCTGACGACGCCGTGCTGCTTGGACCTGCCCGCGCCCGCGACAGCTATCTCAACATCGAACGGGTCATCGAAGCTGCGCGACAGACCGGCGCCGAGGCCGTTCACCCCGGTTACGGCTTCCTCTCCGAGAATGCCGAGTTCGCGGAAGCCTGTGCAAAGGCCGGCTTGGTGTTCGTCGGCCCGACGGCCGCAATGATGACGGCGATGGGCTCGAAATCCGGCTCGAAGGCGCTGATGGAGAAGGCCGGTGTGCCGCTGGTGCCCGGCTATCACGGCGAGGACCAGGATGAAGCGGTCCTGGCCAAGGCTGCGGACAGGATCGGTTATCCCGTGCTGCTCAAAGCCTCTGCCGGCGGCGGCGGGCGCGGCATGCGCGTGGTCCGCTCGGCGTCCGAGCTCGGTGCAGCAATCACCAGCGCCAAGCGAGAGTCCAAGGCGGCGTTCGGCGATGACCGCATGCTGATCGAGAAATACGTCGACAATCCCCGTCACATCGAAGTGCAGGTGATCGGCGACAGCCACGGCAATCTGCTCTCGCTGTTCGAGCGCGAATGCACCCTGCAACGGCGGCATCAGAAGGTGATCGAGGAAGCGCCGTCGCCGACGCTGAATGCCAAGCAGCGCGAGGCGGTCTGCGAGGCCGCGCGCAAGGCGGCAGGCGCGGTGAACTATGTCGGCGCCGGCACTATCGAGTTCGTCTCCGACGGCAAGGACGTGTTTTTCATCGAAATGAACACGCGCCTGCAGGTCGAGCATCCCGTGACCGAGCTGATCACCGGAATCGATCTCGTCGAGTGGCAGCTCCGCGTCGCATTCGGCGAGAAGCTGCCCTTGAGCCAGGACCAGATAAAAATGAGGGGCCACGCCATCGAGGCGCGCCTTTACGCGGAAAACCCGCAGAAGAATTTCATGCCCTCGGTCGGCAAGATCCGGACCTGGCGGTTGCCGCCGCAAGCCGATGGTCTTCGCCTCGACGGCGGCTACCGGGAAGGCGATGCGGTCTCGCCCTATTACGACGCCATGCTCGCCAAGGTCATCGCCTGGGCGCCGACGCGGGAGGCTGCGATCGATCGCCTCAACCGCGGATTGGAAGAGACGGATGTCCGCGGCATCGTCACGAACACGCCGTTCCTGGCGGCGCTGGTGACGCATCCGAAGGTGCGTGCCAACAAGATCGACACCGGTTTCATCGAACGCGAATTGAAGGCGCTGACGCCTTCGGCTGCGGCGCCGGGCGATCTCGAGCTGGCGGCGGCGGTGGCGGCGATCCTTGGCGAGGAAGCGAAGGCCGCGCGGCGGGAGGCGCCTTCGCCATGGCATGCCTTCGGCTGGATGCCGGTCGGCCGTCGCGAGCGGGTGTTTTCATTCCGCGCAGGGCAGGGCGCTGAGAGCAAGGCCACCCTGCGCTACGGCAGCGGACCATCGATGCTGACGATCGACAACCGCGAGGTCGCATTCGCGTCTACGTCGTCGGAAGCCGGCCGCTACGATGTGACGCTGGATGGCGTGAAATCCCGCACCGTCGCCGTCCTCGAAGGACACGAGCTCTACGTGCGGACCCGCAATGGCCGATTCGAGCTGCATTGGGTCGATCCCTTCGGCGGCGAGACGGAAGAGCAGGCTGGCGAAGACAAGATCGTTGCGCCCTTGCCGGGCACGGTGGTGGCGCTGCTCGCACAAGAAGGGGCGACACTGGAAAAGGGCGCGCCGATCCTGACCCTCGAGGTCATGAAGATGGAGCAGACGCTACGCGCGCCGTTTGCCGGGATCCTGACGAGACTCAAATGCAAGGTCGGCGATATTGTGCAGGAGGGCGCCGAGCTCGCTGAAGTCGAGCCTGCGGCGTGACGGTCATATGAACGATACCGTACGCATCATCGAGATGGGCGCCCGGGACGGGCTGCAGAACGAGAAAACCCCTGTCAGCGTCGCGGGTCGCATTGCGTTCATCGAGAGGCTGCTCGACGCAGGTCTGCATACGATCGAGGTCGGCGCCTTCGTGTCGCCGAAGGCGATCCCGCAGATGGTCGGCTCCGATGAGGTGTTGCGCGGCGTCAGCCATTTGCCCGGTGAATTCCACGTTCTGGTGCCGAACGAGAAGGGTTATGAGACAGCCCGCGCCTGCGGCGCCAAGGTGGTCTCGGTGTTCACCGCGGCGTCGGAAGGCTTTTGCCGGGCCAACATCAACTGCGGAATCGCGGAATCGATCGAACGGTTCAAGCCGGTCGTAGCCCGAGCCAGGGCGGATGGCGTGCGTGTTCGCGGCTATATCTCAACCGTGCTCGGCTGCCCCTTCGACGGCGCGGTCAAGCCCAGGGCGGTCGCCGATGTCGCCAAAACGCTGTGGGACCTTGGCTGCTACGAAATCTCGCTCGGCGACACCATTGGAGTCGGTACGCCGACTAAGGCCAAGGAGATGCTGCGCGCGGTCGGCGCACACATTCCCATGGCCAGCCTCGCCATGCATTTCCACGACACCTATGGCCAGGCGCTCGCGAACCTCTATGCCGGCATGGAGGAGGGCGTCCGCGTGATCGACGCGGCGGCCGGCGGGCTCGGCGGCTGCCCGTTCGCGCCCGGCGCGACCGGCAATGTCGCGACTGAAGATGTCGTCTACATGCTGGAGGGCATGGGCATCAAAACCGGCGTCGACATGTCCAAGCTCTTGACCGCGACCAACGAGATCACGGCTTTGATCGGCCGCACGCCCGCGAGCCGTGTCGCGAATGCGCTGAATGCGAAGAAGAGAAAGGCGAATAGCGAATAGGGAGTACCGAATAGAAGACCCCTTTAACTATTCGCTATTCGCCACTCGCTATTCGCCTCCTATCGGCCGGCATTCGGCGCTGCGGAGGAAAACCTCGGCGAAGGTAGCAAAAATCCGTCGTCGTAAAAATTTTCATTCTGATCGTAACAACGGCGGGCGGCGGTTCGTCGAAGGCTGAGGCGGCATCAGTCGCTTTCAAAACCAGTCTTCGAAGGGATGACCCAACATGACCATTCGCACCCGCATCGCGCTCGGAATTTCGGCCGCTGCCCTGTCGTTCAGCCTGGCGCTCGTTCCCGCTGCGTCCGCCATGGACAAGATGAAGGACGACGCCATGAAGAAGGACACGATGTCCAAGGACAGCATGAAGAAGGACACGATGTCGAAGGACAAGATGTCCAAGGATTCGATGTCCAAGGATTCCATGAAGAAAGACGATCACATGATGAAGAAGAATTGATCCGACCGAGGTCGGTCATTCCGGCGCGAAGCGAGCGCATTAAACCTGGCGTGAGGGATCATGCGGACGCGCCGCGCCCGGCTGCTTCCTCATTTCCGCTTCTTGCCGCGTTCCTTGCGCGCGGCATAGCGGGCGTCGCGCTTTGCCTTCTGCTCGGCTTCAAGCGCGGCCAGGCGTGACGCTTCTTCTTCCCTCTCGCGGGCGATGCGAGCCGCCTCGGCGGCGGCCGCCTCTTGCTCGCGGCGCTGGACTTCCGCCTTCTCGGCCTCGCGCGCAAGCCGGGCCTTCTCGCGGCTGGCGGCAATCGCCTCGCGCTCGGCGCGGCGTGCGGCCACCGTGGGATCGTCCGGTCCCGGCTGGGCGCGGAATTTTTCCAGCAGATTCTTCTTCGCCTCTTTTGCCGCTTTCTGCCGGTCGGCGAAGCCGGGTTCCCTGAAGCCACTCATCGAACGAGCCTTGTGCCTTTCCTGAAGTCCTGGTGTTTGGGTGTCGCGCCCACGGCCGAAAATGGCGCCCTGCGCGGTCGGGCCCAGCGTGTACAGCCTCGCGCGCTCGGATGCCACCCGTTATCGCCGTCTACCACCCTTGAAATCGTGGAAACCCTCGTGTCCTGGCGCGGCAGGGAGGTTCAACGCTGATCACGCGCAATTTTGTCGCATGTGATCTCCCTCACAACCATATCCGGAGCACAGGACTAGTGTCCGCGCGCGCTAAAAGAGGAGTAACGGCAATGACAGGTTCTGTTTGGAATCGGAAAGCCCTGATCCTCATCGCGGCGGCGCTGTCGGGCGCGGCCGTGGCCGTCACCATCGGGCTTGCCTATCCGACCCCAGTCGCCAATCCAACCCTCGGCGCTGGCTGGGAGTGCCACCGCTCAGCGGGAATCATGACCACCTGCCGCCGGATCAGCCGTGTTGAGCCGACGGTTCATCGTTCGGCCAGCCGTCCAATCGCCGCGATGAAGGTGTGAGACGCAAGTCGCGCAGTGATGGTAGAAGCGGCATAACGTTTGCTGCCTGATATATGACCGCGCGATGACCAGCCCCTTGAAGGACAGGAGTCCGGAACCAGGTGACAACCGGCGCGGCGCAATCGCGGGCCTCGTGATCGCCGTCGTGCTGGTTGCAGCTGGAATCTGGCTGGCGCGCGAGCTCACTGCTGCGAGCAAGCTGCAGGATTGCGTGATGTCAGGGCGGACCAATTGCAACGTCATCGAGCCTTCACGATAAGGCTGGGCCGATGGTGGGTGGCTGATTCGCGTTGGCTCCCGGCTGACGCAAATTTGTCGCGATCTTACGGATTTGTAAGAAGACAGGGCGCCACGCGCCGGTCAGCAATAGCGGCCGCGCCATCCTTTGGCGCAACAATCGGGGTAGAGCGTCCCGGCGTTGAGGCTTCGTGGCACGCCAGAAGGGGTTTTTCCAGAATGAGCCGATCGAGGATCGTCGTTCCACTGGTCTCTCTGTTCACCGTGGTTGCCATGTCGGCCCAAGCGCAGACATCGACCGCGCCGCCGCCGGCAGCACCGCCGGCCGCGGCCAACCAGCCAGCATCGGCGCAGGCCGGTCCGCCGACACCGGCAGCAACCTCCAGCAATCCCGGCCCGGTAGCCGCTGCGAAGAAAGCGCACGTCGCGCGTCGTCCGAACCCGCATGTCGTCCGCGCCGCCGGTCCGCTGCCGATGCGCCATTTCGCCGGCCATCCCTATCGCGGCCGTCTCGCCTGGGAAGGCGGACGCTGGCGGCATGAGGTCCATGACGGCCGCGCCGGCTGGTGGTGGGACGTCGGTGGCGTCTGGTACTGGTATCCGCAGCGCATGGAAGGTCCGCCGACCTATATCTCCGAGGATTACGCCGACGATGTCGTCTACGGGCCGCCGGTCGCGGCCTATGGGCCGCCGCCCGGCGCCTATCCGCCACCGCCGGATGCGTACCCACCGCCACCCCCACCGCCTCCGCCGGATCCCGGTGCGAGCGCCGTTGGCGGTGCGATCGTGGGGGGCTTGCTGGGCGGGCTCCTCACCGGAAGGGCGAGCGGCGCCGCCGCTGGCGCGATCGTGGGGGGCGCGACCGGTGCTATCGCAGGCGCTACCGCGGCTTCGCGGCCTGGCTACTGGATGGCCGAGGGCAATTGCTACTACCGCTATCCCGACGGGCAGTACGTGGCGGCCGATCCGCGCTGGTGCTACTGAGCTGATCGAGGATCGATGAAGAAAGCGCGGGGCCGGTTCCCGCGCTTTTGCATTCACGCCGTTTGTGCAGCCTTCTTCGGCCCACGGCCGCGATTGGCGAAGGCTACGCCGATCTGATCCCCGTTGACCCAGATCAGGCGGCAGTGGCGGTAAGCCAGGCCGAACGGGGACAATACCAGGAAGAATTCCGTGATCGGCAATCCCTGGATGGAATCACCGACGGTCAGCTTGGCGCCGCCATCGGAGATGTCGTCGATGGTGCAGGGGCGCTGCCAGGTGCCGTCGATGGCCATCATTTGCGCCGGCCGTTTGTGCTCGAAGCGCACACGCTGGCTCTGGCGCTTTTCGCCTTTTTCGCCATCGCTCATGATGCGGCCGCCATCGGTGTCGGCCCACCAGAGATCTGGTCGTAGCGCATGATCAGGCGCGAAAGATCGTCGGCGTCCTGCTTGGCGACGAACCTGACCGCGAATCCTGTCTGGAAGATGCGGACGACGCGGCCGACGCAGGATCCGATGGCGAGCGGCGTGCCGACCGGCGGCTGCAGCTCGGCAGCGACTGCAACGCCGCCCGACGAGAAGTCGATGATGAAGCAGCCGTGAACGCTGCCATCAGCAAGCGTGAGCGTGGTCTGCGGGGTCTGCGGGATGAAGCGGCTATCCTCCCGCGCATCCATTATGCCCGGGTCCCTCAGCTTCTTCTCGAGCCAGGTGAGCTTGTCGGCCATCCATTCGCGTTTTTCCGGAGTCATCTCGAGCTCGAGCAGGATGCTGCCCTGCCGGGTGTCGCTGATGTTGCCTTCGAACTCGCCGAACTCGCCGAAATAGGAGGTGATGCGATCGCCGACGCGGCCGGTGACGGGCACGTCGACGATCATGCGAAACGGCGAAACCCGCGTGGTGCGGCAGGCGAGCGTGCGGAGCTTTCCGTTCGGGTCGTACCATCGATGAAGCGTGTAGCTTCCTTCGCAGACGATGTTGACGGCACGTTGCCGCAGAAATCTTTCGACGGACACGGGTTGGCCTCGCGGGACGAGATCAGGGACGGCCGCGAGAGTTTCCATTTCGAGGCGGGCCAACCGGGCTGCGCTTCAGGAACTCGAGACCAGATACGCTCCACGCGGCATTAAGCCGGCGAAAAGCTAAGAGATTCTGAAAATCCAAGCTTCGGGCAGATGTCCCCGAGGGCACGTTAGGATTCAAAGGTTTCCGCTTCGTTAAAATGGAGCTCCGGGCGATCACGGTTGTGCGATCGTCGCGGCTTCAGATTGCCACATACAGCCCGTGGCTCGCGTCACGTTCCGTTAAGGACTTTTCTCAACGCAAATTTGCGGACTCTGCCGTTACATCGGCTTTCACTTCCGAGCATACGAAACGCTCCAACAATTCAGGTGTCATCAATGTCCCGCGTTATTGCCGCGTCCTTTGCTGCGATCCTCGCTTCTTCCATCGTGCCGACAGCCGCCTCGGCCTGCTGCTACACGCCGCCGCCCTGCGGCACCTGTTATCAGCAGCAATATGTGCCTCCGCAATACCGCACGGTGCAGCAGACCGTGATGGTGTCGCCGGGCGCGGTGGTCGCGCATCGCACACCCGCGCAATACCGGACCGTGATGGTGCCGCAGACCGTGATGGTCGCGCCTCCCGGTGTCGCCTATGAGCAGATCCCGCCGCAATATGCGACGCGCGAGCGCGTCGAGATGGTGTCGCCTGGCTACTATGCACCGGTCGCGCCGCGCTGCCCGGTTTGCGGCTACTGAGCGCAAGCCTGTTTGATTGAAAAAAGCGGAAGCGCGGGTGTCACGCCCGCGCTTTTTCGTTTGTGGCATTGCGCGCGCGGCCGAGGCAGGTAGGGCGTGCGGCTCTGGCGGTCTCGTTCACATGTCAAAGAGCTTCGTCATTGCGAGCCAACGGGTCCGCGCGAAGCGCGGCCGATGACAGGCGCCGCGAATCAATCCAGATTGTTTCCAAGGCACAATTCCGGATTGCTTCCGACTTCGCTCTCTGAGCTACGGCGGACACGTGGTCGCTCCTCGCAATGGCGAGTTTCGACATTCCCGAGATGGAAATCCGCCGGAGTGAAACCCGAGCCGGAACCAAACGGCACCTACCGAGTTTGCCACCAAGTTCCAACGACGGGGGAACAGCATGGTGAGACACGCGGTCGCCCTTGCGGCGGTGTTGACGATCTGGGGGCAGGGCGCCCTCGCCAGTGAAAAGCCAACCGTGCTGCGGCGCCTGTCGTGCACATTGGTGCGATATTACGTCGCCAAATATTCGGAAGCCGCCGCCGAGGGGTGGGCGCGCAGTCACGGCGCCACCGATGCCCAGATCGAGACCGCACGGCGGTGCCTGGGCTCGAGCGTGCAAACTACAAGCTTTGCGGCGAAATGACCGGCGTGCCGCCACTGTGACCGGCGGCACAGACCGGATGCCAGCCATTGATCAAAACGCGCCGTCCACAAGGCGGTGGGAGCACGGCGATGATTTTCGCGTCTTCAGTGGCAACGCGCGCTTTGCTGGCGGTCGACCATCTTCTGAATCTCGCAATGAATCACGCCTGGGAACAGGTCCGCCAGAATGCGGAGCGGCGCGGTTCCCAGCGGCTTCCGGAGGACGAGTACGGCGGTGGCGATCTCTGCTCGCCGGAACGGCCGATGCCGACCGAGGACGACCAGCCGCTCGCTTGAATGCGCTCGACGATAATAGAGGTACAGGCCGACACGACACCTTGAGGTTGAAAATTCCCCTGCGCGGGCCTCGCACGCAAAAATCTTTCACGGCCCTGGGAACGAAATCCGCTGTGTGACGTTCGGTGGCAGTGCAGCCCCGATGATTTCATGGGCACGACACAATGCCGTCACAGCCGGGGCGGGGAAAGCAGGAACATGCCCAGCAAAGACTATTTCAGAAACCTGGCGCAGATGTCGCGCCGTATCGCCCGTAACATGACCGACCCGGCGATCGTCGAACGGCTCGAAGCCATCGGCGCCGATTATGATCTGCAGGCCGAGCAGGCGCTCGATTCCGATCCCTCGGAGGGTTTGGCGCCGCCGAAGCAGCGCGGTCAAGCCAGCAGCGAACGCACGTGAACAGGTGACAGCTCCTGGGGACGCGCACAAAAATTCAGTGGCGCCAGGCGACGATGAACGAGGCCATGCTGTTCTGATGCGGCGGCGCGCCGAGTAAGGCCCAAATCGCAACCGCGACGACGACAGATGCGGCAAGGCTTCGAATCAATAAAAGGGACTGCTTCATTTGGGCCAGCATGGGCCCGCAATGCCGCAAAACTATGTCGCGATGTGAAGGCCTCGCGCAACCGTGAGACGACCGGCTCCCCTTGCGAGGCGGGCGCACTTCTGTGGGACGAGCGCGGGAAATCGGCGGTCATCCTTGGGCACGATAGCTTTCCTTTCAGCCAGCGCCGATGAGAGGGATCGCTTCGTCACGTTCGAACAGATAGAGCAGGCAGCGCAGCGCTTCGCCGCGCGCTCCTTTCAGTCTTGGGTTGTCCTTCATGATGCGCAGCGCCTCGTCGCGCGCCTGCGCGATGAGCTGGCCATGCACGTCCGATCGGGCGATGCGGTAGCCGGGCAGGCCGCTCTGGCGGACGCCGAGCACGTCACCTTCGCCGCGGAGCTTCAGATCCTCCTCGGCGATCCGGAAACCGTCGGTGGTTTCGCGGATCACCTTGAGTCGCGCCTTCGACATCTCGCCGAGCGGCTCGTGGTAGAGCAAAAGGCAGGTCGAGGATTCCGCGCCGCGGCCGATGCGGCCGCGCAGTTGGTGAAGCTGAGCGAGCCCGAAGCGCTCGGCATTCTCAATCACCATGATGGTCGCGGCCGGCACATCGACGCCGACCTCGACCACCGTGGTGGCGACCAGAAGCTGGATGTCGTGCGCGGCGAATCTTGCCATGACTTCGTCTTTCTCGGCGCCCTTCATCTGGCCATGGACGAGGCCGACCTTGCGGCCAAAGCGCTTCTGCAGGCTCTCGAAGCGCTTGGTAGCATTGGTGAGGTGATCGGTGCCCTCGGCCTCGCTTTCCTCGACCAGCGGACAGATCCAGTAGACGAGCTTGCCCGACGACAGCGCGCGGCCGACGGCGTCCATCACCTCTTCCAGCCGGCTATCCGGGACTGCACGCGTATCGATCGGCTGGCGGCCCGCCGGCTTCTCGCGCAGCTCCGAGACGTCCATGTCGCCGAAATAGGTCAGGACCAGCGTGCGCGGAATCGGGGTTGCACTCAGCACCAGGACGTCGACCGCTTCGCCCTTGGCGGTCAGCGCCAGCCGCTCGCGGACGCCAAAGCGGTGCTGCTCGTCGACCACAGCCAGCGCCAGCGCCTTGAAGAGGACGTCGTCCTGGATCAGCGCATGGGTGCCCACCACAAGATCAATCTTGCCGGCTTCGAGCTCGGCCAAGAGCTCGCGCCGCTCCCTGCCTTTCTCGCGGCCGGTGAGGATAGCGACCCTCATGCCGGCGCGCTCGGCCAGCGGGGCGATGGTCTTGACGTGCTGGCGCGCCAGGATTTCCGTCGGCGCCATCAGCGCGGCCTGCTTGCCGGCCTCGGTGACTGCCGCAGCCGCAAGCAGTGCCACCACGGTCTTGCCCGAGCCGACATCGCCTTGCAGGAGGCGGAGCATACGCACCGGTTGTTTCAGATCATCCGCGATCGCGGCTGCGGCCTGCCGCTGCGAGGCGGTCAGCGCGTAGGGCAGCGCATCGATGATCTTCTTGCGCAGACTGCCGTCGCCGGCATGGCGGTCGCCGGCAGGCCGGCGGAGCTGTGCGCGGATCAGCGCCAGCGCCAACTGGCCGGCGAGCAACTCGTCGAAAGCAAGCCGCGACCAGAAGGGACCATCGGGCAGGATGTCGGTCAGCTCGACCGGCTGATGCACCCGCGAAAACGCTTCGCGGATTGGCGGGAAATGGCAGCGGCGGGTCACCTCGGGGCTGATCCATTCCGGCAGCTCCGGCAATTTCGCCAGCGCCAGCGCGACTGCGCGCTTCAGGGAGCCGAGCGCGAGCCCCTCGGTCAGGGGATAGACGGGGTCGATCCTGGAAAGCTTGGAGAACGCCGCTTCGTCCACCACGCGGTCGGGATGGACGATCTGCGCCATGCCGTCATACATCTGCAAGGTGCCGGAGACGAAGCGCTTGGCGCCGACGGGCAGCAGCTTTTCGACGTAGCCCGGCTGGGCACGGAAATAGGTCAGCACAACATCGCCGGTGTCGTCGCTGGCATAGACCAGATAGGGCGCGCGGCGGTTGCGGGGCGGCGGCGGCCGATGGCGGTCGATCGTCACTTCCAACGTCACCACGGTCCCAGGCGACGCATCGCGGATTTTTGGCCGCGCGCGGCGATCGATCACCTGGCTTGGCAGATGCATGAGCAGGTCAACCAGCCGCGGCGTCTCATCGCGGCCGAGCAGATAGCGCAAGAGCTTGTCCTGCTTGGGCCCGACGCCCGGCAGGCTCGTGACCGGCGCAAACAGCGGATTGAGCAGAGCAGGGCGCATCAAGCTCACGTCCCATTGAAATCGTCATGCGCGGACCTGACCCGCCTGCGGGGCCGAAGCCCCTTCGGCGCGGCGAAGGCCCGCGCATCCATCTTCAAAAGAGGATGGATTGCCGGGTCAAGCCCGGCAATGACAAGGCTTTTGATAATTGGGACCAGAAGGGCTGACATTCGCTCTCGCCGTCGCTATATCCACCGCGCCCGGCACGTCCGGGCTTTTGGCGTTGGACTGGAAGCAAAGAGATGACGGGATCGA
>NZ_DATGFH010000079.1:0-18415 GCF_035309285.1 Bradyrhizobium sp. | reverse complement strand
CGTCTTGTCGGAGAAGCAGAACGGGCAGATCGCGCGCGGGAAATAGTGCGGCTCGCCGCAGGCGGTGCAGCGCTTGATCATGAACTTGCCGGCCTTGGCCGCTTCCCAGAACGGCGCGGTTTCCGGATTGGACACCGGCGCCGGATATTTCTTTGTCTCTGCCATCACACGCGCTCCAGAATGCAGGTTGAGGCGGCGTGCCGATTGCCCAACAGCCCGCCGGTGCCATGTGCAATCGCAAGATCGCAGTTCTGCACCTGCACCTTCGGGTGCGCTTCGCCGCGCAGTTGCCGCACGGCCTCAAGAATCTTGGTCATGCCGCCGCGGTTGACCGGATGGTTGCTGCAGAGCCCGCCGCCATCGGTGTTGAACGGCAGCTTGCCGACACCGGAGATCAGGTTGCCGTCGGCCACGAACTTGCCGCCCTCGCCCTTCTTGCAGAAGCCGAGGTCCTCGAGCTGCATCAACACGGTGATGGTGAAGCTGTCGTAGATCGAGGCGTACTTGATGTCCTTTGGCGTAACGCCCGCTTCCTCGAAGGCGCGCGGGCCGGACCAGACGCCGGCCGAATAAGTGAGGTCGAGGTCCTTGCCGCCGCGGGGCCCCTTGGTGGCTTCGCCATGGCCGATCAGCCTGACCAGCGGCTTCTTCAGGCTTTTCGCGATCTCCGGCGTGGTCACGATCATGGCGCCGCCGCCGTCAGTGACGACGCAGCAATCCATCCGGTGCAGGGGATCTGCAATCAAGGGCGAGTTCAGGACGTCCTCGACGGTTACGACGTCCTTGAGCATCGCATGCGGGTTGTATTGGGCGTGGTGCGAGGCCGCGACCTTGACCCAGGCGAGCTGCTCCGAGGTGGTGCCGTAGTCGTGCATGTGGCGCATGGCACACATGCCGTAGACATTGTGGGTGGTCTGGCCGTAGGCGGTCTCGAAATCGGCCTCGGCGCCGGCCGCGCGGGGCGGCATCGGGCCGGTGCGCGGCTTGCCCGCGAGCGTCACCAGTGCGATCGAGCATTTGCCGGCAGCGATGGCTTCGGCCGCATGACCGAGATGGATCAAATAGGAGCAGCCGCCAGTATCGGTGGAATCGATGTGGCGGAGCTTCCTCATGTCGAGGCCGAGATAGTCGGCCATATTCATCACGCCGCCGGGCGCGTCGCCGGCACAGAAATAGCCGTCGATGTCGGCCTTGGAGAGGCCGGCATCCTCGATCGCCCCCTTGGCGACCTCGGCGTGCAATTGTGAGGTGGATTTATCGGGTGCGTGCCGGGTCGGGTGCTCGTAAATCCCGGCAATGTAGGCCCTGCCCTTGATGGTCAACTGGTTCTCCGCTGACGTTTTTTCTTCGACTTTCCGGTTAATTTCTTGGCCTGTCGAGCGGGCCTTGGCAAGCGGTGAAATATTCCGCAGCGTGAGATGGCGGACATGCGGGACTTGCGCTGAGGTGCTGCCGCAGGCTCGGGCGCCGTAGGGTGGGCTGAGCGAAGCGAGCCCACCACTTTACTCACCCATCAGCACCGCTGGTGGGCACGGCGCTGGCGCGCCTTTGCCCACCCTACGAAAGCGGAGGACACGACTACACATTCCCGCTCCGCTGATGCGTCCGGGTTTTCCATCATCATCGTCCCTCGGAGATCCGGAGGGCGCAGGGAATGCCGGGCGCCGTTGCACCCGCGGTCTCGTGTGCAGCGAAGTGCGCAAGAACGCACACGAGTTGATCACAGGTACAACCGAACACGTCCGGCATTCCCCGCGCGATGTTTGACGACTTATTCCGTGCTCTCCTCGGCGTACCGGGCGTTTTTAGTCACCGTCGCCTCGCTGAACTCGCGCCCAGCGAAACTTGACACCAGCATCGGGGTGTCGGGACCACACGGCTTCGTCGAACGTACCGAACGCGCTTCGTCCTTGCGCGGCGATAGCGTCCATCGCATCCCCGCCTCACGTGTCGTGACGATTGGCCGAACGTCCCTCGTGTCGAGGCGGGATGGCGCGGACTGTATTTCTGATTTGACGATTTCTGCAATACAGAAGCGGTGCGACAAAGTAACACGACGGGCAATTTGCACATGACGGTTATGCGCGAATGGCCCGTCGGGCAAAATGGTCGCGACGTCACTCCGCCGCCATCTGCCGTGGCGCGGGTGGCGGGTTGGCGAGATCGGCGAGGAGTTGCGCGTGGCGCTTGGCGGCTTCCGCGGCGGCCTTCTCCTTCACCGGGCCGTAGCCGCGGACGCGGTCGGGCAGCGACAACAGCTCCAGTGCGATGTCTGAGGTGACCGCCGACAGCGAGCCGAGCACGGTCGCGACGTCCTTTTCGTAAGAGGCGATCAGCTCGCGCTCGAGCTTGCGGTCGGGGCTGCGGGCAAAGATGTCGAGCGCCGTGCCGCGCAGGAAGCGGAACTTCGCCATGGTGCGGAACACCGGCAGCATCCAGGGACCGAAAGCGCGCTTCTTGGGCCGACCGAGCGCATCCTTGGCCCCGCCGAGGATCGGCGGCGCGAGATTGAAGCTGAACTTGAATTCGCCCTCGAACTGGTCGCGAAGCTGCTGCTCGAACTTGCCGTCGGTGAACAGCCGCGCCACTTCGTATTCGTCCTTGTAGGCGAGCAGCTTGGCGTAGTTGATCGCAACCGCACGCGGCAGCGCCTCGGCATAGCCGCCCTGGAGTGCAGCGTCGCGGACCTGGTCCACCAGCTTGCGGTAACGCGTAGCGAGCCGCTTGCTCTGATAGTCGGTCAGATGTTTCATTCGATGCGCGATGATCTCGTCCAGCGACATGGACTCCAGCGACTTCGGCGCATGCGCCTCGTCCTGGCCCTCCATCATCGCTTCCAGCCGCGCAGGGTCCGCGGCCGCGAGCCGGCCGAGCCGGAAGGCCTGCGTATTCATCTTGATCGAGACGCCGTTGACCTCGATCGCCTTCTCGATCGCTTCCGCCGACAGCGGCAACAGGCCCTTCTGATAGGCATAGCCCATCATCATGATGTTGGTGGCGATGGAATCGCCGAGCAGCACTTCGGCCGGCCTGGTGAAGTCGACAAAGGCGGTGTCCTTGCGCAGCGAGTTTTCGAGCACGCTGCCCACCTTGCGGCTCTGGAAATTGAAGTCGCGGTTCAGGATGAAATCCGCGGTCGGAATCAAATGGCTGTTGATGACACCGACCGTGCGGCTCGACTCGCACAGTGTCGTCATGTCCTTGGATGCCGCAACGACCTCGTCCGCCGCCATCACGAGATCGGCGGTGCCGGTGACAATGCGCGAGCAGGTGACATCGGCGGTGTGCTCGGACAGGCGGACGTGGCTCAGCACCGCCCCGCCCTTCTGCGCGAGCCCCGACATGTCGAGGATCATGCTGGCCTTGCCCTCGATATGGGCGGCCATGCCGAGCAGCGCGCCGATGGTGAGCACGCCGGTGCCGCCGACGCCTGCGATCGCGATGTTATAGGGCCGCTCCAGCGGCGGACGCGAGGCCGGCTCCGGCAGCGCGCCGATATCGCCAAGCTCGGCCGGCGCGCGGCGGCGCGGCTTGCCGCCGTCGATGGTGACGAAGGACGGGCAAAAGCCTTTCAGGCAGGAATAGTCCTTGTTGCAGGCGGACTGATTGATGGTGCGCTTGCGCCCCATCTCGGTCTCCAGCGGCTCGACCGAGATGCAGTTCGACTGCACAGAGCAGTCGCCGCAGCCTTCGCAGACAGCCGGATTGATCATGACGCGGCGCGCCGGGTCTTCCATCAGCCCACGCTTCCGGCGGCGGCGCTTTTCGGCGGCGCAGGTCTGCACGAAGACGATGGCCGAGGTGCCCTTGATCTCGCGGCATTCCTTCATCACGGCGTCGAGCTCGTCGCGATGGCGGGTGATGACGCCAGGCGCGATGTCGGATGGCGGATAGAGATGCGGGTTTTCCGAGACCAGATAAATGTTGCGGATGCCTTCGGCGTGAAGCTGGAAGGTGATCTGCTGTGGCGACAATTCGCCGTCGACATGCTGGCCGCCGGTCATGGCGGTCGCGTCGTTGTAAAGGAGCTTGTAGGTGATGTTGGCGCCCGAGGCGATCGCCTGCCGGATCGCCAGGCTGCCGGAATGGAAATAGGTGCCGTCGCCAAGATTGGCGAAAACGTGCTGCTCCTTGGTGAAGGGTGCGACGCCGACCCAAGGCACGCCCTCGCCGCCCATGTGCGTAAAGGTCTCGGTGGAGCGGTCCATCCACAGCGCCATGAAGTGGCAGCCGATGCCGGCAAAGGCGCGGCTGCCTTCCGGCACCTTGGTCGAGGTGTTGTGCGGGCAGCCCGAGCAGAAATAGGGCGTGCGGGTCACAGGCGCTGTCGCCTGCATCTGCGTCGCCTCGCGGCCGTTGAACCAGTCGGCCCTGGCGCGGAGCATGCTCTTGATTTCGGGATTGAGATCGAGTCGAAGCAGGCGTTCGGTCAGCGAGCTGGCAAGGGATGCCACGCTAAGCTCGGCGGCAAAGGTCAAAAAGCGCTTGTCGTGGTCATCCATCTTGCCGACAATGCGCGGGCGGACGTCGTCACGCCAGTTGAAGAGCTCCTGCTTGACCTGGTTCTCGACGATCTCGCGGCGCTCCTCGACGATGAAGATCTCCTCGAGGCCGACGGCGAAGTTGCGCACGCCTTCCGGCTCGAGCGGCCAGGGCATGCCGATCTTGTAGAGCCGGATGCCGATTTGGGCAGCGATCTCCGGCGTGATGCCGAGCTCGCGCAGCGCCTGGCGGATATCCTCGTAGCTCTTGCCGGACGCCATGATGCCGTAGCGGGCGTTCGGCGAATCCATCGTGATGCGGTTGACCTTGTTGGCGCGGGCAAAGGCGATCGCGGCATAGCCCTTGTAATCCTGCAGCCGCCGGTCCTGGTCGAACCGGTCGTCGGGCCAGCGGAGGTTGAGGCCGCCCTTCGGCATCTCGAAATCGGTCGGGATGACGAACGGCGTCATCTCGTCGGTGAGATCGATCTCGGCGGTGGTCTCAACCGTCTCCGTGATCACCTTCATGCCGACCCAGCAGCCGCTGTAGCGCGACATCGCAATGCCGAGCAGGCCCATCTCGATCATCTCGTGGATCGACGAAGGATAGAGATAGGGCATCAGCGCCGAGATGAAGGCGTGGTCCGACTGATGCGGCACGGTCGAGGACTTTGCGCCGTGGTCGTCGCCGGCAAGGCACAGCACACCGCCGTTCTTGGCGGAGCCCGCGGCGTTGCCATGGCGGAATACGTCGCCGCAGCGGTCGACGCCGGGGCCCTTGCCGTACCAGATGCCGACCACGCCGTCGTAGTTGGAGCCGGGCGAGAGGTTGAGCTGCTGCGAGCCCCAGATCGCGGTCGCCGCGAGGTCCTCGTTCACGCCGGGCTGGAATTTGATGTTGTATTGCTCGAGATGCTTGCGGGCGGCGAAAAGCTGCTGGTCGTAGCCGCCGAGCGGCGAGCCGCGGTAGCCGGAAATGAAGCCCGCGGTATTGAGGCCTGCGGCGCGGTCGCGCCTGATCTGCGCCATGGGTAGGCGAACCAGGGCCTGAATGCCGGTCAGGAACACGTGGCCGGTTGACTGCGTATACTTTTGATCGAGACTGATCGGACCCTGGTTGATTCCCATTTAGCCCTCTTAAGTCCTTGGCTGCCCCGGCACTTTTTCGCTTAGCTAGTGACGCAAAACGCGCTCCGCCACTCCACTTTATGTCGCTTTTTCTGATCGGCGCATCACAAATATCGCGCGAAATGCGCCTCGCTCGAAAATCGCAACTTCGTGGCCGGAATAGCTGCGGCGTTTTTCAGTTTATGTCGTTCGGGGCGCGGCCCGCGAAACGGCGTGACGCCTCCTTTGTCCCAAGCTTTTCCGCTATAGGTCGAGACGACAGGCAAGGACACCATCTCCACATGCGCGCGATTCTCTGCGGCCTCGTTTTGTGCAGTGCATTCGCGCTTTCGACCGCGCGGGCGAGCGACCCGTCCGAAGAAGCCATTGCGCGCGGCAAGGCGCTGGTGGTGGCCGGTGATTGCGCGAGCTGCCACACCGCCGATCCCGCAAAACCCTTTGCCGGCGGCAAGCGCATCGATACGCCCTTCGGCGCGATCTATTCGCCCAACATCACCCCGGACCGCGATACCGGGATCGGGGCGTGGAGCGAGCAGGATTTCTATCGCGCGCTGCGCTTTGGCGTCGCGCCCAACGGCTCGCGCTACTATCCGGCCTTCCCCTACCCGAACTTTGCGAAACTGACGCGCGACGACATCTTCGCGATCCGCGCCTTTCTCGACACGCTCGCCCCGGTCGCAAACCAGGCGCCGCCGCCGGCGCTGTCGTTTCCGCTGAATCACCGCGTCCTGATGCGCGCCTGGGATTTCCTGTTCTTCAGGCCGGGAATCCTTGAGCCCGACCAGGCGAAGGGCACGGACTGGAACAGGGGCCGCTATCTCGTCGAAGGCGTCGGCCATTGCGGCGTCTGCCACACGCCGAAAAACATCCTCGGCGCCGACAAGCGCGGTCAGCATCTGTCCGGCGGCCGGGTCGACGGCTACTTCGCGCCGCGGCTCGATGGCGCCGCGCGCAGCGGCCTGAAATCCTGGAGCGTCGATGACCTCGTGGAATATCTGCAGAGCGGCCGCAACGCCAAAAGCCATGCCGGCGGGCTGATGGCCGAGGTCGTCGTCAACTCAACCTCGAAGATGAGCGACGCCGATGTGAAGGCGATCGCGGTTTACCTGAAGAGCCTGTCCGCGGGACCGCCAGAAGTGGAAGGGCCGGCGCCGACCGAAGCCGAGCTCAAGACGGGGGAAGAGATCTACGCCCACAACTGCATCGCCTGCCACGAAGCGGATGGATCGAGCTCGCCGCGCGTCTATCCGCCGCTCAACGGCAATGCGCTGTTGCAGTCGGCCGACCCCTCCTCGACGCTGCGCGTCATCCTTGACGGCGCGCACACCGTGACCACGCCGCGCGCACCCAATACCGGCTCGATGCCGGATTACGCCAAGCAGCTCTCGGACCAGCAAATCGCCGACGTCACCAACTACATCCGCAATTCGTTCGGCAACGCTGCGCCGCTGGTGACGGCGGAAGAAGTCGCGAAGGCGCGGAAGCAGACGGCGAATGGCGAATAGTGGGGAGTGGCGAATAGCGAGTGGATCGAATTCTATTCGCTATTCGCCGCTGGAACTTACACAGGTTCCCCGGTGAGCGGGGTGAGTTTTCGCGGAACTGAGACGCGCGGCATCGGTTGTCTTACGACTAAAGGAGGAACCGAGCCATGGCTAATGAACGCATACCCCCCGATCCCTATGACCCGTATCGTTCCGGCCTGAGCGACGACAATTTCGGCCGCCAGAACCGCTTCGACGACAGTTCGCAGGTGGATCCGGCGCTGCAGGACGGCACGACTTCGTCAAGCAAGATCGCGCTGTTCGCTGTCGGCATTGCGGTGTTGCTCGGCGCGCTGTTCTACGGGCTCAACAACACCAGCGTGAAGGAAGCGCAGACCCCGCCGCCCGCGCGGACCGCACAGACGCAGAACACCGCACCGCCGGCCGCGCCTCCGGGCATGCGCGACGTGACGCCCAAAGCGAACAACGCACCCGGTGTGACCACGGGCAGCGCGCCAGCCGCGCCGAACAACAAGCCGGCCGAGCCGAACAACAAGTAACCGCATTGAATTGAGATCAGATGCGGCAGGCATAAGCGCCTGCCGCATCGTTGTGCGTGGATGCAGCTTACCGGAACATCTTGTTGAGCTCGCCACCGGGATAGCCGTGCGCGAGATCGGTGAAGCTGCCCTGCTCCGCCATTTCCCTGGCCGCCTTCATGAAGCCGGCCCAGGCGTTGCGCGCAAGCGAGCCGCCGACGCTGATGCGGCGCACGCCAAGCTCCTCAGCCTGTTTCACCGACAGTCCGGATGCGCCGATCAGGAGATTGACGGGCTTCGGATGCACGGCTTTCACCACCGCCGCGATCTCTTCTTTCGTCTTGATGCCCGGCGCATAGAGGCAATCGGCGCCGGCGGCCGCATAGGCCTGCAGCCGCTCGGTCACGAGCTTCAGATCGGTGACGCCCCAGAGAAAGCCCTCGCAGCGGCCGGTAAGCAGCACGCCGGAGTGATTGGCGTCGATCGCGCCGCGCGCGGCCTTGATGCGTTCGACCGCGAGTGCGGCATCGAACAGCGGACGGTCCTTGTCGCCGGTGGAATCCTCGATCGAGAGCCCCGCAACGCCGGTCTTCACGCCGCGCGCCACGTTCACCGCGACGTCTTCCGGCTTGACCGCAAAGCCGCCTTCGAAATCGGCGTTGACGGGAATATCGACGGCAGCGCAGATCGCGGTGAGATGATCGCAGACATCGTCGACCGTGACATGGTTGTCCGCCTTGCCGATGGTCCAGGCGAAACCGGCGCTGGTCGAAGCCACCGCCTTGAAGCCGAGATGCTGCAGCGCTTTCGCGGTGCCGACATCATAAGGGTTGGGCAGCACGAAGCAGCCGCGTTCGTGCATCTTTTTGAAGGTAGCGCGCTTGTCCGCTGACGTGACCGGCATGATCTCTCCCCTTTTTCCTGTCTTGCGATGTGCGACGCTTAGATAGCGGGGCGGTGTGCACGCCGCCAGTGCTGCCACCTGTTGCCAGGAATTGTGTTTACACCACAACCTTGCGCAGGAACGTCCGTTCCTCCGCGAGGATGAACTTGTTCTCCTCGGCGAAATGGAAATTCGCCATGCCCTCCGCGTCACCGCGCAGCCGCGCGCGATAGGCCTCATAGGCCGCCAGATTCTCGAACGAGATCAGCGCGAAGGCGATGTTGTTGGTGCCTTCATGCGGCATCCAGTAGCCGATCAGGTCGCCGCCGCATCTTGGAATGATCTTGAGCCAGTTCTTCGAATATTCCTCGAACTGCGCGCGCTTGAACGGATCGAGCTGATAGCGGATGAACACGGTGATCATTTGGAACCCCTTTTTAATGCAAGCGACGTCATTCCGGGGCGATGCGAAACATCGAACCCGGAAGCTCGAGATTCCGGGTTCGCCTCTTCGAGGCGCCCCGGAATGACGTAGAGGAATACTAATCCTTGAACTACGGCGATGCTTCGGCTATCATCGAAGCATGAAAGCAGGACCCGACATTGCCATGGTGGCTTCCCTGGTCGGCGACCCCGCCCGCGCCAACATGCTGACCGCGCTGATGACCGGCCGCGCGCTGACCGCAAGCGAGCTCGCGCAGGAAGCCGGCATCACGCCGCAGACCGCAAGCTCCCATCTCTCCAAGCTCGAAGCTGGCGGGCTGGTCGAGCCGGAGAAGCAGGGCCGCCACCGCTACTACCGCCTCACCGGCGAGGACGTCGCGGGCGTGCTGGAAATGCTGGAGGGGCTCGCTGCGCGCGTCGGCCACATGCGCGTGCGCACGGGACCGAAGGACCCGGCGCTGCGCCGCGCCCGCATCTGCTACGATCATCTCGCCGGCGATCTCGGCGTGCAGATGCTGGACAGCATGAGGACGCAGAAGCTGGTGCGGCAGAGGAAGCAGGACATCGAGCTCACGCCGGAGGGCGCGAGATTCCTGGAGCGGAATTTGCAGATCGCGCCGGACATGCTGAGGCATCCGCGTCGCCCGGTGTGCAAGGCCTGTCTCGACTGGAGTGAGCGGCGGCACCACCTCGCCGGCACGCTGGGAGCAGCGATGATGTCGCGCTTTGCCGAACTCAAATGGGCCGCGCGCGATCCGACGCCCGGCAGCCGCGTGGTGAATTTCACCCGCACCGGCGAGAAGCGCTTTGCCGCCCTGTTTCCGAGCGGCGACGATTAGGCCGGCCGCACGCGCAGGAGGCGTTGCGCCCGAAGATGGGCCACAACGCCGAGCTCGCCAAGTCGCTGGCCGAGCTGATACCGAACGCGCGTCCGGAAGTCATTCCGAAGCCCGATCACTTCGCTTTCCTCGAAGCACGCCGGAAATTTGACGAACTTGAGGCTCGGTTTCCTCGGGGAAATGAACGAGGGCCGTTTTTGGCGGCCCTCCTCAAAAGAAAAGCTTACCAGTTGCGGAAGCATTTGCGTCCATACGGGCCGGGGTGCCAGCCGGGCGGGCAGTTATAGAGCGGACGGCAGCCGCCATAGGGACCGCGGTGGCCGCCCCAACCGCAGCCGCCATAGACCTGGATAATACCATCGCTGGCCGCGGTCGCACCGAGCGGCGCAAGCGGCATGGCCTGCGAACCCGTCATGGCAAAAAGCCCAAGACCGAAGGCAACGGCAGAAGCAGCAAGAAATTTCATAGGCTGATCCTTTCATCTACGGTTTTGCGCGACAGGACAGTTCGTCCCCGTAACGCCAGATCGCGAGCGGCAGTTTCAATGCCGCCGCCTGAATGGCAGGTGAACTGGCGCAGATTGCCGAGATTTAATGTCGGCGGACGGATTCGCCGTGCGCAGGATCGAGCTACGCGGCAAGCTCCTCGGCCAGCACAAAGATCTCGCGCGTGCGCGTGACGTCAGGCCAGTCGCGATTGAAGTCGGCGACAAGGCGCTTCATGTCATCGCCCTTCATGGCGCGGTCGAGCGAGGCTTCGTCGGCGAATTCATAAGTCGCCTGATGCAGCGAGGGATCGCTCAGGCTCCAGAACCGCCATGCCCGCTTCACACCGAAGGATTTTGCGGCGTCAGGCAGATGTTCGGTCTGGTACCACTTGTCGAACGCCTTGCGTTTGGCGGGATCAGTCACGGTGGCGCGTACGACGAAATAGGCGGCGGGCATGGGTTCCTCCCCAGGTTGCTTACTGTTCTGAGGGTGCGGAACCTATCATCGCGCGTCCGTGAACGCGACCGCCGCCAGCCGTGTCACACTTTCTACAAACAACGGGACCAAGAATACGGCATGGCGGGGCTGGTTCATCCTTACATCCAAAGGAGACAGCAATGGCAGCAAAAGCAAAGCCGATCCCCGAAGGGTACCATAGCGTCACCCCCTATCTGGTCGTTGATGGCGCGGAGAAGATCGTCCGCTTCATGAAGGACGCATTCGGAGCTCAGGCCGTATTCGAGCCGATGATGCGGCCCGACGGCAAGATCATGCATGGCGAATTCAAGATCGGCGATTCCGTCGTGATGATCGCCGACGCCTCCGAGCGCGCAGCGCCGACGTCCGCCTCGCTGTATGTCTACGTGCCCAATGTGGATGCGGTTTACCAGAAAGCGATCAAGGCCGGAGCCACCTCCGAGATGGAGCCCGCGGACATGTTCTATGGCGACCGCAGCGGCGGCGTGAAGGATCCGGCCGGCAACCGCTGGCACATCGGCACCCACATCGAGGACGTCTCGCAAGACGAACTCAAGAGGCGCGCGACGGAATTCATGAAGCAGCAAAACAGGGCGGCGTAGCCTGTCCTTTCCCTCTCCCCGCTCTTGCGGGGAGAGGGGTTCATCAACCACCGCGGCGAGAGATCATACCGGCATCGTCCGCTTCTGATGCGCACGGCCCTTGATGGCGGCTGCCTCGCTGTGGCCCGCGACCACGCGCACGCCTTCATCAATCCGTGCGGTGATGTTGTCCGGAGTGCAGGATTGCAGGAAAGCGACGCCGTGCTTTCGGCAGGCCGCGAGGATACGATCGCGCGCCCTCTGCATTTCCGGCGGGAACGGCTCACGCGGAATCGTGCGGTAGCCGAGCGAGAGGCTGAGGTCGCCCGGACCGATCTCGGCAAATCCAAGGCCCGGCACCGCGATGATCTCTTCGCAATTGGCGACGCCTTCTGGGCTTTCGAGCTTCACCCCGAGCAGCAATTCGCCCTTCGGATTGAGCGGCCAGGGATCGCAGCGCTCCATATAGTCCTCGGTCGACAGGCCCCAGATCGGCGCGGCGGTTGCTTCCGATCCACGCCCCCGCGTCCCGATCCCGAGGAGCTTGCGGCCGGCCGCGTCGATCCCGCCATCCGCCGCACGCGTCGCTCCCTCCATGCGTGCCATTGGCGACGGGATTGCGGGATCGACGCCGATCGTGTTGTGCGGATAGCGGCAGGATTCCACAAAAGCGCGCACCGCATCCGCAGTCTCCGCCTGACACAAGAGGATGCCATGCACGCCGCGGCCAAGGATCTGGCGGAATTGCCAGGCGTTATAACGCACATGCGCGGCGTCGATCCCATTCACCGGCGCCTCGACGATCACCGCCGGCGTGCGGTGTCCCGACCGCGTCGGTCCGGCGTCGACCATGCCGCGCATGTAGTCGGCGAGGCCCACCATGTCGAAAGCGCCATGCTCCATGCCGACATTCATGTAGTCGGCCCACGTCGCAGCATCGGTGCGACCTTGCGCATGGGTCAGAACATGGCCGCTATGCGGACCGTCATAGTAGATCGCCTGGTCCTGCTCCAACAATTCGATGCAACGATTGATCCGCTTCCCCATCAAAGTCCACTCCGGCGGTTTCGTCGAGGCTGCGAAGAGGGTAGCATTGCAACGCGCGACAAGGCAGATCATCAAAAGGGAGGCCGTCATGAGCCAAGCGCAGCCAGTCAAGGACGCCAGTCACCTCTACAAAGTCGAGCGCCGCGCCCAGCACGCCGCGCGTCCCGGCTTTCGCATCACCGAGCTACAGCTCTCACCAACGCAGAAGGTGCCGTGGCATACGCACACCAACGTCTCTGACACGTTTTACGTGCTGGAAGGTGAGATGCGGCTTTTCCTCCAGGATCCCAAGGAGGAAGTGAAGCTCAAGCCCGGCGAGGTCTACGCCGTCAGGCCCAAGCGGCCGCACCTGGTGACCAACGGCGGCAAGACGTCGCTCACCTTCCTTGTGCTGCAAGGCGTGGGCGAATACGATTTCGTGCCGCTTATTTCGTAAGGCGGGTTAGGCGCAAGCCGTAACCCGCCGATAGGTGTGGCATCGAAGATGGCGGATTACGCTAACGCTAATCCGCCATCTTCTACAGCCCTATACCCACCCTCCCCGCGCCATGATGGCGGCGCAGAGCAGGATGACCGCGATCGCCGCAAGCTCGATGTGAAGGATCATGCTGACGCGTTTGCGCCTGGCTGCTTCGACGACCGGCACCTGCCCGGCCTTGATCGCATCACGCCACGACAGGAATTCCCTGGTCGGAATGATCGAGAGCAGCCCGACGATGATGAACAGCGAGAATTTCGTCAGGAACGCGTGGCTGTGCCAATAATATTCGGGGCCCTTCTCGAAGAAGAACACGCGCAGGAGCCCGATCACCAGCAACAGGCCGGCAGCGATGCCGAGCACGAGATCGGTGACCTGCAGCCTGCGCGCTGAAGAGACGGTCAGCTCCTGCCGCATCAGCGTGAACTCGATCGCAACGGCAGAGACCAGCGTGAAGGCACAGAGATGATGGAGAAAGGCAAACAGCGTGGACATGGCGCATGGTCCATTTCGTTGATCGATTGAGGCTTCGCACGATGGTATAGATTGTTGGCGACAACAAGAAGAACGCGCGTCTCACGCCGTTTTGCCTTGGCCATTGAAGCTACTGGAGGGACCAATGCCCGACACGCGAAAAGAAACCGACGGCCTCGGCGCCATTGAAGTCCCCTCCGACAGGCTCTGGGGCGCGCAGACGCAGCGCTCGCTCGAATATTTCAGCATCGGCAAGGATCTGATGCCGCGCGAGATGATCACGGCCTATGCGATCCTGAAGAAGGCTTGCGCGATCGTCAATCACCAGGGCAAGCGGCTCGATGAGCAGCGCTATAAATTGATCGTGCAGGCCTGTGACGAGATCCTCGCCGGCCAGCATCACGACATGTTCCCGCTTCACGTCTGGATGACGGGCAGCGGCACGCAGTTCAACATGAACGTCAATGAGGTGATCTCCAACCGCGGCTGCCAGCTCGCCGGCACGCCGCTCGGCAGTCATAACCCGGTCCATCCCAACGATCATGCCAACATGGCGCAATCGTCGAACGACAATTTTCCGTCGGCCATGTGTATCGCCGCTGCCGTGAACGTGAAGACGCGGCTGATCCCGGCGGTCACCGCGCTGCGCGATGCGATCGACGCGAAGGCAGCGGAATGGAGCGACATCGTCAAGATCGGGCGCACCCACATGCAGGACGCGACGCCGCTGACGCTGGGCCAGGAATGGTCCGGATATGCCGGCATGTTGTCGGACGATCTGGAGCGGCTCGAAGACGCGCTCAGGAGCGTCTATCAGCTTGCGCTCGGCGGCACCGCGGTCGGCACCGGCATCAATGCGCCCGCCGGCTTTGCCGAAGCCGCCGCCGCCAGGATCGCCGAGCTGACGGGGCTGCCCTTCGCCACCGCTCCCAACAAGTTCACCGTGCAGGGAGCACACGATGCGCTGGTGCAATTGTCCGGCACGATGCGCACGCTGGCCGTGTCGCTCTACAAGATCGCCAACGACATCCGTCTGATGGGCTGCGGCCCGCGCGCAGGCTTTGCCGAGCTGCATCTGCCGGAGAACGAGCCGGGTTCGTCGATCATGCCGGGCAAGGTCAATCCGACCCAGTGCGAGGCGCTGACGATGATCGCGGTGCAGGTGATGGCCAACGACGTCGCGGTCGGCTTTGGCGGCGCCGGCGGCTATCTCGAGATGAACGTCTACAAGCCGCTGATGATCTACAACATCAGCCACTCGATCACCATCATGAGCGACGGCTGCACGAATTTCCGGAAATTCCTGATCGAGGGCACGAGGCCCAACCTCAAGAAGATCAGCGAATATGTGGAGCGCTCGCTGATGCTGGTCACCGCGCTCTCGCCCGTGATCGGCTATGACAAGGCTTCCAGGATCGCACACTACGCCATGGAGAACGATATGACCCTGAAGGAGGCCTCAATGCAGCTTGGGTTTGTCAGCGAGGCGGATTTCGACAAATTCGTTGATCCCAGGAAGATGGTGAGGCCGATGTAGGTCAGCTTCGTAGCGGCGTAGGGTGGGCAAAGCGAAGCGTGCCCACCACTTCTTTTGGAACTCTTTGATCAAGAAATGGTGGGCACGGCGCGTTCGCGCCTTTGCCCACCCTACGGCGCAGAGATTGACAATCGCCATTACCTGACTAAAGTCAGATATCATGCTTGACCCCGTCTCGCGCGTTCGCCGGTTCAACCGCGCCGTCACTTCGGAGGTCGGCGCGCTCGACACCTCATTTCTCGGACGCGGGCGGCCGCTTGGGGCTGCTCGCGTGCTCAATGCGATCGGTCACGGGCGGGTCGATGTCGCCGACCTGCGCGACTATCTCGGCCTCGACTCGGGGCTGATGAGCCGCCTGCTGCGCAGCCTGGAGGATGAGGGCCTCATCACCACCATGCCGGATCGGGATGATGCGCGCCGCCGCATCGCAAAGCTCACGCGGGCCGGCCGGCACGAATTCAATGCCTACGAGACGATGTCCAATGCGCAAGCCGAGGCCCTCCTCGCCCGGCACAGCAAGCCGGAGGCGCTGCTGGCCGCGATGGACATGATCGCGGCCGCTTTCGGACGCAGCCGGATCAGCATCGAGGAAGTGGACCCGAGGGCAGACGAGGCGCGCTACTGTCTCGGCGAATACTATGGCGAGCTGGCGCGCCGCTTCAAAGGCGGCTTCGAGGTCTCGCTGTCGCGCGATCCCGACGCCACCGATATGATGTCGCCACGCGGGGCGTTCTTCGTTGCAATGTCGGACGGCCAGCCTCTGGGCTGCGTCGGACTGAAGGGAAGCGGCAACGAGCTTGCAGAAATCAAGCGGTTATGGGTCGCGCCTTCGGCGCGCGGTGTCGGCGTTGGACGACGGCTCATGGAGAGGGCCGAGGACGCCGCGCGGGCTCTATCGATCAGGATCCTTCGCCTGGATACCAACAGCGCTTTGGGCGAAGCTGGCCAGCTCTATCGCAGCACCGGCTGGAGAGAGATCGATCGCTTCAATAATGATCCCTATCCGGACCTGTTCTTCGAGAAGCAGCTCTGAGGCACTTGACCGCAATCCAGCATTGCTACCGCGTGATGCACCTTGGTTAAAGCGGCTCGCCGCGAGTTCTTCCTTCTCCCCTTGTGGGAGAAGGTGGCGCGGACTTTAGTCCGCGCCGGATGAGGGGTTGCATCCGCGGGCACGATAGGCAATTTAATGTGCGGAGAGAGACCCCTCACCCGGATCGCATCTTGCGATGCGATCCGACCTCTCCCACAAGGGGAGAGGTGAACCAGCGGCATCAACTCAACCAACTTCATCGCGCTTTAGTTATGCAGCGTCGCGCGCCGCGCGGGCACCGAGCAGCCCTGCCTCGGTCAGCGCGTCGCGGATTCGCGCGATCTCCGTCTCCGTGATCTTGACCAGCGGCGGACGCACCACCGCGCGCGGCAGCTTGCCGAGCAACACGAGGGCTTCCTTCATGCGGTTGTGCATGTCGACAAAGGGATCGGCGTAGAAGACGCGCGCGAGCGGATAAATCCGGTCATTCAAGCGCCGGGCTTCCGCGAGATCGTTGGCTTTCACGGCGCGATAGAGTTTTGCCTGCAGGTCGGCGATGACGCTGCCGCTGCCGGATAAGAGACCATTGCAGCCGAGCACCAGCGAGCTCAGAAGCCATGCGCTGTTGGTGGAGAGCACGTTGATCGGACGCTTGCGCCCCTGTAGCGCGCGAATCTGGCTCTCATGCTGCGGGACCAGTGGCGTCCAGTCCTTGATGGCGCGGATGGTCGGCACTTCGTCGAACAGCCGCTCCAGCGTTGCCGCCGGATAGCCCTGCCCCGTCGCCAGCGGATATTGAAACACGATCAGCGGCAGATCGGTCGCGTCCGCAATCGTCTTGAAATGCGCCAGCGCCATCTCGGCCGATTGTCCCAGCGTGAAGGGACCGGGCGGGAACACCAATAGCGCCGAAGCGCCTCCGGCCTCAGCCTGCCGCGCGATCCGCGCCGCCTCAAGGCTGCCGTCCGCCCAGATGCCGTGAATGATCGGCAATCTGTCGCCGACTTCGTCGCCCGCGATCTCCATCACGCGACGCTGCTCATCGAGCGTGCAGGAGGCGACCTCGGTGGAGTGAGCATTGACCGTGATCGCCGACAGCCCCTGCACCGATGCGACATCGCGCAAGTGCGCGCGGAAGCTTACCGCGTCGATCGAGAAATCCGCGTGGAACGGCAGCAGCACCGCGGGGATCACGCCTTGAGGCACGAAATCAGGATGGCGGGGCATGGTTTCGACTCCCCTGTGTTGTTCTCGTTCGCAACTCCGTACGGCGGATCAGCGTAGCGCAATCCGCCAACATTTCAACGGCACCAGGAGGCGGGTTACGATGCACCAACCCCCACGGACGTTCTCACTTCGGGCGGGCAGCTACGACAAATTCAGCAGTCAGCGTGACCTTCGATTTTATCGAATTCGATATGAAGCACTGGGCCTCCACGCCCTCCATGATCTCGCGGGCGCGCTCGATCTCGGCCGTGTTATCGAGGGTTACGCGGGGTCGAACGGCGACTTCCGTGATGCGGTACTTGCCTTCGACGTTTTCGAGCAGACCTTCGGCCTCGCTTTCATAGGCCACCGGAACAAGGCTTTTCGCCTGGGCGAGCGTAAGGAACGTCAACATCAGGCAGGTATTGAGCGAGCCCACGAGGAGTTCTTCGGGTGCCCAGACGTCCGGCTGACCTTTGAATTCCGGCGGGCTGCCAACGACGATGTGCGATTTTCCCTCGGCTGAAAGTGTACCCCGCCTCGCAGACGCCCAATCGATCTTGGCCTTGTAGCGAAAGGACTTGTAGGCTCTCTTGGTGTCCATGCGAACCTCCGAGGCCGCTCTTGCCAAAGGGCGCTCTCGCGCTTGCGCCTCGGGCATCGGATCAACGTAGTGTAATCCGCCGACATTTCAACGATCCTCGGCGAGTTATGGCTTCCACCTTCGGCAGCTGTCACATCAGCTTCACCGGCGCATCGCGCACCACGCGAAGGTCGATCCCGCCGATCAGGTCCGCACGGCGCGCCTCGGCAGCTCTGATGGCGGCATCCGTCACTCGCAACGTGCTGACATTCGATCCGAGCGATACGATTCCGCCGAGCATCAGGGCAATCGATCCGAGCGCGGCGACCGGACTGGGCCCTAACAGGCCGAGCAGTGCGATGAACAGCAATGCGACACCACCGCCAATCGCAATCTTGGAAGCTAGAACGACCTTTCGGCAGCGTTCGGCGATCTCGGCAAGCTCCTCGATCCGCGCTTCGATTTCTGAAATCTCGTCGATCGGATCGTCTTCGATCATTGGATTCAAGGCTCTGTAGGGCGCATTAGCGTAGCGTAGTCCCCCAACATTTCAACGACGTTCGGCGGATTGCGGCCGCGCCTAATCCTACTGAGTCATTCGGTCGCGTCCACGGGTGCCAAGGAATCAAGTAATTGAAGAGATTCATAATTTGGCAGGCGGAGGGCCGGATGGATCTCAGGGAAGGTGGGGATAGCGAAAGGCGGTTTGAGGC
>NZ_DATGFH010000078.1:0-3946 GCF_035309285.1 Bradyrhizobium sp. | reverse complement strand
CCGCACTCGCCTCTCGTTTACAGCCGGTCTGTTTCGACATCCGGCCAGCTGACCGCAAAGAAGTCATTGCACGCTTGCTGGCCCGATATGAGCAGGTGCTGACCGAAAATAATCTGACGTACGATCCTGCGCGGCTGAATGAGATCGTCCACACTCGGTTTAACGATTTGCGGCAGGTCGCCAGTCAGATTGAATTTGAATTCGGCCACCTATGGTGCGCAACGTATGCATCCGGTGAAGGCCGCAGTGAATGTGTTTCTGGTTTAGGCGGCTTTACCGCAGCATTTTTTGAACTTTTTGCCGGAGCCGCACGGGCATGGGCCGTTGCGGCCGATTTCGCTTGAAGTGTGAGCGGATTGGCGGGGCGGGCCGGCGGCGACCGGCATTGAGAGATGCCGCGGTCGTTTGGCGCGCCAGTAGGCATCGATGGCGGCGACGCAGGCTGGGATGAACTCGGCCGCCTCTTCCATGGCGGGGTCTTCTTCGTCGGGCGAGATGCCAAGCAGCGACTCGCCGTTCTCATCACCGCACAACGCCAGGATCGGCACCAGCAGCTGGCTGTCGCGCTTGGACTTGAACAGCCGTTCCCAGGCATCGGCGCGCAGCATGATCGCCTGCAGGAAGCCTTCGGCCCAGTCGGCCGCGATCAACGTGCCATCGCGGGTGGCCCAGAATACGGGATCCAGATCGTCATCGGCGACTTGGCGGAGAATCTCGTTGTAGCGGCCCATGATGGCGCCGAGGACGGCCTTGGCTTCGGCTTCGTCAGCGAACTCGGGCGCTTCGCCGCCCCAGATTGCCGGCAGCCATTCGCTCGGCAGCACCAGTTCCGGTCCAACCGCGATCCCGGTGAGGAAGCCATCGAGATCGGACAGCATCATGCTGTCCTGCGGCGATCGCTCCGACATCAGGAAGCGGTCGAGCGCCTCCAGATCGACGTGATCGAGCGGAATCGCGCTGTCGGGTATCGCGCGGGCACGGGCCTGGGCGGGCATGGCGGCCTCCGAGTCGCAGCAGCATCATGGCACGCGGCGACGGCCGGGTCAGGTGGCAAGCCGGTGCGATCCACACCATTGCCAGGGCAACAGTTCCGCGATCCGCTGGTTCGGATAATCCGGCAGGCGGGCGAGCACGTCGGCGAGCCAAGCTTGCGGATCAATGTCGTTGAGCTTGGCGGTGGCGATCAGAGTGTAAATGGCGGCTGCCCGTCGGCCGCCTTCGTCGGAGCCGGCGAAGGTCCAATTCCTGCGGCCGACGGCGACGGCGCGCAGCTCGCGCTCGGCGGCGTTGTTCGACATGCACAGCCGGCCGTCGTCGAGGAAGCGGGTGAATGCATCCCAGCGCTTGAGGATGTAATCGATCGCTTTGCCGATATCGTTGTGCTTTGAGACTTTGGCACGCTGCTCGCGCAACCAGGTTTTAAGCTCGCTGACGAGCGGCTGGCTGCGCTCCTGGCGCGCGCCAACGCGCCCCTCGGGTGCAAGCCCGTTGATCTCGCGCTCGATGGCAAACAGGGCATCGATGCGCGCAACCGCCGCGACCGCGATCGGCGCCTTGTTGAGCCGCGCCAGATCAAAGAACTTGCGCCGCCCGTGCGCCCAGCACGCCGCCTCTACGATCACACCGGGCTTGCGGTCGGCCTCGTAGAGGTAGTTGAATCCCGCATAGGCGTCCGCCTGCATCAATCCGGCATAGTTCGCCAAATGGCGCTCGGGATGCTCGCCGCCACGATCGCGCGAATAGAAGAACACGGCAGCCGGCGGATCGTGTCCGCCGAATGGTCGATCGTCGCGCACGTAGGTCCATAGCCGCCCGGTACGGGTTTTGTCCTTGGCCAGGACCGGCACGGTCGTATCGTCGGCATGAATGCGCTCGGCCGCGAAGACGTGGGCCTGGATTGCCGTGGTGAGCGGCATCAGCGTTGCCGCCGCCGCGCCAACCCAGTCGGCCAGCGTCGACACGTCGAGACCAATGCCTTCACGGGCGTACACGTCGCTCTGGCGGTTGAGCGGCAGATGCAGGCCGTACTTGGCGAACAGCACATGGGCAAGGAGTTTGGGACCCGCCCGTCCGCGCGCGATCGGATGCGAGGGCGCCGGCACTTGCGTGATCGTCTCGCAGGCCCGGCACGAGAACTTCTCGCGCACGTGCTGGATCACTTTCCACTGGCGCGGAACGAGCTCCAGCGTCTCGGTTACATCCTCGCCGATCTTGCGCAAGCGGCTGTCGCCGCAGCACGGGCAGACCGATGGCGCCGGATAGACGATCCGTTCGCGCGGTAGAAGCGCGGGCAGTGGGCGGCGCGCCGGTCGGCGCCGTTCGAACGCCGGTACCGCAATCTTCTCGGCAGCTGCTTCGGCCTCTGCGGCATTCTCCTCCAACTCGGCGAGCTGAAGTTCGAGCTGATCGAGCAGAGTGGCACGCTCGGAGGATTGACCGAACCGCTCATGCCGCAGCTTCCTGATGGTGTATTTGAGCTTCTCGATCAACAGCGCCCGGTATTGGGCTTCGCGCTGCGCCTCGCTCAATGCCGCCCGCTGCGCGATGATAAGCGCGTGCGCGTTCTCAAGATCGGTCGGAAGCGAATCATCGAGGCTCATCGTCAATGACAGAATCACAACATGGCGCGCGTGTCGCAGCTTGCAATCGTCTGTCGATTCAAAAGCCCGCGATCAACCGGCTGCCTGTGGACGCCAGGTATATTGCGGCATCCGCCAGTCGATGCCTTCCAGCAAATAGCCAAGCTGTGCCGGCGTGATCGTCACCGTGCCATCTGCTGGAGAAGGCCAAATGAAGCGCCCACGCTCCAGCCGCTTGGCGTAAAGGCACATGCCCTGGCCATCATGCCACAGCACCTTGATCAGGCCACCACGCCGGCCGCGGAATACGAATAGATGACCGCCGTGCGGATCGCGCTTGAGCGTCTCCTGAACCAGCAGCGCCAACCCATCAAAGCCCTTGCGCATGTCGGTATGGCCCGCCGCCAGCCAGACCCGGGCACCGGTCGGAGCCGGGATCATCGCCGCCGCTTGCCCTTCGTCAGCGCCTTCATCAGCGCCGATACCGTCGATGCAGCGACCGCCCCGGAAATCCGCATCCGCCCGCCAGCGGCAAACTCAATCTCGATGACGCCGGCAGCCTCGGCCGAGGATGGTCCAGTCCGCTGCGGCGCTGCCAATGACGGAGTTGCCGTCTCTGCCGCAACCGTCACCGGATTGAATACTGCGGGGATGTGCGCCGGCTCGCAGAGCTGCCGCCGCCAGCGGAATAACTGGCTGGTGTGAATGCCAGCCACCCGCGCCACCTCAGAGGCAACCGCGCCCGGCTCCATCGCCGCCGCTACGATCCGTTCCTTCTCCGCACGCGACCAGTGCCGGCGCCGCTGCACCGACGTGATCACCTCAACTTGCGCCTTGGTCATAGGAGTAGCCCTAGCGCCAGGCTCAGATTTACGGCCGCCAGGGCATCAATCTCGATCGCTCGACACTGGCCGACTGGGTTGGCCGTGCCGCCTTTGTGCTGCAGCCGGTTCACGAGCGGCTGCTGGCGGCCTTGAAGGCCTCGTCCAAGCTCTTTGCCGACGAGACCACGGCGCCGGTGCTCGATCCGGGGCGTGGACGTACCAAGATCGGTCAGCTGTGGGCGTACGCGCGCGATGATCGGCCGTGGGGCAGCACCGACCCGCCGGGGGTGGCCTACGTGTACGCGCCCGATCGCACGGCCAAGCAGCCGATCACGCATCTTGCCGGCTTCAGCGGCGTCTTGCAGGTCGACGGCTATGGCGGCTACCGGGCGCTGGCCGAACGCAATGATGTGCGACTTGCCTTTTGCTGGTCGCACGTCCGGCGCCGCTTCTATGAACTCGCCGCCGCGGGCCCGGCACCGATCGCCACCGAGGCGCTGCAGCGCATTGCGCGCCTGTATGCCATCGAGAAAGAAATCCGCG
>NZ_DATGFH010000077.1:0-62268 GCF_035309285.1 Bradyrhizobium sp. | reverse complement strand
CGCGGCCGACATCCTCGACGGCGTGCTGCACAAGCACCGCACGCTCTACGATCAGCTCGACGGCGCCGGCGCGCATCCCGGCCTGAAATCGCTGGCCGATCGCGACCGCGCATTGATGCGCCGGCTGGTGTCGACCATCCTGCGCAAGCTCGGCACGCTCGGCCATGTGCTGTCGCGCCTGCTCGACCGCGGCGTCCCGACCGATGCGCCGCGCGCGCAGAGCGCGCTCCTGATCGGCGCCGCGCAGATCCTCTGGATGGACGTGCCCGATCACGCCGCGGTGGACCTCTCGGTGCGGCTGGTGCAATCGGACCGGCGTGCCGCGAAATATGCCGGCCTCGTCAACGCGGTGCTGCGTCGTTGCGCGCGCGAGGGCGCCGGCATCATCGACGAGGTCAAGGCCGAGACGCTCGACATTCCGCCCTGGCTCAACAGGCGATGGATCGCGCATTATGGCGAGGCGAGCGCGCGAGAGATGGCGCATGCTATCCTGCACGAGCCTTCGCTTGATCTCACGGTGAAGTCCGATGCCGTGCAATGGGCGAGCCGGCTGCATGGCGAGCTCCTCCCCACCGGGACCGTGCGCACGGTGCTGCAGGGATCGGTGGCCATGCTGCCCGGCTTTTCCGAGGGGCAATGGTGGGTGCAGGATGCGGCCGCCGCATTACCAGCGCGCCTATTCGGCGACATCAACGGCAAGCACATTCTGGACATCTGCGCCGCACCCGGCGGCAAAACTGCCCAGCTTGCGCAGGCCGGCGCGCGCGTGACCGCGATCGACCGTTCGCCGGCCCGCGTCGCGCGGCTGAAGGACAATCTCGCCCGGCTATCGCTTCCGGCGGAAGCGATCGTCGCCGACGCCAACGAATGGCAGGGCCCGGACGGAGGCTTCGACGGCGTCCTGGTCGATGCGCCCTGCACCGCGACCGGCACCATCCGCCGTCATCCCGATGTCGCCTGGCTGCGACAGGAAGCCGACCTCGCCGCGCTCAGCGCCTTGCAAAAGCGCCTGCTGCAAAAGGCCGCGCAGCTCCTGAAACCGGGCGGAATGCTGGTCTACTGCACCTGCTCGCTGGAGCCGGAAGAGGGCGAAGCGCAGATCGCCGCGCTGCTCGCGGCGGATTCGACCCTCACGCGCATCCCCATTGGGTCGAGCGAGGTTGCCGGGTTAACGGAAATCCTTAACGCCGACGGTGATTTGCGCACCCTGCCCTGCCACATCAAGCATGTTGACCCGCGTCTTGCCGGGCTTGACGGATTTTACGCCGCAAGGTTGGTTAAGGCCTGATTTTGACTTGCTTTTTCGTTCGCGCCGAGTTGATTCGCGCGCATTCAAGATGGTGCAGTTTCGCGTTTCCGGATTAAAAGGATTCGCTCCGATCCTCTCCCCCTTCAAGGCAAGGCGTGACAGCCGCTCAACGCAGACGCATTTCGACCCTGGTCATGGGCCGTTTCGCACGGAACGTGATGGCGCGCGCCAGCGGCGGCTCGGTGGCGCTGTCGCGGTTATGGCCGGGGCGGACCGACCGGCTGATCATCGCTCCGCATGACCTGCGCACGGCGGACGCCACCCGCGCTGCCGAGATCTATGCCGGCCGGTTCGTCTTCGCCGGCAAAATCGTGACCTGCCATGGCCGCTCGATCTTCGACCTGGAGCCGCCGTCGGAGGATTGGGAAGTGGCGCTGCTCGGCTTCGGCTGGCTGCGTCATCTGCGCGCCGCCGACACCGCGCTGACCCGCGCCAACGCCCGCGCGCTGGTCGACGACTGGATCTCCAACCCGAACAACAACCGCCCGATCGGCCGCCGCGCCGACGTGCTGTCGCGGCGCGTGATCTCGCTGCTCTCGCAAGCGCCGCTCGTGCTCGGCGATACCGACAGCAAGTTCTACCGCCGTTACCTGCGCGGGCTGGCGCGCGAGATGCGCTATCTCCGCTACACCATGCTCGATGTCCCGGATGGCGTGCCGCGGCTGCAGGTGTTGATCGCGCTGTGCTACGCTTCGCTCTGCCTTGCCAACCAGGCGCGGCATATCCGTGGCGCGAGCCGCAGGCTCTCCGATGAATTGCAGCGTCAGATCCTGCCCGACGGCGGCCACATCTCGCGCAATCCCGGCGCGCTGATCGATCTCCTGATCGATCTCCTGCCGCTGCGGCAGACGTTTGCCGCCCGCAACATTGCCCCGCCGCCGGCGCTGCTCAACGCCATCGACCGCATGATGCCGATGCTGCGCTTCTTCCGTCACGGCGACGGCACGATTGCGCTGTTCAACGGCATGAGCGGCACGCCGTCCGATCTGCTCGCGACGCTGCTCGCCTACGACGACACTCACGGCACGCCGATGGCGAGCATGCCGCATACGGGCTTCCAGCGCCTCGACGCCGGCGCGATGACCGTCATTGTGGACGCCGGCGTCCCGCCGCCGCCGAATGTGAGCCACGACGCCCATGCCGGCTGCCTCTCCTTCGAGCTGTCGTCGGGAGCGAGCCGCATCGTGGTCAATTGCGGCATGCCTTCGACCGGCCGCGACAACTGGCGCCCCTTTGCGCGCTCCACCGTGGCGCATTCGACGCTGACCTTTGCCGACACCTCCTCCTGCCGGTTCGTCGAGCTGTCGGCAATGAAGAAGGTCTTGCATGGCGCGCCGATCGTCAGCGGGCCGGCGGTCGTGGAGAATTTCCGCGAGGCGGTCACCGATGGCGTGCTGCTTTCCACCTCGCATGACGGCTACATCCCGCGTTTCGGCGTGATCCATCGCCGCGTGCTGATGGTCGCGCCCGACGGCACGCGGCTCGACGGCGAGGATTCGGTTTCGCCCGCTCCGGGCGGACGCATCAGGGGCAGCGACGCCAGCTACGCGCTCAGGTTTCATTTGCATCCGTCAGTGAAGGCGAACCGGCTTTCCGACGGCCGCGGCGTCATGCTGGTGCTGCCGAACCGCGACGTCTGGACCTTCGAAGCGCTCGACGACAAGGTCGATCTCGAGGACAGCGTGTTCCTGGCCGGCACGGACGGCCCGCGCCGCACCGCCCAGATCGTGATCCGGCAGGATGCCCGCCACGCTTCCTCGGTGCGCTGGAGTTTTGTGCGCTCGGCCACCTCGCCGTCCCAGACCAACGCCCGCCGCAACGCGCGCCGCGAGCCGGAACTGCCGTTGTAGCCGCCCCGGCTTGCCGGTCCTGCAAGGCGGCGATGCCGGATGTCGCCGTTGTGAACGTCGCCGAAAGCTGCTAACCACCCCTCGCTCGCGCGACTGGCGACTTTGGATGGAGCACCATCGGGAAGCGCGGGACCATCTGCCGCGCGCCTGGGCACCCCTTAAACAGAGGATCTTGCCCATGACCGATCATCCCCGACGTGTCACCCGCGCTCTCTTGTCCGTTTCCGACAAATCCGGCCTGATCGATTTCGCTCGCGCCCTTTCCGCCCACAATATCGAGCTGGTTTCGACCGGCGGCACCGCCAAAGCCATCGCCGAAGCGGGCTTGAAGGTCCACGATGTCTCCGAGCTCACCGGCTTTCCCGAGATGATGGATGGCCGCGTCAAGACGCTGCATCCCAAGGTGCATGGCGGCCTGCTCGCGATCCGCGACAATGCCGAGCATGCGCAGGCGATGAAGGCGCATGGCATCGCGCCGATCGATCTCCTCGTCGTCAACCTCTATCCCTTCGAGGCGACCGTCGAGAAGGGCGCCGATTTCGCCGAATGCATCGAGAATATCGACATCGGTGGTCCCGCGATGATCCGCGCCGCCGCGAAGAATCACGACGACGTCGCCGTGGTGGTCGAGGCGAGCGACTATCAGGCCGTGCTCGACGAGCTCAACGCCCATCAGGGCGCAACGACGCTCACGCTGCGCCGGCGCCTCGCCGCCAAGGCCTATGCGCGCACCGCCGCCTATGATGCCGCGATCTCGAATTGGTTTGCGGGCGAGCTCAACACCGAGGCGCCGGATTTCCGCGCCTTCGGCGGCCGGCTGATCCAGGCGCTGCGCTACGGCGAGAACCCGCACCAGAAGGCCGCGTTCTATCGCCTGCCCGATAAGCGCCCCGGCGTGTCCACCGTGCGCCAGCTTCAGGGCAAGGAATTGTCCTACAACAACATCAACGATACCGATGCGGCTTACGAGTGCATCGGCGAATTCGACCCCAAACGCACGGCAGCGTGTGCGATCATCAAGCACGCCAATCCATGCGGCGTCGCGGAAGGCCCGGATCTCGTCACCGCTTACCGCAGAGCCTTTGCATGCGACACCCAATCGCCCTATGGCGGCATCATCGCCGTCAACCGCACCCTTGATGCCGATGCAGCGCGCGCGATCACGGAGATATTGACCGAAGTCATCATCGCGCCGGATGCAACGGAAGAGGCCATCGCGATCATCGCCAAGCGAAGGAACCTGCGGCTCCTGCTCGCGGGAACCTTGCCCGATCCGCGCGCCATGGGCCTGACCGCCAAGACCGTCGCCGGTGGCCTCCTGGTCCAGACCCGCGACAATGCCGTGGTCGACGACATGGTGCTGAAGGTCGCGACCAGGCGCGCGCCGACGGAAAAGGAAATGCGCGACCTGATGTTCGCCTTCCGCGTTGCCAAGCATGTCAAGTCGAACACCATCGTCTACGCCAAGGATCTCGCCACGGTCGGTATCGGCGCCGGTCAGATGAGCCGGGTCGATTCCGCGCGCATCGCCGCGCGCAAGGCGCAGGATGCCGCGGCTGAGCTCAAGCTGGCCGAGCCACTGACCAAGGGCTCGGTCGTCGCTTCCGACGCCTTCTTCCCGTTTGCCGATGGCATGCTCGCCTGCATCGAGGCCGGCGCCACTGCGGTGATCCAGCCCGGCGGCTCGATCCGCGACGACGAGGTGATCAAGGCCGCCGACGAGCATGACATTGCCATGGTTCTCACCGGCACCAGGCATTTCCGGCACTAACCCGGTTCGGTCGCACCCAGTCTCATCACGCCTTACGGACTGATCGGTATGAGCGACGTCATCTCATCGCATGACGCCGAAACGGGCATCGCCATCAAAAATCTCATTTGAGATCAGGCCGGGGCGCTTTGGCATTTCATGCCCGCACAATGTAGCATCGCGGAAATCGTCCGAACCCGCGGTGCTCATGGATGTGGCCTCTCCGGTGTAGCCGTCGCCTGCTGCTGGCGGCCCTCGCAGTCTCATTTGTGCTTCCCGCGAGCGTACTGGCCCGGCACGCCTATGTGCCGCCGGCGCTCGATACCGTTCGCGCGGTCCACGCCGAGCACGGCCTGGTGGTGGCGCAGGAGAAGATCGCAGCAAGGATCGGCGCCGACATTCTGAGGCAAGGCGGCAACGCCATCGACGCCGCGATCGCGACCGGCTTTGCCATGGCGGTGACCTATCCGCGCGCCGGCAATCTCGGCGGCGGCGGTTTCATGATGATCCACCTGGCCGATCGCAACCAGGACGTGGCGATCGACTATCGCGAGACCGCGCCCGCCGCGACCACACGCGACATCTTTCTCGGACCCGACGGCAAGCCCAACACAGCCAAGTCGCGCGACTCCGCGCTCGGCATCGGCGTGCCAGGCACGGTGGCCGGGCTCGCGCTGGCGCTTGCGAAATACGGTTCCGGCAGGTTCACGCTGGCGCAGCTTCTCAAGCCATCAATCGCACTCGCGCGCGACGGCTTTGTGCTCACCGACGACATGGCCGACACCTTGCCCGATTGGTATCGGCGGCTCGCAAAATGGCCGGCCTCGGCAAAAATCTTCGGACGGCCCGACGGTACCTCGCTGCACGAAGGCGACAGGTTGGTGCAGACCGACCTCGCGGCAACGCTCACCGCCATCGCCGAACGGGGGCCGCGCGGGTTCTACGAGGGGCCGGTTGCGGAAAAGCTCGCGCAGGCCATTCGCGATGCCGGCGGCATCATGACCGCGAATGATCTGAAATCCTATTCCGCCGTTATCCGCGCCCCCGTGCACGGCACCTATCGCGGTTATGACATCATCTCGATGCCGCTGCCGTCCTCGGGCGGCACGGTGCTGCTGGAGAGCCTCAACATCCTCGAAGGTTTCCACCTTTCGGACCTCGCGCAGGGATCACCGGCCTCGCTGCATCTTCTCATCGAAGCGATGAAGCACGCCTATGCCGATCGCGCGCGTTATCTCGGCGATCCCGCCTTCGTCAAGGCGCCGGTCAATCTCCTGCTGGCGAAGGACTATGCGGCAAAACTGCGCGCCGGAATCGATCCGGAGCACGCGACGCCCGCGCAGCAGGTGATAGCGGCGCAACCGCCGCACGAAGGCAGCAACACCACGCATTTTTCCGTCGTCGACAGCGAGGGCAACGCCGTCGCCAACACCTACACGCTGAACTTCTCCTATGGCCTCGGCCTGGTCGCGGAAGGAACCGGCGTGCTGCTCAACAATGAGCTCGACGACTTCACCGCCGCGGTGGGCGCCTCGAATGCTTTCGGCCTGGTCGGCTATGAGGCTAATCTCCCGGGCCCTGGCAAGCGGCCACTCTCCTCGATGTCGCCGACCATCGTCGAGAAAGACGGCAAGGTGGTGCTGGTGACCGGCTCGCCCGGCGGCAGCCGTATCATCTCAACGGTCCTGCAGGTGATCGTCAACGTGCTCGACTATCACATGGACATCGCAGCCGCCGTTGCAGCACCGAGGCTGCATCATCAATGGCTGCCGGACGAGGTAAAGGTCGAGCCCGGCTTTTCTCCCGAGGTTCTGGACGGGCTGAAAGCGAGGGGCCACACCATCGTGCAATCGATGGGCTACTCCTCCGCCAATTCGATCATGGTAACGTCGAATGGATTGCTCGGCGCGCCCGATCCGCGCACCCGCGGCGCGGAAGCGGCGGTGCAGTGAGCCTCGGATTGTAGGGTGGGCAAAGGCGCGCGAGCGCCGCGCCCACCATCTGTGACTCCCCCTGCGACGGTGGGCACGCTACGCTCTGCCCACCCTACGACTACATGCACGGGAGGCTTCCCATGACCTCGCTCAAGGGCAAGACGCTGTTCATCACAGGTGCGAGCCGCGGCATTGGGCTCGCCATTGCGTTGCGGGCCGCGCGCGATGGCGCTAACGTCGCGATCGCGGCCAAGACCACCGAGCCGCATCCGAAGCTGAAAGGCACGATCTACACCGCGGCCGATGAGATCAGGGCCGCCGGCGGCAACGCGGTGCCGCTCGTTTGCGACATCCGCGACGAGGCGCAGGTGACGGCCGCGATCAACAAGACGGTGGCCGAATTCGGTGGCATCGACATCTGTGTCAACAATGCAAGCGCGATCAGCCTGACCAACTCGCAAGCCACCGACATGAAGCGGTTCGACCTGATGATGGGTATCAATACCCGCGGCACCTTCATGGTGTCGAAATATTGCGTGCCACACCTCAAGAAGGCCGAGAACCCGCATATCCTGATGCTGTCGCCGCCGCTCGACATGAAGCCGAAATGGTTCGCGAACTCGACTGCGTATTCGCTCGCCAAATTCGGCATGAGCATCTGCGTGCTGGGCCTGTCGGCGGAGCTGAAGAGCGCCGGCATCGCTGTCAACGCGCTGTGGCCGCGCACGACGATCGCGACCGCCGCGGTCGGCAATCTCCTCGGCGGCGACGCCATGATGCGCGCGAGCCGCACACCCGAGATCCTGGCCGATGCCGCCTACGCGATCTTCACAAAGCCGTCACGCGAGTTCACCGGGCATTTCTGCATCGACGACAAGCTGCTCTATGCCGACGGCGTACGCGACTTCGACCACTACCGCGTCGATCCGTCCGTAGCGCTGATGTCGGATTTCTTCGTGCCCGATGACGACATGCCGCCGCCCGGCGTCATCGTGCAGCCCCTGCCCTCGCTTAGCGGCGCCGAGAAGGCGGGGTAAAATCTCGCCGTTCGGTGAACGGAGCAATCGCCGCGACCAGTCACCCGCCGTCATTGCGAGGAGCGAAGCGACGAAGCAATCCAGGCTATTTCCGCGGAGACAACTCTGGATTGCTTCGCGGAGCTTGTCATCGGGCCGCGCGTTCGCGCCGACCCGTTGGCTCGCAATGACGCCGAGGGCGTTCCTTACCTACCCACCTGATACGGCCCGCCCTTCTCCAGCGCGCGTTTATAGGCCGGACGCGCATGGATGCGGTCGAGGAACGCCATCGCCTTGGGATGACCGTCCTCGAGCCCGCCGCGTGCGGCAGCGGCTTCCAAGGGAAAGCTCATCTGGATGTCGGCCGCCGTGAATTCATTGCCGGCGAACCATTCGCTCTTCGACAATTCCTCTTCCCAGAACGCCATGTGCTGCTTGAGCTGTGGATTGACCAGCGTGGTCAGCGCCTGGTTGGACACCTTGCGCACCAGCGGACGCAGCAGCGCCGGCGCGCGTCTCGGCATCAGCGTGAACAGGAGCTTCATCAACAGCGGCGGCATCGCCGAACCCTCGGCGTAATGCAGCCAATAGGTGTAGCGGAGCCGCTCCGGCGTGTTCGGCGGCGGGATGAAGCGGCCGTTGCCGTAGGTGCCGACGAGATATTCGATGATCGCGCCCGATTCGGCGATGGTGTTGCCGTTGTCGGTGATGACGGGCGATTTGCCGAGCGGATGGATTGCGCGCAATTCCTTTGGCGCGCGCATGTCGGGCTGACGCTGATAGCGCACGATCTCGTAAGGCGCGCCAAGCTCTTCGAGCAGCCACAGCACGCGTTGCGAGCGCGAATTGTTGAGATGATGCACGGTCAGCATGGATGTTGTCCCTCGGCGATTTCTTCGAGCGCGCTCCCGTAACAGCCAATTGCGCACTTAGCGATGCGGCAAGAGGCTTCCGTCGGCCGATTTATTTGCCCGGGTAATATTGACAGAGTAATTATACCCGGGTATTAATGGATTAAAGAAGGAGACTTCTCCATGTCCGAGACCTTTACCGCCTTCGAAGGCGAGCGCCGTCTTGCTTCTGGTCCGCTCACTGAGATCGCCCTGGCGATCAAAGGCACGACCCGGCCAGCCTGCGGTCCAATCGCGATTTTCAGCGACGCCACCGGCCGCGCCATCGATCTCGATCTGCGCGGCAGCGACGAAGGAGTGCTGGCACGGCTTCCCACGGCTCCCGGCGCAAGCCAGCCACCGACCGCAGGCGAATCACGTGGCCGCGGCCGGCCGAAGCTCGGCGTGGTCGCGCGCGAGGTGACGCTGTTGCCGCGGCATTGGGAGTGGCTCAACGCCCAGCCGGGCGGCGCGTCGGTGGCGCTGCGCAAGCTCGTCGAGGAGGCGCGCCGCGCCAATGGCGACCGCGACCGTCAGCGCGCCGCGCGCGAAGCCGCCTATCATTTCATGTCGGCGATGGCCGGCAATCTGCCGAATTTCGAGGAGGCTTCGCGCGCGCTGTTCGCCGACGACCGCCGGAAGTTTGTCGGCCAGATCGCGTCCTGGCCGGCCGACATCCGCGACCACGTCGTCAAGCTCGCCTACGCCGATCGTGCAGGCTAATTGATCGCTTGATCAGCCCCCATCGGTTTGTTTGAATGATAGCAATCATATTCAATAGCGATGCCGGAGGCCGCAGTGCACACCAATCCGCAATTCCTGTTCGATTTCGGCAGCCCCAACGCGTATCTGAGCCATGGAGCGATCCCGGCGATCGAGCAGCGGACCGGCGTCAAATTCGAATATGTGCCGATCCTGCTCGGCGGCATCTTCAAGGCCACCAACAACAAGTCGCCGGCGGAGACGCTCGCGGGCGTGAAGAACAAGCCGGAATTCATGAGGCTCGAGACCGAGCGCTTCGTCAAGCGCTTCCACGTCGAGCCCTATGTCTGGAACCCCTTCTTCCCCGTCAACACGCTGAACCTGATGCGTGCGGCGATCGCGGCTGAGCTCGAAGGCGTGTTCGAAGACTATGTTGCGGCGGCCTTCCATCACATGTGGCGCGAGCCGAAGAAGATGGACGATCCGGACGTCGCAGTGAAAGCGCTGAACTCGTCGGGCCTCGACGGTGCAAGATTGCTGGCGCGCGCGCAGGAGGCGGAGGTGAAGGCCAGGTTGATCGCAAATACCCAATCCGCGGTCGAGCGCGGTGCGTTCGGCTCGCCGACCTTCTTCGTCGGCAACGAGATGTTTTTCGGCAAGGAGCAGTTGCGCGACGTCGAGGAGCTGGTATCGGGCAAATTGCGAAGCGAGTAGCGAATGGCGAATAGGGACCAATAACCGCTATACTATTTGCTACTCGCCATTCGCCATTCGCCTGTCGCGGATCCAATAACAACAAAAGGAAATCATCCCATGCGAGTTCTCGTCGTCGGCGCCGGCGCCATTGGCGGATATTTCGGCGGCAGGCTGCTGCAGGCCGGACGCGACATTACGTTTCTGGTGCGAGAAAAGCGCGCGAGTGAACTCGCTTCGGCGGGCCTGGTGATCAGGAGCCCGAATGGCGACGTCACGCTGAAGAAGCCGCCGACCGTTGAGGCCAGCACGATCAAGGACAAGTTCGATGTGGTGCTGTTGAGCTGCAAGGCCTACGACCTCGACGACGCAATCAAGTCCTTCGCACCTGCGGTCGGGGCGCAGACTTCGATCATCCCGATGCTGAACGGCATGCTGCATCTCGACACGCTGGACCGCACATTCGGCCGTGAGCGCGTGCTCGGCGGCTTGTGTGCGATCGCGGTCACGCTCAACGCGCAGCGCGAGGTCGTCCAGCTTCAACCGATGCAGTCGCTGAATTTCGGCGAGCGCGACGGCACGATGAGTGATCGCGTCCGCGCGATCGCGGAGGTGTTTTCGTCCGTCAATGGCGCCGGCGCCAGCGCGCACATCATGCAGGACATGTGGGAGAAGTGGGTGTTCCTGGCCTCGATCGCCGCCTCGACCTGCCTGATGCGCGGCCCCGTCGGCGCGATCGTGGCCGCACCCGGCGGCAAGGATTTCCTGCTCGGCATCCTCGACGAATGCACCGCGGTCGCGAAAGCCGCGGGCCACGAGCCCGGCGGGCCGTCCTTCCAGCGTTTCAAGGGGCTTCTCACGGCCGAGGGCTCGCCGATGACGGCCTCGATGTTCCGCGATATCCAGGCTGGCGCGAAAGTGGAGGCCGATCACGTCATAGGCGACATGATCGCGCGCGCCGACGATGCGAAGATTCCGGTACCGAAGCTGCGCACGGCCTATACGCATCTCAAGGCGTATGAGACGTTGCGCGAGGCCAACGGCTGACGGCGCAAATGCTTCGTCGTCGCTGCGAACGCAGGGACGGCGGCAAAAAATATCCGCAAGTTACAAGTGCGCGAGATAACCCCGCCATGCTTCGGCTCGCGCTACTTGCTGTAGCTGATGCGATAGATCGCGCCGGCCCAGTCGTCGGCGACGAGGATCGAACCATCCTTGTTCAGGACGATGTCGTCGGGACGGCCAAGATAGCTCTGGTCGCCGTCGATCCAGCCGGACGCAAAGACTTCCTGCTTTGGATTCTTGCCATCCGGGCCGACCGTGATGCGGACGATGCGGCCACCCTGGTACTTGTGCCGGTTCCATGAACCGTGCTCAGCGATCAGGATGGAGTTCTTGTACGCGGCAGGGAACATGTTGCCGGTGTAGAACTTCATGCCGAGCGGAGCCACATGCGCGCCGAGCTTGAAGACCGGCGGCGTGAACTCCGAGCACTTGTGGCCCATCGCGAACTTCGGATCCGGAATGTCGCCCTCGTGACAATAGGGATAGCCGAAGTGCTCGCCCATCCGATCGATCATGTTGAGCTTGTCGGAGGGCGTGTCGTCGCTGAGCCAGTCGCGAGCATTTTCCGTGAACCAGTATTTGCCGCTGCGCGGATCGACGTCGCCGCCGACCGAGTTGCGGACGCCGAGCGCCCGGATTTCCGCGTTGCCGGTCCTGGGATCGACGCGGCGGATCTGCGAGACGCTCGTCGGCGGGATGCCGATGTTGAACGGAGGTCCGAACGGAATGTAGAACCAGCCGTCCTTGTCGACCGCGATATACTTCCAGCCATACACGGGGTAGGACGGCATGTCGTCATACACCACCTTGCCTTCGCCGAGCTTGTCGAGATTGTCCTCGGCGTTGTCGTAGCGGATCAGCTTGTCGACCGCGACGACGTAGAGTGCGCCGTCCTTGAAGGTGAGACCCGTGGGCATGTTGAGGCCCTTGAGGATGGTCCTGACCTCTCTCTTGCCTTTGTTGTCCTTGATCGCATAGACGTTGCCGAGGCCGAAGGAGCCGACGAACAGCGTGCCCTTGTCGCCCCAGGCCATCTGCCGCGCGGCCAGGACGCCCGACGCCCAGACCTCGATCTTGAAGCCCTTCGGCAGCGTGGCCTGGACTTTCTTGATCAGGGTCGCGAGCTCGGCGTCGGAAGCACCAGTCTGCGGACCGGTCGGCGGCGCCAGCCCCTTCTGCGCTTCGGTTTCATCGCCGAGGAACCAGTCATCCGGCGGGTGGCTCCAGAATTGCTTGTTGCCGGATTCATAGTGGTGCAGGGACTTTTGCTGCGCGACGGCATAGCTGCCGCCCGCGATCAGCCCGATGGCGGCAAGCGCAAGAACAGATCGATGCAAAGCCGATTTCATCGCATCACTCCCTATGCAGCCGAATGGCTGCGCGCGTTATTATTGGAGGTTTCGAGAGACGAACCCTTCGAGTCTGAACAGCTTCAGACAATAAAAATGTTAGCGCATCCCGAGCGGGAGAGAAGTGGAGCGAGCGAGAACCGAAGCAAGCGCCGCAAATCGTTTCTGTCGACGAGGTCGCGGCCGAGCTCGGCGAATGGGCGCGTGGCTATGGGCGCGACCAGCGGCTCAGCGGCGCAAAGGCGCGGTGGGAATTGGGCTGGCAGCCCAGGCACCTCGACGTGGAACGGGAGATTGCCGGGCTGATCTAAGAGCTCGCGCGAAATGCCCGCGATGGGACGTTGCGCTGCGGATTGGAAGGGAAATCTGGAGCGGGCGAAGGGGCTCGAACCCTCGACCCCGACCTTGGCAAGGTCGTGCTCTACCACTGAGCTACACCCGCATCCGAAGAAAAGTTGGCGACAACAATCCGTGCCGGCAACCGCAGTCGTATGCCAAATGCGCAGCCCGAATGCAACAGTCAGGCCGCGGCCAAGAGGCGGAAAAATTGCCTGATATCAGGGCCAAAGCTGCCGAATTGGCCAGGAACCCCACTCGAACGGCCGTCAGGCCTGGGCGACAATAGGCTTCCTGCCAGCCCCGCGGGCAAGCGCGCTTCGCAGGGATTCGAGCCATTGGCCGAACCAGCCGCGGAGTGTGGCGCAGAGCTCCTCGCGGGAGGCCTCTTCCGCATCGAAATCCGCCCACCATTCGGCAAAGGCGCCATTGCCATCGACGATTTCCCTGATCTGCAATGTCGCCCGAAACCCGGTGACCGGCAGCGAGGGCGATCCGCAGAATTCGTAAGTTTGGGACCGCTCGACATCGGACAGCGCAAGCAGCCGCTGCCGGATATGCCGGCCCTTGTAATGCACGCTCCTGACCGCGCCGACAGCGTCGCCGGTCTTGCCGTCCTCGATTTCGCTTTCGCCGGCGCCACCGACCCAGACCGGGTAATTGTTGAAATCGCGGATGATTTTCCAAACCACCGCGGCCGGCTCGCGGAACACGGTGCTGTAATAGGCTCTGGCCATGGAAACCTCTTTGTTTCGACTGCGTTTGCCGGACAGCATGGCGGAAGGGTGCTCCTTGCCGCCACCCGATCTCCGACTTGAGCGAGCCTTCCCGAGCCGATTGAAATTTCCGCCCAAACCGCCACTTAAGGAACCGAACTTCTGAAAACGCCGCCCGGGCTATGCTAGAAGGGCCCGAAATTCAGGGACAAGCGGACGAGGACCCCGTGACGATCGTAGAACAGGGCAATGGAGCGGCGCCGGCTTCGGCGCCCGATCTGATCAAGGAAACCACCACCCAGACCTTCATGAAGGACGTGATCGAGGAGTCCCGGCGTCAACCGGTCTTGATCGACTTCTGGGCGGAATGGTGCGGCCCGTGCCGCCAGCTCACGCCGATGCTCGAAAAGGCCGTCCAGAACGCCAAGGGCAAGGTCAAGCTCGTCAAGATGAACATCGACCATCATCCGGCGATCCCGGGCCAGATGGGCATCCAGTCGATCCCGGCCGTGATCGCTTTCGTGAACGGCCAGCCCGCCGACGGCTTCATGGGCGCGATCCCGGAAAGCCAGGTCAACGCCTTCATCGAAAAGCTGACCAAAGGCGTCACGGCGCCCGGCGAGCCCAATATCGCCGAAATCCTGCAAGAGGCCGAAGCGGTGCTCGCCGAGGGCGATCCCGCTGCGGCCGCACAGATCTATGCAGAGGTGCTGGCGCACGACGCCACCAATATCGCCGCGCTCGCGGGCCTGGCGAAATGCTACGTCGCGACCGGCGCGATGGACCAGGCCAGGAAGACGCTGGCCATGGTGCCGGAATCCAAGCGCAACGATGTGGCCGTCAAGGCCGTTCAGGCCGCGATCGATCTTGCCGAGCAGGCGCAGTCGGTCGGGCCGGTCGGTGAGCTTGAGCAGAAAGTCGCCGCAAACCCGCGCGATCATCAGGCGCGGTTCGATCTCGCGACTGCGCTGAACGCGACGGGCAAACGCGGCGAGGCGACGACTCAACTGCTTGAGATCATCAAACGCGACCGCAAATGGAACGACGACGGCGCGCGCAAGCAGCTCGTGCAGTTCTTCGAGGCGTGGGGCGGAGCCGATGAAGCCACTATCGAGGGACGCAAGCGGTTGTCGACGATCCTGTTTTCGTGAGCCGCATGATCCGGAAAAAGTGTGCAGCGGTTTCCGACAAGATCATGCGAAAAGCTGAAGCTGACGACTGGAAGAGCGCCTTGAGATTGCTTGAGCGTGGGACAGCCTGACTTCGGGGACATTCATGCCGATCAACGCCGAATATCGCGGGCCGGCCGACCTTCCCGAGGTGATTGCCGTGTTTCCCCTGCCTGGTGCGCTCTTGCTGCCGCGCGGCCAAATGCCGCTGAACATCTTCGAGCCCCGATATCTCGCGATGGTGGACGACGCGCTGCGTGACGGCCATCGCCTCATCGGCATGATCCAGCCCGACGTCACGCATTCGCCCAATGAGACCCAGCCGGTGCTGTTCCACGTCGGTTGCGTCGGGCGCATCACCCAGCTCGCCGAATCCGGCGACGGCCGCTATATACTCGAGCTCACCGGCATCTCGCGCTTCAAGGTTGTCGAGGAAATGAGTGTGCTCACCGCGTACAGGCAATGCAAGGTCGACTACTTCCCGTTCATCGACGATTTCACGGCGCGCAAGGGCGAGGATGCCGTCGACCGCGAGGCACTGCTCGAGGTGCTCACCGATTTCCTGAAAGCCAACGACCTCAAGGTCGATTGGGAAGGCGTCGAGAGCGCGCCGAACGAAGCGCTGGTCAATGCGCTCGCAATGATGTCGCCCTATGGGCCCGCCGAGAAACAGGCGATGCTGGAAGCGCCCGACCTGAAGACCCGCGCCGAAATCCTGATCGCCGTCACCGAGATGGATCTCGCCAAGAAGCGCACCAGCGGCGACCCGCCGCTTCAGTGACGCCGCAGGCGTCATTCCGGGATGGTCCGAAGGACCAGACCCGGAATCTCGAGATTCCGGGTTCGCGCTACGCGCGCCCCGGAATGACGGTTCAAGCTATCAGAACGTCACGCTGAGCCCGCCGGAGACCTGGTTGCTGTTTGCGTGCTCGCGGGCTTCGCCGTGCCAGCGGACGAAACCTGTGAGCCAGTTGGTCAGCGACGCATAGACGCCGACCTCGGCATAGCCACCGGCGCCGCCGGCGGGCGCGCTCTGCGCCAGAGCCGGCGCGGTGAAGATCTGCGCGTCAAGCGCGGTGACCGGCGCAGTCTGATAGAGGAAGCCGCCGGAGACGCTGGCCGTCAGCTTCATGCCGCGGTCGGTCGTCACCGTGCGGGTGACGGTCGGGCCGACCGTGAAGCGGAAGCGATCGACCCATTGCCGCGGCACGTTCAGGGCAAAGCCCATCGGCGAGGTGAGCCTGGTGCCGTCGAACAGCATATGGGTGAAGGCGGCGGTCGCCGTCGGCGCGATATCAAGGCCGCGATAGTGGAACGTGTAAGCCAGCGATCCGCCGCCGAGCAGGCTGGTGGCGTTGCTGCCCTGGTTGACGATACCGCTGCCCATCTGGAAATCGTGATGCAGCGCGACGCTGGAGATCGCAACGCCGCCATAAGCCGCGGCCAGCAGCGGCCCTATGGTGCGCTTGCCATAGGCCGTCACAAGATAATGATCGCCGGAGCCGGAGTCGGTGCCGCTGGCATCGGTATGGGCAAAAGAGGCAGCGATGCCGAACAATTGCCCGGGCTTCACTTCGCCCTCCAAGCCGGCGATGAAGCCGGTGATATTGGCCGAGCCGCCGGCGATGCCGGCCGAGGTGCTGGTCATGTTGTTCTGATAGAACACCGAGCTCCACCAGTGACTGGGCTCGATCGCCGGCCGCGACGCCGGCGCGGCGGACGCGGTGGCGGATACGCCGGTCGTGGGGCCGGCGCCTGGGCTCGCGATGCTGTTGTAGGCCGAATAGAAGTCGCGGCCGGCGCCATTCACCGACAGCGAGAGATTGTTGAAGCCCGCCGTCATCGGGCCGCCGATCAGGTGATCCTGCAGCGCGGTCTGAAACGCATCGAGCGTATCGAGCGCGTTGGCAACCCCGCGCGCTTCGCCCTCGGCCGAAAGCCCTGTGAGCACCGGTCCGAGCTCGGCCGGCGGCAGAAGATAGAGCGCGTTGAACGCGTTCTGCAGCGTGGTGTTGGTGGAGACGGTGCCGGCGGCGGGCCGCAAGTCGTCAAGCGCGGCACCGACATTCTGCTGGTTGGCGCTCCAGACCGATCCCTCCGGCGCAATGCGATAGAAGGAGGGCGTCGTCACCAGATCGACGGCGGTCGATCCATAAATGGTATCCATCCGCAAGTCAGACGGCAGCCCGCTGTTGCTGAGATCGACTCCGGCAAAGGTGCCGGAGACGCCGCCGCTGGCGCTAGCGATCAAAAATTGCTGGCCGAGCGCGGGCGTGAAGGTGTTGGTGGCGCTGCCGCCGATGTCCCGGAAGAAGGGCGACAGCGTGCCGCCGAGGTTCAGCGCCGCTCCATCAACCACTATTTGCGAGTAGGTGCCGGGTCCTCCGCCGGTGCCTGTGCCGTCGATGGCAAGCCGCAGCGTAGAACCGGAGGCCAGTGTCAGCGGCGAGGTGAAGGTCAAGACGCCCGGTCCGGGCGCGCCCGGCGACAGCGTTCCGAACACCGTCGTCGGCGCTGCGATCTGCCCGTTGCCCGACAGCATGCCGCCGGTGGCGATCTGCAGCGACGTGCCGCCGAGCGCGCCATCGACCTGAAGGGTGCCTGCGCCCACCGTGACATTCTGGAAGATGCTCGTGTCTTCCAGCGCGAGCACGCCGGAGCCGATCTTGGTCACCGGGCCCTGGGCGATCCAGAGTCCGTTTGCGGTCAGCGTGTTGGCGCCGACATCGATGGTGCCGCCATCGATGCCGAACGTCACGGTGCGCGCGGTCGAGAAGGATGACGTGGCGGCGAACGTGCCGGCATCGATGCCGATCTGCCCCAAGGGATTGCCGAGTGCGCCATCGAAACCGACCGCGAGCGTGCCGCCCAGGATGAAGGTGCCGCCGAGATAACTGTTGTTGGCGGTCAGCGTCAGCGTGTCCGGTCCGCTCTTGTTCAGGGCACCTGGACCCGAGATCACGCCCGACCAGGTCGTATCTGCCTCGGCATCGAAGGTACCGGCGGCATTCAGCGCGAGGCTTCGCGCCGAGGTCACCGGCGCGTTGAACTGCAGCGTGCCGCCGTTGAAGGTCACGCCGCCTTGCGGCGCGCCGAGATTGGCGTCCGCGGTGATGGCGACGACGCCGGCGTCGATGATGGTGCCGCCGGCATAGGTCGGCGCGCCCGACAAGGTCAGCGTGCCCGTGCCGAACTTCTCCAGCGCGCGGCTTCCGGTCAGGCGTGAGGCGTCAGGCGCGGAGTCGTTGTTGGCCTTGCCGAACCAGAGCTCGGTTGCGTCGGCAAAATAGCTCGTGACGTCATAGAGGATATAGACGCCGCGGCCGTAGAGGGCTGCGACCATCGTATCGACATCGGAATAATAGTTCAGGCCGTAGACGACGACGTTGGGCAGGCCCTGCCCGAGATTGATCCAGTTCACATTGGCCGCGAACGGCGCCTCCGTCTCGATGATCGAGCCTTGTGAGCCGTCCGTGGTGACGCCGCCGACCGCCAGCGCACGGACGCCGTTGATGGCTTGACCAGTGTAGCTGTCGGCGATGTAGGCGAGGCCTGCCGGGTTCACGAAATTGGCCGGCAGGGTCAGCGTCCGCAGCGTACTGCCGGTGTTAGTGGTCGCGTAGACATTGTGTATGTCGGTAATGAAGAACTTCTTCTCGGTCAGGGGATCGAACAGGACCCCGATGGGATTGTCGGCTCCGTTGTTGACGACGGCATTGTTGTAGGATGTCAGCAGATTGTTGTTGACGTCGATAGGAGTTCCGGCGCTGGCCTGCGCCTGCGTTCGCAAGAAAACGCCGTACCCGCCTCCCGCAAGCGCCCCACCTGCGAGGATCGCATCCGGCGCATCCTGCGTGCCATAGGCGAGTTTCTCGGTCCAATCGGTCTTGGTAAAGAGATTGCTGCCTGCAACTGGATGGACGGTACCGGCGCCGGCCGTGATATCGGTGATATCGATGCTGCCGGAGAGGGCCGCGCCCGGATCAGTCCAGGTATAGAGCCGCGTCGTCCTGAACAGGAGCTTGGTCGGATCCACTGCATTGACCGCCACCGCGGGGCCGTTGATGGTGTGATCATATGTTGCAAATCCCTCGCCTGCGGTGCCCGCGACGTCGATGGTGAGAAGCGTCGGCGGCGTCGCGGTCGAGAGATTCTGGTTGGCAAAGACGCGCGCCAGGCTTCCATAGTCGGCGGTCGCATACAGGATCGAGGGACCCGTGTTCTTGTAGTTGACGGCGACGCTGAAGCCGTCGCCGGGCAGCGTGTTTTGCCAGGCAACGCCGGTCTTGATCTGTCCGATCACGGCATTCGGCGGCGAGACCGAAGCGCCGTTGTCCTGCACGCCAACGCCAAGCCGGCCGGTCTTTGGGTCCATCACCGCCTGGTACGCCTCGATCGCGCGGATCGGGCTGCCGTCGGAGGCCGCCCCGCCAAAGGCACTCCAGGTCCCATTCGGGCTATTTGGATTGTTCAGGACGTAGACGCCGCCATCATCGGTGGTCAGCAGATTGCCCTGCGAATTGAAGGAAAGCGATCGCGTATCCGGATGAGGCGCGGTGCTGAGTCCCGGAAAGCTGATCGCCGTGTAGGTCGCCAGCTTCGTGGTGGGATCATAGTTGACCCGGATAAGGGTCGCGACCTCTGAAGTGGCTTCGCTTGGGAAGATGCCGTCGCCGGCAATATAGGCGACGCCCTGCTGCTTGGGGTCGGCGATAACCGCAAAATCCGTACTGGCCTGTTTGTTGGCCCAGAGAATGCAGCCGTTCGGCCCTACGCACGTTCCAGAGGGAGTGGTGAAGGCTGCTTCACCAAGATTGTACCAGACCGGTGACGTGCCGGGCGTGAATTGTGGGGTGTAAAACACGACGGCCGGCTCATATGTGGTGCCCGTCTGAGCCACCACCACGAACAGCGAACCTCCTGGTCCTGCGGACACTTTCATGTTGAGGGTATTGCCGCCAGGGCCACCGGAGAAGACGAGATTGCTCGGGTTGAGGGAGTTGGTCGCCTGCACCACTGTCCCTGCCGAGAGCAGGGTGGTCCAGCTTGCGCCCTCGTCGGCGCTATAGAGGATTGCGTTTTGCGTTTGATCGGTCACACCGCGCGCGGCGATCAGCACGTTCTCGTTGTTGACGTTGGCGCTGATCAGGTTGGTGACTTCGGCGCCGCTGCCGAAGCTCGGCACCGCCGAGAAGATGTGGCCTCCGTCAGTGCTGCGGAACAGACCGCCTGCGTTGGAGTCCCCATTGTGTCCTTCCGAGCAGCACGTCGCGACCACAATCACGTTGCCCATGGCGATGATGTTCTTGACGGACTCCGCCGTGCCATAACCGGTCGGCGAAATGGCCTGCCAGGTGTTACCGCCGTCGGTCGACTTCAGGATCGTCGACGCCGGTGTGTCGTTCACAGCGCCGCCGCTGTAATAGCCGCTAGCAGCATACATCGTCTTGCCGGTCGGATCGGCGGTGTCGATCGTGATCGCGCCGATCGCAAGCGTGGGCTGATGATCGGTGGTCGGAGTCCAGGTCACGCCGCCATTGGTGGTCTTCCAGATGCCGCCGGAGACGGTCGCCACCCAATAGGTGTTCGGATCGGTGGGGCTCTGCAGGACGGCGTTGGCCGCGCCATAGACCGGATCGCCTTGCGCATCCATGCCGTAGACGATGGTGTTGCTGTTCGCGATCCCAGGCGTTGGTGCGGCGGTGTTCGTCGAGGTAAAAGGTCCGGCTTCGACCCACTGCGCACTGGCTTGCGTGGATAGCAACGCGCCGAACGCCAGCACTGCTGCCGCCAACACACGCGCGCAAAACCTCGCCGTGGACGCAACGCCGCCACGCTTACGCACTTCACACCCCCAACCGACGCCCCATCTGACGCCACCAGCCTAGCCGGCGTTCTCGACGGTCAAATGAACGCTTCTCGTGGACCTCGCCCCTTGCCTCGCCCGGTCGACGAACGGGAACCTATTTTGCTGCCGCAGCGCGGTCCAGTTCCGCACGGTTGTGGACGCAACGAATGGTTCGCCGCGTTGCGCAATTGCAACATCGCCAGGGCAACTGCCGTGAGATTGAGCAAGCAGGCGCGTCTCAAGCGGGCGCCGGCTTCGGCGATCGCCCTGAACATCTCCGGATCGAGCGCCTTCATCTTGTCCGCCTGATTCAAGCGGACGTCGGCGACACCATTGTCGATGGTCAGCCGGATGCGATCAGCCATGAATAATCTGCTCCTGGCTCGTCGTGCGGCTAATATCCCGCCACCGCCATCACCGCGGCGGCGCCGAGCACCATCCAGCCGAAATGCCGGCCGCGGTTGCCAACCGCATTGCCGATGGCGCTGAAGGCCAGCACGCCAGCCGACGTTGCGACGATCCAGTGCCTCGCCGCCTCGGAGGCCATCGAGGGCGCGGCGATCAGCAATACGCCGCCGGCGATCCAGGCGATCGTCGGGATCTGCCAGACGAAGCGGAACAGCGTGCGCAGGCGTTGCGGCTCGATAGTCACGCGCGGAAATATCTTTGCTTCCGACAGCACGCCATGGATCAGCGCGGCGATAATCGCCACGACCCCCGAAATCTGCAGCAGGATGTCACGCATCGGAGTCCTCCATACAGTACTGTATGGTCGTAGATCACGCGCTGGCGCCTGTCAATACAGCAGTGTATGGTTGCTGCCACATGACCGATCAACTTTCCGCGCGGGCCTGGATTGACCAGGGCCTAAAGACTCTTGGCAAACAAGGTTTTTCCGCGCTCAAGGCCGAGCCGCTGGCCAAAGCCATGGGCGTCTCGCGCGGCAGCTTCTACTGGCATTTCGCCGATATCGGCGCGTTCCACGCCGCAATCCTGAAAGCCTGGCGCGAGGTCGCGGCCGAGGCGATCATCGCCAACGTCGAGGCGGCTGCCGACGGCGAAAACGCCCTTGTCCTGCTGCTGCGCCGGGTGTTTTCGGAGAGGCTAGCGCTAGAGCGCGCGGTGCGGAGCTGGGCGGCGTTCGATGCCGCGGCAAGGAGCGCGGTGCAGGCGATCGACCGGCGACGGCTCGATTATGTCGAGGGCCTGATCCGCGCCCGTGGCGTTGCGCCCGAGAAGGCGCAACTGCGCGCGCAAATCCTCTATTGGGCGTTCCTCGGCTATGCGTTGTCGGACAAGCCGCTCACCAAGGAGCAAGCCGAGGCTGTTATCGCGGAACTGGTCGCTATCGCCACCTTATGTTGATCGCCGTCTCGTGCGCTGATGTGCTAAAGCGTTCGCGGCCCAGAGCCGGAGATCCGCTATGCAAGAACGACCCGAAAACACCGTCGATCCCAAGCTCCTTGAGATCCTGGTCTGTCCGCTGACCAAGGGGCCGCTCGAATATGATTCGGCGAAGCAGGAGTTGATCTCGCGTTCGGCCAAGCTCGCCTATCCGATCCGCGACGGCATTCCGATCATGCTGCCTGAGGAGGCGCGCAAGATCGACTAGGGCATGCTCAATCAAGACACCATGCGCGCGGTCGCGGCAGCGTTGTCGCTTTTGATCGGCCTCTCGACTGCCAGCGCAGGAGCCGAGGAGAGCAAGGTGCAGGTCGGCGCCATCGATGCGTGGTTGAGCGTTCCGTCCGGCATCGAGAAGCCGCCGGTGGCGCTGTTGATCGCGGGCTCCGGATCGACCGACCATGACGGCAGCGGGCCGCGGCTCAAGCCCGCCACGCTGAAGAAGCTTTCGGACGGACTTCTCGCCCACGACATCGCGACGCTTCGCTACGACAAGCGCGGCGCCGGCGGATGGAAAAAGGAGTTCGGGCGTCCTGAGGATTTCCGCTTCAAGGATTTCGTCGACGATGCGGTTTCGCTGGTCGACTATCTGCGCGGCAGCCAAAAATTTTCGCGCGTCGCCGTGGTCGGCCACAGCGAGGGCGGGCTGGTTGCGATCCTGACCGCGCGGCGCGTGCCGGTCGACAAGCTGGTGCTGCTCGCCACCGCCGCGCGCAAGCAGGGCGATCTCTTGAAGGCGCAGCTCGAAAAGCAGCTCCCGCCCGAAAAGTTCGCGCCGATCGCAAAGGCCATCGACGCCATCATGGCCGGACAGATCGTCGATCCGCCGCCGGCAGGGCTCGCGATTGCGCCGGCGATGCAGCCGGGCATCGCGTCGGCCTTCACCGAGGATCCGATCGATCCCCTGAAGAAGATCGTTGGGCCGACTCTGATCATCGCAGGCGGCCGCGACCGCCAGCTCGCGCGGCTCGACTTCCTCGCGCTGGGAGCAGCGGATTTCGCCGCGAAATCGCTATGGCTGCCGGATATGAATCACGTGCTGGTCGACGTCACCGACGAGGCCGATGACGCCGCCTCCTATAACCAGCCCGAACGGCCGCTCGATCCGACGCTGATCGAGACGGTCGCGGAATTCATCCTGGCGGAGCGCGAGCAGCACTGATCGCTCGGCGTCTCGTCGGCAAGGCTATTGCTTCGGCCGCCCGCCCAGCACGATGTGAAGCGGAAACATCAGCACCAGCAGCAGGCCGGCGGCGATGTGGATCCAGCTTATCCACGGTCGCAGCGTCTCGGATCCGAGATAATAGAGCCCGAAGGCGGTCGCGATCAGCACCACGTTGAACGCGGCCATCAGCGATCCCGACACGCGATTTTTCCTGGCTCGCCAGGCGCGCAGGAAGTGCAGCGGGATCAAGGCCCCCAGCATCATCAACGCCAGCATGGCGGCGCCGCCATGCACCATGAGCATGTTGGCCGCGACCTGCTGCCAGATGTCGTCGCTGGAAACATCCTTCTGCCAATCTGCGACAAACCAGCCGGCGCCGGTCAGGAACAGCACCGCAAAGGCCGCATAGATCGCGTAGCGAAATGAGGTTTTAAGCCGCAAGGTTTATGACGTGATGCAAGTTGGAGGTGATGTGAAGGTCGCCGTCGCGCGAGATCATCAGCGCGCCGGCCTCGTAGCGCTCGAGCAGGCCGCCGGCGTCGGCACCGCTGATCATGACCACCTTGGTCAGCGCGTCGGCAATCATGCAGGAGGGCGCGCGCACCGTCGTGCCGTCGATGAGTCGCGGCGGCTGGTCCGTCAAGGGATCGATCACCGCGGAGCTTGCCGTTTCCGCTGTGTCAAAGGGATCGAAGCGGCGGGCGGTCGATGCCAGCGCCTCGTTGCAGATCTCGACGCGACAGACGACCTCGCCCGGATTGCGCGGATGACGAATATGGATCGCCTGCGGCTCTGCGCCGAACGCGGCGAGATCGCCGCCGGCATTCACGAGCCCGCATTCGACGCCGAAGCCGCGAAGTACCTCGAGCGCGCGATCGACGGCAAAACCCTTGGCGATCCCGCCGAGGTCGATGGCGATATCCGCGCGCCGAAAGCGGACTGCGTATCCCGGGAGCAGCTCGATCGCATCAGGCAGGCGTGCCCCGCGGACGATCGCGCTGTTTCCGCTTACGGTAGGCAATAGCCCCATCGTCTGCAGCGCCGGCGCAACGGCGATGTCAAAACTGCCGTTCGAACGCCGATGCATTTCGACCGCCGTTTCCAGGACACGAAACGTCCAGGGGTGCACGACCGTCGGCAGAAGCCAGGCTTCGCGATTGAGGCGGCTGACGTCGCTGTCCGACGCATGAAAGCTCATCAAGCGGTGCACCTCCGCCACGGCCTCGAAGGCGGCGTCGATCGCAGTCATCGATCGGCTTGCCGCTGCGACCTCGATTTCCACGAAGGTGCCGAGCATCGGGCGGGCGCGGCGAATGTCAGCGGAGGCGGTTGCCATAGGTCGCCAACACCCTCTTCACCCCTTCGGTGATATGCGTCGAGGACAGCGTCGCGCCGGCGATATTGCGAATGTCGCCGTTGATCTTGAGGGGGCTGCTGCTCGTCTTGCCGACAAATTGCGCAAGCCAGCTCGGGTTCCTGACGTCGCCCCCGTAGGACTCGCGGTATTCCAGAATCTCGACGCGATGCACGGCGCCTGCCGGCGTGAGCGCCACCGCGTAGTCGATGAACAGATGTTTTCCGACCACGCGGTCGAACACGAAGAAGCCGGCCACGTGTCCGCCGGCTTCGGCCTTCCAGACCCGGCCGGCCTGCACTTCCGTGAAATGCGTGGCGGAGGGAAAGGCCGCCTTCTGGGCTTCCGCGATCGAAAGATACTTGACGGCATAAGCCGGTGAGGCGGCCGCCGCGATCGCCGCGGCCGGCAATGTGTAACGAGTCCATTTCATCAGTCTGCTAGCTCCGTGCCTTTCGCGCTCGGTCAGAAGAAGAAGCCCACGCCGCCGACGAACGAGTCCGATAGCGCGCCCGCGAGAGACTTGTCGATGACCCTCTGATAGGTCAGCTTCAATGCAAGCTTGGGCGACGGGAAGATGGCAAGACCCGCCGTGTGGAATTGGACCTGGCCGTGGCCGGTGGGGAAGTTGGGGTCAGTGCCGGCAAATCCGCCAGCCTGCAGGTTCTCGTAGGTATAGCGATAGAACGGCACCGCTTCCCAGTCGCTGTTCAGGATCGTGCCCATCGGGATGTGATAGGCGATCTCGCCGGAATAGCCGTACATGGTCTTGCCGACGTTGTCGGTCGGATCGGTATCGTTGTTGGCGCGCAGGTTTTCGGGGTGACCAAATTCGACCCACACAGATTCACCCCGCAATTCCAATCCGGTATCGGGCACGCGGTAGCGGAATTCGGCGTCCAGCATGGTCATGCTCGACTTGCCGAGGAAGTTGCCGAAATCATCATGCGCGCCACGCGGCACGACATTGGGCGAGTAGTAGGCGCTTACGCTGCCGGCGAAGCCTGGCAGAACCGTCGGCGTAATGTCGAGCCGGCCGGAGACCGCCAGGGCATCGCTGAGCTGCTGGAAATCGCCGAGCGGAGGATTTGAAAACGTGAGCGCATTGAGACCGTCGATGCCCGGGAAATAGGGCGTGCCCGGAAGCGGAACGGTCTTTGCCGCCGTGCGGGCAGTAAAGGCGTCGCCAAAATCCTCGTTGCTGGCCGAGACCATCACCTGGTATTTCAGATCCTCGTTGATCGTGCCGTAAACGCTCGTGCCGGGCACCTTCCAGGTTGACGGAATAAGCCCGTTGTAAAGCTCGGGCCGGAAGACGCTGTAGAATTGCGTCGGCTCATGGTGCTGGTTGATGTATCCGACCGGCACCAGATCGATGCCGGGCGCGCGCCAGTTGAATTGATCGAGGATCTTGAAATCGACCCAGAGCTGCTCGATCTCGGCTGTGCCGTGCAGCTTGTCGTCGTTGTCGAAGCCCGAGCCCGCATGCTCGAATTCGATCTCGGCGTTGAAGATGATGTTGTCGGTGATGGCATAGGTCGGCAACAGCACCATCCGGCGCGCATCAAATCCGTTCTGCCATTGTCCACCGGCGGCAGGATTTTGCATCGCGCCGAAGAAGAACTCGCCATAGGCGCCGAGGCTTAGCCCCGGGACGGGCGAGGGCTCGAGCCCGAGGATCGGCTTGTCCGCGGCAGGCGCCTCGGCGTCCGGAAGTACGCCAGGCGCTGCGCGATCGGCCTGCTTTGACGCCGGCTTGGCTGTCGCCGACTTGGTCTGATCGGCGATCGCCGCGGCCTTGCTGTCCTTGATCGAGCCGGTCGTCTCCGCGCCTAGCGGTTTGGCGTCCTTGTCGGAAGCCGCGACGTCCTTTGCGACCGGCGTCGCACTCTTGTTCGCGCTCTTCTCTGCCGTTTTCTTCTGCTTCAGCTCGGCTTCAAGCGTCTCGATGCGCTTTTCCATCCGATCGAGCTTTTCCAGGAGGACCTGATTGCTGTTGCTGTCGCCGTCGGTCGCGGCAACGGCGCTTCCGGCGCCGAGAAAAGACAGCGCCGTGGCCGCAAGTAGCGCCGATCGGCACAAACCGTACCGATCGCGGCGTGACTGCAAGACCGGCGAACGCCGCAACTGACGTGACGACATGGTGGCCCCCAACTTTTGCGGACATCGATGGAGTCCGCGACAGTCAGGGGACCTAGCATTGCCTGAGCGAACACTTGAGATCAGAAGCGTGGCGGGCCGCTAGAATCGCTCCACTTTGGAATTAGACTTAGAATAAGAATAAAAACATCGGAGGATGGCGCCGTCGCGCTACAGCGCCTCGCCCTTGAGCAGCCTCGGCACGTCGCCTGATAGACCCGCGGCCTGGCGGATGAAGAATTCCTTCACCGGCGGCGCGCGATCGACCAGGCCGAGCCCGATATCGCGCACGGTGCGCAGCAGCGTCGAGCGGTTGGAGAACAGCAGGTTGAGCGAGTTGGTCGCAAGTCCCATCGCCATGGTGTCGAAGCGCCGCCAGCGCTGGTAGCGCTCGAGCACATCCGCCTGCCCGAGATCAATACCAAGGCGCGCCGCGTCGACCACGACTTCCGCCAAGGCCGCGACGTCCTTCAGCCCCATATTGAGGCCCTGGCCGGCGATCGGATGGATGACATGCGCGGCATCGCCGATCAGCGCGAGGCGCTCGGCGATGAAAGAGCGTGCGACGAAATAGCCAAGCGGAAACGAGCGCGGCCTGTCGAGCACGGTGATCTCGCCAAGGTGCAGCCCAAACCGCTGCTCGAGCTCGCCGAGGAAGGCGGCGTCATCGAGCGCGACGATGCGCGCAGCTTCACTGCGCTTCTCGGTCCAGACCAGGGAGGAGCGCTTTCCCGTCAGCGGCAGGATCGCGAACGGGCCCGCCGGCAGGAAGTGCTCTTCGGCGCGGCCCTGATGATCGCGCTCGTGGCCGACGGTAACGACGATGCCGGACTGATCGTACTCCCAGCCATGGGTCGCGATCCCGGCGCGCTCGCGCAGCTTGGAGCGCGCACCGTCGGCTCCCACCAGCAGGCTCGCGGCGATCAGGCCGCCGTCGGCAAGGGTCACGTCGATGCCGTCCTCGCGCGCATCGTAGGAGGACACGGCTGTTGCGCGAAGCTCGACGCCATGTGCCTCGGCACGCGCCACCAGCGCGTCGATGAGGTGGCGGTTCTCGACCATATGCGCGAATGGCTCGCCCGGCTCCACCTGACCCGTGAAGGTGAGGAAGACCGGTCGCATCGTGTCCTCGAGCTTCGAATCGGTCACCACCATGTCGAGGATCGGCTGCGCGGTGGAGGAAATCTCGCCCCAGACGCCGAGCGCCTCGAACAGCCGCCGGCAGGCGGCGACGATGGCGGTGGCGCGGCCGTCGCGGCTTGGCCGCACGCCGAGCGCCGGATCGGCCACGACCACGGCGACTTCGGCACCGAGGCCCTGTCGCAGCGCCAGTGCGAGCCCCAATCCCGCAAATGATCCGCCCGCGATAACTATGCTTCGTTGTGATGACATGGGAACCTGCTTACTCATACGCACTTGCGCCCGCATTATAGCTGGGCAAAACAGGTTCGCGAAACAAGCCCCAAGCCGTCATTCCGGGATGGTCCGAAGGACCAGACCCGGAATCTCGAGATTCCGGGATCGATGCTGTCGCATCGCCCCGGAATGACGGTGGAGAGACCGAAAGTCATACATGTCCAAAAGCCTGATCGACCTGCTCGCCATCCTCGATCTCGAGCCGCTCGAGGTGAACCTGTTCCGCGGCAACAGTCCCAAGACAAGCTGGCAGCGCGTGTTCGGTGGCCAGGTGATCGGCCAGGCGATGGTTGCGGCCTGCCGCACCGTCGAAGGACGCCTGCCGCATTCGATCCATTGCTATTTTATCCTGCCCGGCGATCCGCAGATCCCGATCATCTACCAGGTGGAGCGGCTGCGCGACGGCAAGAGCTATACGACGCGACGCGTCACCGCGATCCAGCACGGCAATGCCATCTTCTCCATCATGGTATCGTTCCACGCCGAAGAGCAGGGTGCATTCGATCACCAGGACAAGATGCCCGACGTGCCGCCGCCGGAAAAGCTCACCGCCGAGGAAGTCTCCAAGCAGGAGATGTTCCGCGAGATGCCGGACTTCATCCGCCGCTACTACGAATCCGATCGCCCGATCGAGCTTCGGCCCGTCGAGCTCGGCCGCTATTTCGGCCAGAAGATCGACGACGGCCGCATCCATGTCTGGATCCGCACCGCGGCGAAACTACCCGACGATCCGGCGCTGCATCTGTGCGCGCTCGCCTACGCCTCGGACTTCTCGCTTCTCGATGCGATCATGGCGCGTTACGGCCGCACGCTGTTCGACAAGCGGATGATGCCGGCAAGCCTCGATCACGCGATGTGGTTTCATCGCCCGTTCCGCGCCGACGAATGGCTGCTTTACGCACAGGACTCGCCGAGCGCGCAGGGCGGCCGCGGGCTCACCCGCGGCCTGATCTTCAAGGTCGACGGCACGCTGGTCGCCTCCGTCGCGCAGGAAGGCTCGGTGCGGCAGCGGCGGCAGAGTTAAGCGTTGGCGTAAGCGCCGCGCGGGACCACGCTGACTTTTGACGTGTACCAGTTCGCGAACCAGCGCAGCACCCATGGAATTGGAATCAGGAACGCGCAGCCGATGGCAAATACGATCGTGCGCCACAGGATTTCCAATCCCGACCCTGTGAAAATGACCTCACGGTGCGTGCCGCTGACGTTGCGGCAGTTCCAGCGCATCCAGGCGGAGGTGACCCAGGCCCACCCAACGATGGTGATCGCGGAAATCATGAGCAGCAGGTACCAGCCGATATAACCCAGCCAACTTCCCTTGAACTCGAGCGGCAGCTTCACGCCGTTGGAGCTGATATTTGCGACGACCCATCGCACCGCCATCCAGGACAGATAGGCCTGCACCGGGATGAGAATGAGTCGAACGGAAGCGTACCCGGTCGCGCCGCCATAGCTGCAAAGCCCGAGCAGCACGAACACCCACCAGATGTCGCCGAGCTGGCCGGTGAAGTCGAGGTTCGGCCGGCCTGGCACGCGAATGTGCTGCACGAGCCAGCGATAAAAGCTCGTTGCCACCCAGGGGGCCGGGATCACCAGAAGCACGCCGATCACAAACAGCAGGCTCCGTCCGAGCAAGGCCCAAATGCCAACGTCGAGCGAAAACGCCCCATTGCCGCCATAGCCCGCAGCGCCGGCGTTATTGCCGCCACCGCTCATCACGGGACCGCCGCCCGGCGGGATCATCGGCGGCGCCATCGCGCCTGCCATCAGTCCCGGCACTTCACCGGCCTTTTGCCAGCCGGGCATGCCCTCCGACCAGACCAGTGTCTGCGGACTGATCGCGCCGCGCGCGATCAGGTCGCGAAACTGTGGCTCGGGATAAGGACCTTGCTGCTGACCGTTGGACGCAAAAAACCACGAGCGATTGGCCATTCGTCTCCCCCTAAGCGACTAAGCAACACAGCTAAACCCGCAGGCCTTGCAGGACCCGCCAAAGACTTCATTCTGACGGACGACCCTGAGCCCTGTACAGGGCCTTAAGGACACAGGTCGGATGTTTCCGCTCGCGCTTGCAAGTTTTTTGTGCCATTTGCCCGAAAAGATGCCAGATTTGCCGGGACGCCTGCCGGCGCAATAAAGCTTGGGGAAACGAAGGCCTGACCATGAAACTCGTCGTCGCGATCATCAAACCCTTCAAACTGGACGAGGTCCGCCAGGCGCTGACGGCCATCGGCGTGCACGGCATGACGGTCACGGAAGTCAAGGGATATGGCCGCCAGAAGGGCCACACCGAGATCTATCGCGGCGCGGAATATGTCGTGAACTTCCTGCCAAAGCTGCGGATCGAGGTCGCGGTGGCGAGCGATCTCGCCGACAAGGCCATAGAGGTCATCACTGCCAATGCGCGCACCGGCCAAATCGGCGACGGCAAGATTTTCGTGACGCCGATCGACCACGCGCTGCGCATCCGCACCGGCGAGACCGACAGCGACGCGCTCTAAGACGTTCAAGAAGACTTCAACAACGCCGCCGCCAACGATGCCGAGCGGTGATCAACCAAACGACGAACCTTGCCGGGAAAGTCATGGGGGCACATCCGTTCCGTGCAGCGCTGCGCGCTGCGCCAATCCTGTTTGCTGCGATTTTCGCTGTGGCGACGCCGGCACACGCCGCATCGTCCGAGATCAATGCAGCCGACACCGCGTGGATGATGGTGGCGACCGCGCTGGTGCTGATGATGACCATTCCGGGACTGGCGCTGTTCTATTCCGGCATGGTGCGCAAAAAGAATGTGCTGGCGACCATGGCGCAGTCGCTGGCCGCGGTCATGATCGTCTCGATCCTGTGGGCCGCGTTCGGCTACTCGCTCGCCTTCGTCGGCAACGGCCCATGGATCGGCAATCTCGATCGCGCCTTTCTCGCCGGCATGACCATGGACAGCGTTAATCCGGCGGCAAAGACGATTCCCGAGGCGCTGTTCATGCTCTACCAGATGACCTTCGCGATCATCACGGTGGCGCTGGTGGCGGGATCGGTCGCGGACCGCATGCGCTTCTCGGCCTATCTGTTGTTCGCCATCGCCTGGTTCATCTTTGTCTACGTGCCGCTCGCGCATTGGGTCTGGGGCGGCGGCTTCCTCGGCGCGATGGGCGTCCTGGATTTCGCCGGCGGCCTTGTCGTGCATCTTTCCGCCGGCGTCGGCGGACTGGTGGCGGCCCGGGTGATCGGTCAGCGGCAGGGCTACGGCACTGAAAACCTCTCGCCGTTCGATCTCTCGCTCGCCGTGATCGGCACCGGGCTGTTGTGGGTCGGCTGGTTCGGCTTCAACGGTGGCTCGGCGCTCTCAGCGAGCCCGCGCGCGGTGATGGCAATCACCGCGACGCATCTCGCGGCGTGCTCCGGCGCGCTGGTATGGGCCGGCATCGAATGGTGGGTGCGGCGCAAGCCTTCCGTGCTTGGCATGATCTCAGGCGCGGTCGCGGGGCTCGGCACCATCACGCCAGCGTCCGGCTTTGTCGCGCCCTGGCATGGCCTCATCATCGGCGCCGTCGCCGGCGCGGTCTGCTACTGGGCCTGCACCTCGCTGAAGCAGCGCTTCAAATATGATGACTCGCTCGACGTGTTCGGCGTGCATGGCATCGGCGGTCTGACCGGGACGCTTCTGTGCGGCGTTTTCGCGACCGCTTCCATCGGCGGGACCGCGGGCCTGATCGAGGGTCATTCCCAGCAGGTGCTGATCCAGCTCTACGGCGTGGCCGTCACGCTGGTCTGGTCGGCCGGCGTTACCTATGCCCTGCTCAGGCTGGTCGGCCTCTTCGTTCCGCTCCGGGTGTCGCGGGGGCAGGAGTTGGAGGGCCTCGATATCTCGCAGCATGGCGAGGCACTGCAATAATCTCGTTACCTTGATACCGCCAATCTGCGCGGCGCATGGGCAGCCTTTATGTCCGAACCCTGGCGCGATTACGGATTAGGCAGCCCTGTCCAAGTTTTAGGCGCGACCCGATTGCGCTGGGTCGGGAGATCCCCGCTCAAGGCAAAAATGCCCGCGTTCATAATTTGTTAGGGCCCCTCAACCATCTGGCACGGCATTTGATTCTACGCCCCCGGCTGTCGCCGCGTTGTGATCTTTCTCCGCGTGGTGAACCTCAGTCGAGAACCCGGTCGCGTCCGTACCGGGCAAAAGCGGGGATAGGACCCATGAAAATTGTTATGGCGATCATCAAGCCATTCAAACTCGAAGAAGTCCGCGATGCCCTGACCGCCATTGGCGTTCACGGTCTCACGGTGACGGAAGTCAAGGGATATGGCCGGCAAAAAGGCCACACGGAAATCTACCGTGGAGCCGAATACGCGGTGAGCTTCCTGCCCAAGATCAAGATCGAGGTCGCGGTCGCCTCCGAGCAGGTCGACAAGACCATCGAGGCCATCACGACTGCGGCCAAGACCGGCCAGATCGGCGACGGCAAGATCTTCGTCATCAACCTCGACCATGCGATCCGCATTCGCACGGGCGAAGCGGATGCCGCGGCCCTCTGATTTCGCGCTCACACCTTACCACTCAGGAGTACAAGAAAATGACGTTTAAGCGTCCCAGCAACATGGGACTGGCTGCCCTCGCGCTTCTGGCAGGGCTTTGTGCCGTCGGCTTCGCCGATACCGCGCTGGCCCAGACGGCGGCACCTGCTGCAGCGGCTGCGCCCGTTCCCAACAAGGGCGACGTCGCCTGGATGCTCACCTCCAGCGCGCTTGTTCTGATGATGTCGATTCCCGGTCTCGCCCTGTTCTATGGCGGCCTTGTGCGCACCAAGAACATGGCTTCGGTTCTGACCCAGGTGTTTGCGATCGTCTCGATGATCGGCGTGACCTGGACCCTCTACGGCTACTCGATGGCCTTCTCCGACGGCGGCAGCATGACGGCCTATGTCGGCGGCTTCAGCAAGGCCTTCATGCACGGGGTCGACGCCAACTCGACGGCGGCGACGTTCTCCAACGGCGTCGTCATTCCGGAGCTCGCCTACTTCGTGTTCCAGATGACCTTCGCCATGATCACCCCGGCCCTGATCGTCGGCGCATTCGCCGAGCGCATCAAGTTCTCGGCGGTGATGCTGTTCATCCTGTTGTGGTCGACCTTCATCTACTATCCGATCGCGCACTGGGTCTGGTACGTCGCCGCTCCCGATGACGTCGCCAACGCCGCCAAGGCGCTGGCTGCGGCGAGCGGCGAGGCGGCGAAGGCCGCCGCGCAAGCCAAGCTCGATGCGGTCACGAACTCGGTCGGCTGGCTCGCCGGCGCCGGCGCGCTCGACTTCGCGGGCGGCACCGTCGTGCACATCAATGCCGGCATCGCCGGTCTCGTCGGCGCACTCATCATCGGCAAGCGCGTCGGCTACGGCAAGGATCTGATGGCTCCGCACTCGCTGACCATGACCATGATCGGCGCCTCGCTGCTCTGGGTCGGCTGGTTCGGCTTCAACGCCGGTTCGAACCTGGAGGCCAACGGCACCACCGCGCTCGCCTTCGTCAACACCATGGTTGCGACCGCCGGTGCGGCGCTGTCCTGGCTGCTGTTCGAATGGGCTTTCAAGGGCAAGCCCTCGTTGCTCGGCATCTGCTCGGGTGCGGTCGCGGGCCTCGTCGCGGTCACGCCGGCGTCCGGCTTCGCCGGCGCGATCGGTGCGCTCGTGCTCGGCCTCGTGGTCTCGCCGGTCTGCCTGTTCTTCGTCTCCACCGTGAAGAACACCTTCGGCTATGACGACGCGCTCGACGTGTTCGGCGTGCACTGCATCGGCGGCATCGTCGGCGCGCTCGGCACGGGCATCCTGGTCAACCCGGCGCTCGGTGGCGTCGGCATCACCGACTACACCAACATCACCGGCAACAATGCCGGCACCTACGACCTCGTCACGCAGATGATCGCGCAGGGCAAGGCCGTGCTGGCCACGCTCGTTTGGTCGGGTGTGGGTTCGGCGATCCTCTACAAGGTCGTCGACCTGGTCGTCGGGCTGCGTCCCTCCGTGGAAGCGGAGCGCGAGGGTCTCGACATCACCGACCACGGCGAGCGCGCCTACAACTACTGAAGTCCTTCCTGGGCCTGGTCCGAACGGGCCAGGCCCAGACCTTCGGTTTGGGCACATACCCGGCAAATGCCCCGACCGTTGAGGGGCTCCAGCGCAAGTTGGAGCCCCTTTCTTTTTGTCGCAGCGGGGATTGCAAACACCCGCTACGGCGTCGAAACTGTTCTCCAAACAAAAACCAGGAGGACGTCATGAAACTGGAAGGCGGATGCTATTGCGGCGCGGTGCGTTATGCGGCCGAGGGCGAACCCGTGATGCAGGCGCAGTGCCATTGCCGCGAATGCCAGTACATCACCGGCGGTTCGCCCAATCTGTTCGTTGCGTTGCCGCCGGACAGCTTCAAATACACCAAGGGCGCGCCCAAGCAGTTTGCCCGCAAGGATCTGGCGAAGCCGGTAACGCGGGAATTTTGCGCCGAATGCGGGACCCATATGGTGACGCGCCCGAATGTCCCGCTCGTCGTGATCAAGGTCGGCACGCTCGACAAGCCGGCGCAGATCATGCCACAAGTCGCGATCTATACCGTCGACAAGCAGCCCTTCCACCACGTGCCCGACGGCATGCCGGCGTTCGAGCGGTTGCCGCAGCGCTAGCGCTTTGACAACACCGGACCGACAAAAAAGCCGGCTCGTTGAGCCGGCTTTGATTATCCGTTCTCGGTTGGCGAGTAAGGGGATCCCTTCGGGGCGGCTTGTCAGCGCGCCTCAAGTCGAGGGCACCCAACCTCTTCTGCCGGACAGGCGCCGGGCAGTTCGATCAAGCAGAGGCTTGAAGGCGCCAAGAAAGCATTAAGCAAGCACCAAGAGTGCACAAGGTCACGTTGGCGAAGGAAAAGCAGAGCTATTGTGGTCTGGCCAAGCTCTGCTACAGGAACCTGTTGCCACTTTCCTTCGTTGCTTGGGCTGACGATTTAAGTGCCAATTCTTACTTGCGTCGGGTCACTTGATGCTGGATCGCAGCAAAGCCGATTTTCGCCCACCGGCCCCCTATCCTGCGGCGGTCCGGCCGGGTCTCTTCAAGCTCCTTGTGAGGTTAAAGAGGAATCCGCTGGAATGCTGGAGCGCGGATTTTTTCCGTGAGCCGATCGCAAAGGTCCGACTGCCTTTTACCGACGCATTCCTGATCAACGACCCTTCGGCCGTCAAGCGCGTGCTGATGGACAATTCCACAAACTACCCCAAGGACCCGATCCAGCGTCGCATTCTCGCCGCCGGTCTCGCCGATGGCCTTCTGAGCGTCGAGGGTGCGCGCTGGGAGGCGCAGCGGCGCGCGCTCGCTCCGCTATTTTCAAGACGCACGGTTTCTCACTTCGTCGAAGCGATGTTGGCCGTTGGCGGCCAGTTTGCGGACAAATGGAGCAAGCTCGGATCCGGAGCCCGCATCGATGTCGCTGCCGAGATGGCGCTGCTGACGTTGAACACGCTCGCCTTCACCATCTTCTCGGACGGCATCGGCGGAGACTTCGAGGAATTCCGTCTCGCGATGAATGCCTATTTCGGCGTGATCGGCCGCATCGGCGCGTTGGATCTGTTGGGCGTGCCGCAATACGTGCCGCGGCCGGGTCATCGGCGCTTGCGCCGCACGATGGCTTACTTCGAGGGAGTCATCGACGACATCATCGAGATCAGGCGCCGAAGGCTCGCACGGCTTGATGAAGGCGAGGGTCCGAACGACCTGTTGACGCTGCTGTTGCGCTCGCTCGATCCGTCGACCGGGCGCCAATTGAGTCTCGCCGAGGTGAAATCGAACATCCTCACCTTCCTCTCGGCGGGCCACGAGACCACCGCCAACGCGCTGACATGGTCGATCTACCTGCTGTCCCAGTCGCCGCAATGGTGGGCGCGCGTGCGCGAGGAGGCCGAACGGGAGCTGGATGGCCCGATCGACGGCCTGCCCGACCGGCTCGTTGTGACCAAGGCGGTCATTGAGGAAGCCTTGCGGCTCTATCCACCGATCGCGGCCGTCAGCCGAAGCGCCGAGAAGGGCGACAGGCTTGGAGAGGTCGACATCAAGCGGGGATCGTTGATCGTGATCGCGCCGTATGTGCTGCATCGGCATCAAGGGCTATGGAGCCGGCCCGATATCTTCGATCCCTCGCGGTTCATGCCGGACGCTCGCGGCAGCATTCCACGGTTTGCGTACATGCCGTTCGGCGTCGGTCCGCGAATCTGCATCGGCGCCGCATTTGCCCTGCAGGAAGCCGCCATCGTACTCGCCGTGCTCGTGCGCCGCTTCGACATGCGCTTGGCGCAGAACGCGGAAATCTGGCCGCAGCAGCGCATCACCCTGCGGCCGGCGAACGGATTGCCGATGGACATCGTGGAACGAGCGCGCGGTTAATTCAGCCTGAGATCGTAGGGTGGGCAAAGGCACAAAGCGCCGTGCCCACCATTCCTCGACAGGCGTCATCGTGAATGGTGGGCACGCGGAGCCTGTCGTCGGGCCGCGCGTTCGCGCGGACCCGTTGGCTTTGCCCACCCTACATTCATTTTCCGGATCAAACGTCAGTTCAGCCGAAGCTCGGTGATGTGACGGGGATCCGGCTTGAGCTCGCCTTTCTCCACGCGCGTGACGAGGTCGGTCAGCACCGCGTTGGCGCGGCAGGTGAGGCTGACCTTCTCGCCTTCGCGCACCACAAGCCCGTTCATGAACTCGATCTCGGTCCGCCGGCCCTTCTGCATGTCCTGGCCCATGGACGGGCGCTGCTCACTTGCGACGCGCTTGCCGTCCTTGAAGCGCTGCTCGTCGCACGCCTTCATCATCGCCTCATCGCCCTCGCCGGCGCGGGCGATCGTCTCCGGCGGCAGGTGCAGGATCTCCTCGAGCTGATACCCGAGCGCCTGCCCGACCCGGATCGCCTCGCTCCCGAGCCGGGTGGAGAAGCGGCGGATCGGCTCGTTTTGCAGCATCTCGCCGCCGGGTAGCCCCGTGCAGGCCGAGAGCCCGTTGCCCATGACATTGGCGACGAGCTTCGACCAGCGCTCGCCCCAGAGATTGCTGGTGACCATGGCGCTGTCGGCGGTGCCGACCAGGCGGCGGATTTCCTCGGCGCGGTCGGTGATGCGGCCGTGCACCTCGCCGGTCCGGAAGACGGTATGCGCGGTCCCGCCCTTTCCCGCGCCGCGGTGAATGTGACCGGGCGCTGGCAGGTTCACGGTGATGCTGCTCGCAATGCAGCCCAGCGTCTTGCCCCAGCCGACCACGCCGGCGATCGTCTCTTCGTTCATGCAGTTCTGCAGCGAGACGACATAGCCGTTCGGCGCCAGATATTGCCGGATCATCATGGTCGCCCACGCCGTGTCGTAGGACTTCATGCAGACAAAGGCGATGTCGACCGGCTTCTCCCTGGCGAGGCACTGCACGTCGGTCACGTGCAGCGCGCGTACCGGCACCTGGAATTCCGCCACGTCTTTCGCGTGAGTGACGCGCAGACCGTGCTTTCGCATGTGCTCGACATGCTCGGGCCATGGATCGATGAAGGTCACGTCCTCGCCGGCCTGCACCATATGCGCGCCGGTATAGCCGCCAACGGCGCCTGCTCCCACGATCGCGATCTTTCGGCCCATGCGTCTCCCCTGCATCTTCGTTTTCGTTGGCCCATGCTAGCCCGGCCGAAGGTCCCATCACAATGGCGGGAGCCGAGTGAGGGCTCATGCCGCAATCGCAGAGCTCCTCGAGCGAATCCAGCGATATGCAGCTTTGGCTGCGCCCGTCTCTGCGTCATCGGGCGTCGATTGACTCGGGTTCCAATTGTTGACCTGATGCGCCTTGCGTCCTCCCACCTTTCGGGGTGGTCAGGCTGAGGATCGTCATGGCTTACTGTCTCCTGATCCTTGTTGGGCCAATTGTCTTCCAAAGGAAATCCCATGAGCGAAATCTGGCAATCGTCGGCGAGCGAGCTCGCGCAGCGCATCGCCAAGCGCGAGCTGAGCTCGCTGGAGGTCGTGAATGCGCACCTCAATCGCATCGAGACGGTCAATCCGGCGCTGAATGCGATCGTGAAAGTGTTGCGTGAAGAGGCTCGCGCCGCGGCGAAGCAGGCTGATCAACGGCTGGCCGCCGGCGAGGCGATTGGTCCGTTGCACGGCGTGCCCTTCACGGTGAAGGAGAACATCGATATGGCCGGGCTCCCCACCACCTGGGGCGTGCCGGCGCTGGCACAAGCGATCGTGCCGGCGGATGCTCCGGTCGTCGCACGGATGCGCGCGGCCGGCGCGATCCCGATCGGCCGCACCAATCTGCCGGACATGGCGCTGCGCATTCACACCGTCAGCTCGCTGCATGGGCTCACCCGAAATCCATGGCACCCAGGCCGCACCGCCGGCGGATCAAGCGGCGGCGAGGCTGCCGCGCTCGCGAGCGGCATGAGCCCCATCGGACTTGGCAACGACATCGGCGGTTCGCTGCGCAATCCGGCCAACGCCTGCGGCATCGCATCGATCCGGCCTTCAGCGGGACGTGTGCCCGATGCGGGTTATGTCCCGACGCAGGATCATCTGCTGGCGGTGCAAATGATGAATGTGCAGGGCCCGATGGCCCGCCGCGTCGCCGATGTGCGGCTCGGCTTGCGCATCCTGATGGGCGCGCATCCGCGCGATCCCTGGTCCATCGATGCGCCCTTCGAGGGCCCCGCCGTGGCCCGTCCAATACGCGTTGCGGTCATGCCCGAGCCCCCTGGCGGCAGCACGGACAAGGCGGTGGCGGCTGCGGTTCGACGCGCGGCAAAAGCCCTGGCCGATGCCGGGTATATCGTCGAAGAGGCGTCGCCGCCGCGTTACGAGGACGCGATCGGTTGCTGGGCCCGCCTGATCATCGGCGACTTCGGTTCGGTGCTCGCCCAGCTGTCGCCGATGATGGGCGCCGACGCACTCGCATTCCTCAACACCACCATTCAGGCGGTGCCGCCATTGGCCGACGCCGCCGCATTTTCGAACCTGATGGTCGAGCGTGACGGCATCGCGCGGGCTTGGTCCACCTTCATGGCAGACAGGCCGCTGCTGCTTTCACCGACCTGGACGCAATTGCCGTTCGAGCACGGCTTCGATTCGGCGACACCTGAGGGAACGGCCGCGACCATGGAGCTGATGCGCCCGGTGATGCCTGCGAACCTGATGGGGCTGCCCTCGGCCTGTGTGCCGGCCGGCCGCGACGAGGCGACGGGACTGCCGATCGGCGTGCTCGTCACCGGGCAGAGGCTTCGCGAAGACCTTTGCCTCGAAGCGGCGGAGGCGATCGAGTCGCGGCTTGGCCTGGCGACGCCGATCGATCCGGTTCGTTGAGCCGCGCTTTGCAGGAGCACAATGATGCAGCTTCCATATCATCATCGCTATGCCTATTCGCCGATCGTTGACCGCCCGGACTATTCCTGGCCGGACGGAAAGCGGCTCGCGGTCTATCTCGGCCTCAATATCGAGCATTTTGCGTTCGGCGCGGGTGAAGGTCATCTCTTGACCGTCGCGGGCGCTGCGCCGGACCCGCGAACGTTCGCGTGGCGCGACTACGGCAACCGGGTCGGCGTCTGGCGCTGTCTCGAACTCTTTGATGAATTGAACCTGCCGGCGGCACACCTCATCAACACCGCGGTTTTCGACTATGCACCCCGCATCGTCGACGCATTGAAGGCGCGCGGCGATGAGTTCATTGGGCACGGCCGCACCAACGCGGAACGTCACAGCCATATGTGGGAAGCCGACGAGAAGCGATTCCTGCAGGAGGTTCGCGACGCGATCGCGCGCGCGTCGGGAAAGCCGCCGCGGGGCTGGATGGCGCCCTGGATGGCGGCGACGCACCACACACCGGACCTGTTGAAGGAGGTCGGGTTCGATTTCCTGATGGACTGGCCGGCCGACGATCAGCCGCTCTGGATGAAGACGCGCTCGGGTCCAATCATGAGCGTTCCGTACCCGATCGAGATCAACGACAGCCCGCAAATTCTGGTGCGGCATCACTCGCCGGAAGAATTCCGCGACTTCACCATCGGTCAATTCGAGGAGCTGTTGCGTCAATCCGCAAAACAGCCGCTGGTCTGCGGCATCGCCCTGCACACGATGATCGTGGGCCAGCCCTACAGGCTGCGCATGCTGCGCGAGGCGTTGCAGCATATCGTCAGCCATCCGGAGAAAGAAAAAGTGTGGTTCACCCGGCCGTCGGCGATCTACGACCATTGCGCCGCGTTGCCGACGAAGCAATTTCCGCCGGCTTAGCGGATCGATCCTGGTGTGTGGCTGCTGCGATTCGAGTTGCGCAACGATCAGGCCGCTCTTCGGGAAATAGCCGCAACAGCGGCCGAAGGCCGGCGGGACATCTCCGGTCGCACGCTGCCCGGATGGTAATCGTCCGCCAGCTCAATCTCTGGTCTACGCCATCCGAGGCTGCTCATTGGCAAAGTGTCGCACGTCGCCCGGTATGCCGCGTTTGCGAAACAAGGTTGGGCGGATGCGTCTTATGTGCTAAAATTCGATCAACCGAAGAGAGGCACGTGTCCAGCCCCGAGCGAAGGCTCGCAGCGGTGCTCTCCGCTGACATGGTGGGCTTCAGTCGGCTCATGGAGGTCGACGAGGCCGGGACCGTTGCGCGCCTCAAGACCCATCGGATCGAGCTCATCGATCCGGCCATTGCCAAGAATCGCGGCCGTATCATCAAGACCACCGGCGACGGCATGCTGGTAGAGTTCCACAGCGTTGTTGATGCTGTGCTGTGTGCGGTGGAGGTTCAACGCCGGATGGCGCGACGCAACGCGGACGTTCCGTCGGCGCGGTCGATGCAGTTCCGCATCGGCATCAATCTGGGCGATGTCATCGTTGAGGATGACGACATCTTTGGCGACGGTGTCAACGTCGCCGCGCGCCTGCAAATGCTCGCCGAGCCAGGTGGCATCTGTGTATCTGGCGCGGTGCGCGAGCAGGTCGGTCAGCGACTGGACGATGTGGAATTCGAGGATCTCGGCGAAAAGAGCGTCAAGAATATCGCAAGGCCTATCCACACCTTTCGGGTCCAGCTTGAACAGGACTCAAAAAGCACGTCGGACGGCGCGGACGACACTGCGGTCGCGATAGCAGTCTCCAAGAAGCCGTCCATTGCCGTGCTGCCGCTCGTCAACATGAGTGGTGATCCCCAGCAAGAGTTCTTCGCGGACGGCCTCACCGAAGACATCATCACCGAGCTGTCGCGCTTCCACGACCTGCTCGTCATCTCGCGCAATTCCACCTTCGTGTACAAGGGCAAGGCAGTCAAAGTACAGGAGGTCGCACGCCAATGCGGCGTCGATTACGTCCTTGAGGGGAGCGTGCGGAAGATAGGGGACCGCGTCCGTGCCACCGTGCAGCTTATCGACGGAGAAACCGACCGGCACATTTGGGCCGAACGCTATGACCGGGAGATCGAAGATATCTTTGCCATCCAGGACGAGGTGACCCGTGCGATCGTCGCGACGCTGCCCGGGCGCCTCGAGGCCGCTACCCATGATCGTGCGAAACGCAAGCGCCCCGACAACATGGTGGCCTATGAGTACGTGCTGGCCGCGAAGGTGCTGCATCACCGCTCGACACAAGCTGACAACTCGGAAGCGCAGCGCCTGCTTGATCGCGCCCTCGCGCTCGATCCGAACTATGCTCATGCCCACGCCTGGAAGGCATGCGTGCTGGGCCAGACGTGGGTTTATGGCTGGTGCGCGGATCGGGAAGCGACCTTCCAGCAAGTAATCGCGGAGTTGGAGACCGCGCTGGGGCTTGATGACAATGACAGCGACGTGCACCGGATTCTCGCCGCGGTGAACCTGAACCGCGATGATCATGACAGAGCCGCGTACCATCAGGAACGGGCGCTCGCACTGAACCCGAACTACGACCTTGTTGTCGTCCAGCAGGGCGAGCTTCTGACATGGCTCGGGCGACCTGAGGAGGGCATTGACTGGATCAAGAGGGCGATGCGCCTCAACCCTTATCACCCGGAGCGCTTCTGGAGCCATCTCGGACGCGCCTGCTACTGCGCCGAGAAATACGCCGAAGCCGTGGAGGCCTTCTCGCGGATGACACGGCCTGACCACACGCATCATGCCTTCCTCGCAGCCACTTTCGCGCAGATGGGCAACTCAGTCGCGGCCGCCGCGCACGCTACAGAGGTGTTAAAGCGCGAATCGAAATTCTCGGTCGGCGCGCACCTGGCAACCCAGCACTACAGGCATGACGTCGACCGCCGGCGCTATGAGGCCGGCCTCCTTAAGGCGGGCCTGCCGGTCTGACCTCGACCACGCTCCTCCGGGGAGCTCGAGGAATTGCTGCGTCAGTCGGCAAAACAGCCGCTGGTCTGCGGCATCGCCTTGCATAGAAAGCGTCTACGATTCATTCCAATTGCGGAGTGCCCCGGGGAGTGCCAGCCTTTATTCTCGGACGCGGCGCAATCCTCAGATTCGGGGGCAATCTCTGCTCAAGGGGCTTCTCACATTCAGCTTGACCCGACGCCCGCTGGTCCTGTTGGGCCTGCTCGCATTTGTCGGCGCCGGCATCTTTGCGTTCTTCAGGCTCAACATCGAGGCTTATCCCAATCCGGCGCCCGTCATCCTGGAAATAACGGCGCAATCTCCGGGTCTGTCCGCCGAGGAGATGGAGCGCTACTACACGATCCCGATCGAGGTCGGCCTTGCCGCGACGCCGGGCGTCGACGTCATCCGCTCGACCTCATTCTACGGCTTGTCGTTCGTCCGGGTCGTATTCCAGTATGGCGTCGACTACTATTTCGCGCTCACGCAGACGGCCATCAACCTGCAGCAGAACGTCAGCCTTCCCAACGGGGTGACGCCGCAAATCCAGGCGACCAGCCTGGTCGGAGAAATCTACCGCTATCAGGTGGTCGGACCGCCGCATTTCGGGTTGAGCAATCTCCGCACGGTCCAGGATTGGATATTGCAGCGGCGGCTCCTGTCCGTTCCCGGGGTCGTGCAGGTCAACACCTGGGGCGGCACGACCAAGGAATATCACGTCGACGTCGACCTGCAGAAACTCGAAGCCTACGGCGTGACGCTGCCGCAGGTGATCAGCGCTATCGGCAACGCCAACATCAATGTGGGCGGCCGCACCATCAATGTCGGGCAGCAGTCGGTGAACGTTCGCGGCGTCGGGCTCATGGACAGCGGCGGCGCGAAGGATTTGACCCAGGGCTACAAGGTCCGGGACATCGAGAACGTCATGCTTTCGGCGCCGAACGGGCTGCCGATATTCGTGAAAGATGTTGCCAAGGTCTCGGTGGGCTATGCGCAGCGGCTCGGCAAGGCCGGTCGGGACCATGAAGACGACGTGGTTGCGGCGATCGTCATCATGAATCGCACGCTGCACACCAATGACGTCATCAAGCGCATCCGGGCGGAGATAAACAAGATCAATGCCGACGGCAGCCTTCCCCCCGGCGTGAAACTGGTGCCGTTCTATGACCGCAGCACGCTGGTCGCCGTCACCACCAGCACCGTCCTGCACAACCTCCTGTTCGGTTGTTTGCTGATTTTCGTGGTGCAATGGCTGTTCCTCGGCGACCTGCGCAGCGCCATCATCGTCGGCGCCAACGTCCCGTTCGCGCTGTTCTTCAGCATCATCATCCTGGTCCTGCGCGGCGAAGACGCAAACCTGCTGTCCGTCGGCGCGGTCGATTTCGGCATCATTGTCGATGCCGCGGTCATCCTGGTCGAGAATATCTATCGCAACTTTCAGGCGACGCCTGAAGACCAACAACGGCAATTGCAGCATCTGGCCGAAAAGCGCTGGGGTGACGATCCCACAGCGACCGACTCGACATGGACCGACCGGCTGCGACTGATCCTGGTCAGCGCGCTGCAGATCGATAGAGCAGTGTTCTTCTCCACCGCGATCATCGTCGCGGCCTTCATCCCGCTGTTCACCATGCAGGGTGTCGAAGGCCAGATCTTCGGTCCGATGGCGCGAACCTATGCCTACGCCCTGGTGGGAGCGCTGCTGGCGACGTTCACCGTGACGCCGTGTCTTGCTTCCTTGCTGCTCCCGGAGCACGTCAGCGAGGTCGAGACGATCGTCGTGCGCGGTTTGCGCCGAATCTACACGCCCCTGCTGCGCTGGTCGCTGCGGAACCGGCCGGCGACGATCGCGATCGGACTTGTTTTCCTGGCGGCCAGCGGCGTGCTCGGCTCGCGTCTCGGCAGCGAGTTCTTGCCGACACTCGAAGAAGGCAACCTGTGGATTCGCGCGTCGATGCCGCCCACCCTGTCGCTCGAGGCGGGCATGCCGATCGTGAACGAGATCAGGGAAATTCTGCTGCGCCATCCCGAGGTCATCACGGTGGTCTCGCAACATGGCCGTCCCGATAACGGCAGCGACGCTGCGGGGTTCTTCAACGCGGAGTTCTTCGTGCCGCTGAAGCCGTTCGACGAGTGGCCGGCAGGGCTCACCAAGGAGAAGCTTGTCGAGCAGCTCCAGAAGGAATTTTCGCAGAAATTCGTCGGCATCAACTTCAATTTCTCGCAGTACATCCAGGATAACGTCGAGGAAGGACTGTCGGGCGTCAAAGGCGCCAACTCCATCAAGATCGTCGGCCCCGATCTGCCGACGCTCGAACAGATCGCCAAGCAAGTTATGGCCGAAATGGCCAAGGTGAAGGGAATTGCGGATCTTGGCGCGTTCTGGGTTCTCGGGCAGCCCAATCTGAACATCAAGGTCGATCGCGAAAAGGCTGCACGTTACGGCTTGAACGTCGGCGACGCGAATGCCGTCGTTCAAGCCGCCTTGGGGGGAACGGTGGCGACCAATCTTCTGGAGGCGGACCGCCAATTCGCCGTGGTGGTGCGGCTGGCGCCCCAATATCGGAGCGATATCCAGAATGTGCGCGACATCAAGGTCGGGGTTCAGACCCCCACGGGCAACGCCTACATACCTTTGAGCGAATTCGCCTCCATCACCCTCGACACCGGCGCATCCTATATCTTCCGCGAGCGCAACCAGCGCTTCTTGCCGATCAAGTTCAGCGTGCGCGGCCGCGACCTCGCCGGCGCGGTGGCGGAAGCCCAGCAGCGCATCGCGCGCAATGTGAAGCTGCCGACCGGCTATCGCATCGATTGGGCCGGCGAGTTCGAATGGCTGCAACAGGCCAAGAAGCGGCTCGCGATCATTCTCCCGATCACTTTGCTCTTCATCATGGTGCTGCTCTACGCCCTGTTCAATTCATTTCGTAACAGCCTTCTGGCGCTGCTCGGACTTCCGTTCGCGGTGGCCGGCGGCATTGTGGGGTTGTACGTTTTCGGATTGAACTTCAGCATATCAGCCGCGATCGGATTCATCTCGCTGTTCGGCGTGTCGGTGATGAGCGGCATCCTCATCATCCACGGCTATTATCGGGTCGCCAGTTCGGCTGTGGCCCCAGCCGATGCGATGTTCCATGCCGTCAGCGAGCAGATGCGACCCATCCTCATGATGACCCTATCAGCCTGCATCGGCTTGCTGCCGGCAGCGCTTTCGACCGGGATCGGCAGCCAGGTGCAGCGACCGCTCGCGACCGTCATCGTGGGCGGGATGCTGATCGGGCCCATCATGTTGCTCGTGGTGGTGCCGGCTCTGCAAAGCTACTTCCTCGGGCGGGAGCATGTCCCTGAAGGGCAGCCCCCTCAGGGAGAATCCGAACATCCGTAGCCGCGGGGTTCGGACTGAAACGCCAAGGCCGAGAAGTGCGCTGCACTCTGTCTGCGTTCGTCTCGCAAAGGCGAACATCAGGTTCAACGCGTGCTCGATCGTATTTCCGTCAGCAATGTTGTCCCTTCGTGGGCGGCGCGCGGAGCTGCACCGCCCTGGCTCAGCCCGTCCAAAGCGGTCTGCTACTAAGGAACGCGTCGCTCGATCGCGATTCAAGACTGCGCCAAATCCGATCTTGATGTAGGGTTGCGTTCCAACGACCAAGTACAAGCGGGCAGTCAACCCCGCAGGGCATCAAAGTCAGGGAGGACGTGGCATGACAGGGCCAGCAACCGATCACGCGACGACGCGGCGGGGATTCCTCAAGCTCGCGGCCGCAGGCACCGCGGCGGCGACGTTGAGCCGGCCCAACCCGGCGGGCGCTGAAGGGAAGACCATCACCATTCTGCACGAAAGCTCGTTCATCAAGCCGTTCGATGAATACGTGACGAACACGCTTGCGCCGGCTTACGAGAAAGCGACCGGCATCAAGGTCAACTACGAGGTGACCAGCGTCGGCAGCCTGCCGACGCGGATCAGCACGATTGCCGAGACCGGATCGGGCGCCGACATCTCGATGAACGGCCTGCTCCAGGTGATCCAGTTCAGCAACAAATATCTCGACGTTGACGACATCGCGAGCGACGTCGGCAAGGCGCAAGGCGGCTGGTACGACGCCGGGAAAGAGGCCGTTGTCGTGGACGGCAAATGGAAGGCCATTCCGTTCGCCAATATCGGTCAGTTGATGAACTGGCGCACCGACTGGTTCGCCGAGGTCGGGGTCAAGAAATTTCCCGAGACCTGGGACGAGCTCTATGAAGTCGGCAAGAAGCTGAAAGCCAAGGATCATCCCTTCGGCTTCGAGCTCGGCCATGGCTTCGGCGACAACCATGGCTGGCTATACCCTCTGCTGTGGTCCTATGGCGGCGCCGAGGTGGCAGCCGACGGCAAGACCGTGACTATCGATTCGGACGAGACTGCGCGTGCGGTGGATTTTTGCCGCAAGTTCTTCAAGGACACGATGCTCGACGACGCCCTCGGCTGGACCGACGTCAGCAACAACAAGGCTTGGATGGCCGAGCAGATCTCCTGCACCAACAATGCCGAGAGCATCCTGTGGTTCGCCAAGCGCGAGTTTCCCGACATCGGCAAGGTCACCGACCAGGCCATGAACCCGGCGGGCCCGAAGGGGCGCTTCCACCTACTCAACGATATCAGCCATTCGATCTTCAACTTCTCACCGGTCAAGGAGGAGGCGCGCGCCTTCATGCGCTGGCTGATGGACCCGAAGCAGCTCGGTGGCTGGTACGCAGTCGCGGATTCCTATTACCAGCCGTTGCTGCATGGCTACGACAACGCGCCGATGTGGAAGGTCGAGCCGCGCAACCTGCCCTATCGCGATGCGCTCGCAAACGCCCATCTGCCGGGCTGGCCCGCTCCGGCGAGCCGGCAAATGGCCGAAAGCGTCGCCAAATACGTCGTGGTCGACATGTTTGCCAAGGCCTGTTCCGGTACGTCGACCAAGGACGTCATCAAGGACGCCGCGGCGCAATTGAAGGACATCTATCGCTCGGCCTGAGCCATGACCATTGCCACCGAGCGTCTCCCTGTAGTTGCCCAAGCGACGCGTCGGCGCGCGTCGCTCTCGGCGCTGCTCGATCGCCAGGACGTTTTCAGCTGGTTGATGATGGCTCTGCCGCTCGCCTTCCTCGCAGCGCTGGTCGGCTATCCCTTCTTCTACGGCATCCTGCTGAGCCTGGAGGATCGGCCGGTCGCGCATGCCGGCACCTTCGTCGGATTGAGGAATTTCGTTGCCGACGCGCATGATCCGGTGTTCTGGCAGGTGGCGGCCAACACGTTCATCTATACCGGCGCCGCGACGCTCTTGAAGATGGTCGGCGGGCTCGGCCTGGCGCTCGCCATGAACCAGCACTTCCGGATGAAGAACCTGGTCCGGGCGGTCCTGCTTCTGCCCTTCATCGTGCCAACCGTGCTGAGCACCGTCGCCTGGCTATGGATGCTCGACCCGGCTTTCAGCGTCGTCAACCGGCTCATGGTGGCGCTGGGCTGGCCCAGGCCCGGCCCATCGTGGCTCGGCAATCCGACGCTCGCGATGGTCTCGATCATCGTCATCAACACCTGGCGCGGGCTGCCCTTCTATGGGATCAGCCTGCTCGCCGGCCTCCAGGCGGTGCCCGCAGATCTCTACGAGGCGGCTTCGATCGACGGCGCCGGCGGATGGGCGCGGTTCCGCTTCATTACCTTGCCGATGCTGCGGCCGATCATTCTGATCGTCACCCTGTTCTCGGTCATCTTCACGTTCGCCGATTTCCAGCTCGTCTACGTGCTGACCCATGGCGGGCCGGCGAACGCCACGCAACTGTTTGCGACCTACGCGTTCGATATCGCGATGAACGGAGGCCAGCTCGGGCTTGGAGCCTCGGTCGCGCTGGCGATGCTGCCGGCGCTCGCGCTGCTGATCGTGTTGCTGACCGTCTACCTGCGGAGGGAATGATGGTCACCGGCGAGGGGCGCATTCGAGAGGCTGTCCGGGTGTGGTTGCCGATCGGCTTCTTTCTCGTGGTGGCGCTGTTTCCGTTCTACTGGATGGCGATTACGTCGATCAAGCCGAACTCCGAGCTCTACAACAAGAACGTCATGCCGCTGATCGTGCATGCGCCGACGCTCAAGCACTATGTCGACCTGCTGACCAAATCGAGCTTCCTGTTGTGGACGTGGAACACGATGGTGGTCGCGGTGGTCGCGACGGCGATTTCGCTGATCCTCGGCACCATGCTCGCCTATCCGCTGGCGCGCATGCGCTTTGCCGGCGCGTCGCTGATCGCAATGACCATTGCGGCGATCTACCTCGTGCCGCAGCCGCTCTTGTTCATCCCGCTCGCCGACATCATCAACCATCTCCATCTCGGCAACACGCTCACATCGGTGATCCTGACCTATCCCACCATGCTGGTGCCGTTCTGCGCCTGGCTGCTGCTCGGCTATTTCAAGACCGTTCCGAAGGAATTGGAGGAGGCGGCGCGGATCGACGGCGCGAGCCGCCTTCAGACGATATGGAAGATCTTCCTGCCGTTGTGCGTACCCGGGTTCATCTCCGCCGGCATCTTCGCCTTCACGCTGTCGCAGAACGAATTTCTCTACGCCTTGATCTTTCTGACCAAGACTTCGGTGCGGACCGTACCGGTCGGCGTCATCGCCGAGCTGATCCGCGGCGATGTGTTCTACTGGGGCCAGCTCATGGCTGGCGCCCTGCTTGGCTCGATCCCTGTGGCGCTGATCTACTCGTTCTTCGTGGAGTACTACGTCTCCGGCCTGACCGCCGGTTCGGTCAAGGCATAATTCAAGGCATAAATTGGTGCGACTGCCCCCGATCTCGATCAGTAGATCGAGAGATGTCGGCGGGACGTAAGCCTGCGAAAGTGTAGTGCAGGTTATCGTGCAGATACGCGCTGACCGGGCGCTTGAACTGCGTCAGCTCGAGGGACATCACGTCGAGCTGTTGCATGAAGAACATGAAGGCTGCGGCGCCTTGATTTCAGCACTATTCGGGAGGCAAATTCTAATCATGTAACGCTTTGGGGGGACAGACCGTGCCGAAGCGTGGGCGCATCTTATTGATCGTGGGACTGCTCGGCTTGATGCTCGGCGGTTGCATGCAAGCGACGCTGGCACCATCCTCGCAAGCCAGCTTTACTCCGAGAGACCGGCAGTTGCTGGCCCATCCGCCTTATGCGCGAGCCAGCATTTCGGAGACCTACCGCCGGCATATCGTCGACTATCAGCGCAATGAGCGGCCGGGCACGATCCTTGTCGATACCGACGCACGGTTTCTTTATTTCGTGCTGCCGGGAGGCAAGGCGATCCGGTACGGCGTGGCGGTCGGGGAGGAAGCGATGGCCTTTTCGGGTGTCGCTACTGTTGGGCGCATGTCCGAATGGCCGGATTGGATCCCGACGCCCGAGATCCAGGCGCGGCTCGGTCCCTATCCGTCGCGCGTTCCCGGAGGCGCGGCCAATCCACTCGGTGCCCGGGCGCTTTATCTCTACCAAGGTAACAAGGACACCCTGTTCCGCATCCATGGCACCAACCAGCCGGAATACATCGGTCAGGCCATCTCGTCCGGTTGCATCCGCATGACCAACGAGGACGTCATCGATCTCTTTGATCGTGTAAGGGTCGGAACGCCTGTCGTTGTGCTGCCGCCGGGTGGGAGCGGTTGGACAGGCCCCTTCCGGAGCTAATGAGGCATCCGCCTCCAATTGTCCGAGTTCAGCTCCGGCGCGGTGATTCCGTCAGGGCGCAATCAGACTCACCGTCGGGAAATAGCTGCGGTAGCGCCTGACATCGCGGGTCAGGAGCGGGAGCTGCTCGGCTTGCGCATGTGCGCCGATGAAGAGATCGGGAAGGACGCCTGAACGAGCACCACCAGCGTCCCGGTATTTCGTGAAGGCTTTTCCCGCAAGGAACAGTGCTGTTCGCGGGATCGCCCTCATCGTCACGCCGGCTTCTGCCATGACCTTGTCGAAATCCGAGATGCTCTGAAAACGAATCGACGTCTCGGCGTAGATCACGTCGTTGATCAGCAACGGACCATGGAGAGCAGCGTCTTCGAGCTGTCGGAGCGACCATTCCCACCAGATCGGCGTTCTGGTGAAGACATCGAGCAAGACGTTCGAATCAATCAACGTCATTCCGGCTCGCCACGCAGTAACTCCATGAGTTCGTCGGTGGTCGGCCCGGGCCCTGCGGAACCGACTAATTTCGCAAATCGGCTCGGCCTCGTCGTGCCGTCCGCCTTCTCGATCACGATGCTGCCATCCGCCGCGCGGCGGAAATGGACCTCGCTGCCGGGTCCGATTCCGAGGTGATCGCGCACCGGCTTCGGAATCGTGACCTGGCCCTTGCGGGTGAGCTTAGTCATCATATCCAACTCCCGGTATTACCAGACAAAATATGGTAATACCTTGCAATCTGTCCAGTATCGTCGATGGTTAATCGCGTCTTAACCTCGCCGTATCTATGGTGGTTTGTCGCTTCCCGGCCGGTCTCGTTTTGGCGATCGGCGGCCTCAGAACATGCTGGCGTTTTAACGTATGGCCATGACCGCTTCATCCCGCGCTCCCCTGGGGGCCGGACCCAAGGAAAGCGAACGTTCGCCGTTTGCGCGCACGACCGAGTTGCTGGCGCCCTATAAGCCGGCTAAGCCTTTGATTACGCTGTCATTAGGCGAACCGCAGCACCCGGTTCCCGGCTTCGTCGGGCCCGTGCTCGCGCAATTTACCGCCGATTTCGGCCGTTACCCGCTGGCGCGCGGCATCGAGCCGTTCCGGAAAGCGGCCACCGCGTGGCTCTCGACCCGGTTCAAGCTGCCCCGCGCGGTCGATCCCGAAACCGAAATCCTGGTGCTGAACGGCAGCCGCGAGGGCCTGTTCTTCGCTGCACTGACCGCCAAGGATTATGTGGGCGAGCGCAAAGGCCGGCCGGCGATCCTGATGCCGAACCCGTTCTATCCGGCCTATGGCGCCGGCGCGAAGGCCTCGGGCTGCGAGCAGATCTATCTGCCGACCACGGTCGAAAACGGTTTTCTCCCCGACCTCGACGCGATCGACGACGCAACGCTCGCCCGCACTGTCGCGTTCTACATCGCCTCGCCCGCGAACCCGCAAGGCGCGGTCGCGAGCCCGGCCTATTTCCGCAAGCTGAAGCAGCTCGCCGATCGCTTCGGCTTCATGGTTCTGAGCGACGAGTGCTACTCGGAAATCTACACGCGCGACGCGCCGGGCAGCATGCTCGAGCACGCCGGTCCCGACTTCAGGAACGTGGTGGCGTTCCAGTCGCTGTCGAAGCGCTCGAACCTGCCTGGCATGCGCGTCGGCTTTGCGGCTGGCGACAAGAAATTTCTCGCGGCGTTCCATGAGCTGCGCAATGTCGCGGCACCGCAAGTGCCGGTGCCGCTGCAGCAGGTCGCGGCCGCCGCTTACGCCGACGAGGCGCATGTCGAGGAGAACCGCAAGCTCTACCGCATCAAGTTCGACCTTGCCGACCAGATTCTTGGCAATCGCTACGGCTACAAGCGCCCGGCTGGTGGCTTCTGCGTGTGGCTCGATGTATCGAAGCACGGCGGCGATGAAGCTGCGGCCGTCAGACTCTATCGCGACGCCGGCGTGCGCGTGATTCCGGGCAGCTACCTCGCGCGCGAGCAGAGCGACGGCTTCAATCCCGGCGCGGGCTTTATCCGCCTTGCGCTGGTGTCGGACAGTGAATCGACGGCCGAGGCACTGCACCGGCTGGTGGAAACTTTGGCTTAATCGCGAGGCTTTGGGGCACATGCCGGCGATCGAACGCGTCATTCCCCTGGTCGGCCATCTGCCGACCTCGATCCGCGAGGCGCTGGCCCGCCGTCTGCGCGAATTGATGGGGCTCGGCCTGATCGCGCTCGCAGGCGTTATCGCGGCGGCGCTGATGACCTGGTCGGTGCAGGACCCAAGCCTGAGCCACGCCACCTCGCGCGCGATCCGCAACGTCGTCGGTTACCCTGGCGCGATCGGCGCCGATCTCCTGATGCAGATCCTGGGCCTTGGCGCGATCATGCTGATCCTGCCGATTGCCGTGTGGGGCTGGCGCATGATGACCCATCGCGATTTCGATCGGGAGGCGCTGCGGCTCGGCGCGTGGGTGCTGTGCACCGTGATCGCGGCCGGTTTTGCGAGCTGCTGGCCACACAACACAGCCTGGCCGCTGCCGACCGGGCTTGGCGGCGTCGTCGGCGATGCGCTGGTGCGAGCGCCGGCGGTCGTGTTCGGCCCGCCCGGCTTGATCTATCGTTTCGTGCTCGGCCTCATCTACTTCGCAGCCATCATCGTGACGTTCCTGATCGCGTCGGGCCTGGGCTCGCAGCCGAAGGAAGAGGAAGAACTGGCGCCGCTGGGGGATGACGACGCGCTGCTCGAGGACGACGATGACGACGGCGGCTCGATTTCCTTGGGGTGGATCTTCCATGCGCTGATGAGCGCAAAGGCGCGGATCGGCTGGCTCCTCGGCACGGCCTATCGTTCGCTGGTGTCGAGCGCCCCGGCCTCGTCGCGCAAAGCTTCGTTCGAGCGCCAGGAGCCCAATCTCGGCGGCCGCGCCACGCCGTCGATCGCGCCCGAACAGGATGACGACGAGGAGCAAGGCGAGGAAGATGACGAGGAGGAGGAACGGCCTTCCGCGCGCGCCCCGCGCAAGAAAGCCGCGCCGAAGGCGCCTGCGAAGAAATCCGAAAAGTGGGAATTCCCGGCGATGGCGATGCTCGCCGCACCGAAAGCCGCCGACCGCCAGCCGCTCTCCAAGGCGGAGCTCGAGGCCAATTCGCGTCGGCTCGAAGGCGTGCTTGGCGATTTCGGCGTCCGCGGCGAGATCGTCAAAGCCAATCCCGGTCCGGTGGTCACGCTGTACGAATTGGAGCCCGCGCCCGGCATCAAATCCTCGCGCGTGATTGGCCTCGCCGACGACATCGCCCGCTCCATGAGCGCGCTGTCGGCGCGCGTCGCCGTCGTCGCCGGCCGCAACGCGATCGGCATCGAACTGCCGAACGCGCATCGCGAAAAGGTTTATCTGCGCGAACTGCTGGTGGCCAAGGAGGCCACCGAGTCGGTTGCGAAGCTGCCGCTCTGCCTCGGCAAAACCATCGGCGGCGATCCCGTCATCATCGATCTTGCGCGCACGCCGCATATGCTGATCGCCGGCACCACCGGCTCCGGCAAATCGGTCGCGATCAACACCATGATCCTGAGCCTGCTCTACAGGCTCAGACCGGATCAGTGCCGGCTGATCATGGTCGACCCCAAGATGCTCGAGCTCTCCGTCTATGACGGCATCCCGCATCTGCTGACGCCCGTCGTGACCGATCCGAAGAAGGCCGTCGTGGCGCTGAAATGGGCGGTGCGCGAAATGGAGGAGCGCTACAAGCGCATGGCCAAGCTCGGCGTGCGCAACATCGACGGTTACAATGCGCGGCTCATCGAGGCCAAGGGCAAGGGCGAGGAGCTGACGCGCACGGTGCATACCGGCTTCGACAAGGAGACCGGCAAGGCGATCTACGAGGAGGAGAAGCTCGATCTCGAGCCGCTGCCCTATATCGTCATCATTGTCGACGAAATGGCCGACCTGATGATGGTCGCCGGCAAGGACATCGAAGGCGCGGTGCAGCGCCTCGCACAGATGGCGCGCGCCGCGGGCCTGCATGTGATCCTCGCCACGCAACGTCCGTCGGTCGACGTCATCACCGGCACGATCAAGGCGAACTTCCCGACCCGTATTGCCTTCCAGGTGACGTCGAAGATCGACAGCCGCACCATCCTCGGCGAAATGGGCGCCGAGCAACTGCTCGGCCAGGGCGACATGCTCTATATGGCGGGCGGCGGACGCATCAGCCGCGTGCACGGACCATTTGCCTCGGATGAGGAAGTCGAGAAGGTGGTGCGTCATCTCAAGACGCAGGGCGCGCCCGAATATCTCGAGGCCGTCACCGCGGAAGAGACGAGCGAAGAGGATGGCGCCGTGTTCGACGCGACCGGCATGGGCGGCGATGGCGGCGGCGATCTGTTCACGCAGGCGGTTGCGATCGTCAAGCGCGACCGCAAGGCTTCGACCAGCTACATCCAGCGGCGCTTGCAGATCGGTTACAACCGCGCGGCCTCGCTGATGGAGCGCATGGAACAGGAAGGCATTGTCGGCCAGGCCAACCACGCCGGCAAACGCGAGATCCTCGTCGCCGAAGAGGAAGAAGGATTCTAGAAATCGGGTTGTGCAGAACGCCGCAACCTGGCTTTCACGGAAAAACGATACTGCAATGCACCGAAACTGCGGTAAGGTAAAATGGCCGCTGACCAGTCAGGATTATGCGTTGAAAAGTAATCAGAAATCCCGAATCACCATCGCGCGCATGCGTGACCACGCGATGCCCGCATGCGCGTTTCTGATCGTCGCCAGCATGATCACCGCCGCACCTTCGACTGCGCAACAGGTGCCGCTGCCAAAGCCCGCACCCAAAGCGCGCGACAATATGCGCATGAGCGCGGACGCCAACAACCGGTTGACGACGGGCTCGACGCAGACCACGCCGCCGGATCCGATCATCCCCGATCCGCATCGCAACGTGCCGACGAATATTTTCGCGTCTTTCGACGCCAACCAGAAGGCCGAGGCCGCCAAGGTCAGCAACTATCTCTCCTCGCTGCAGTCGCTGGTCGGGAATTTCGTCCAGGTCGGGCCCGACGGCACCAAGACCAAGGGCGACTTCTATATCCAGAAGCCTGGCAAGGTCCGCTTCGAATACGATCCGCCGTCGCCGATCGACATCATCGCCGACGGCTCCTCGGTCGCCGTGCGCGATCGCAATCTCGCGACGCAGGACATCTATCCGCTGTCGCAGACGCCGCTGCGCTTCCTGCTCTCCGACCGCATCGACCTGATGAAGGACACCAACGTCGTCAACGTCACCGCGGACGATATGTTCATCAGCGTCACCATCGAGGAGAAGCAGGCGCTGGTCGGTACCTCGAGGCTGATGCTGATGATCGGCGCCAAGGACGGCCAGCTCAAGCAGTGGACCGTCACCGATCCGCAGGGCTACGACACCACGGTCGCCGTCTATAACCTGGACACCACGAAGAAGCCCGATCCCAGCCTGTTCAAGATCGACTTCACGAAGTATCCGACCTCGCCGGGCTGATCCCGCCTCTCGTCATTGCGAGCGACGCGACGTGTCCGCCGTAGCTCAAGGAGCGAAGGCGGAAGCAATCCAGAACTTCCTGTTGGCTGGATTGCTTCGTCGCTTGCGCTCCTCGCAATGACGATCATAACTGGTTCCATGCGTTTTTCCCTGACAACCTGGAACATCAATTCGGTGCGACTGCGCATCGATATCGTCGCCAAGTTCATCAAGGCGCACCGACCCGACGTGCTGTGCCTGCAGGAAACCAAATGCATCGACGATGCGTTTCCGAAAAAGCGATTCAAGCGGCTTGGTTATGAGCACATCGCGCTGAACGGGCAGAAGGGCTATCACGGCGTTGCCGTGATCTCGAAGCTGCCGTTCGACAACACCGATATCCGCACCTTTTGCGACATCGTCGACTCCCGCCACATCTCGGTCTCGTTCGGCGAAAAGGCTCAGCTTTCAAAACCGCTGGTGCTGCACAATTTCTATGTGCCGGCCGGCGGCGACATTCCCGACCCCGCGCTCAATCCGAAATTCGACCACAAGCTGAAATTCCTGGACGAGATGAAGGCCTGCGAGCCGTTGCATCCGCGCGGGCAAGACCGCCACATCCTGGTCGGCGATCTCAACGTGGCGCCGAATGAGAACGACGTCTGGTCGCACAAGCAGCTTCTGAAGGTTGTCTCGCATACGCCGATCGAATGCGAGAAGCTGCTTGCAGCCCTCGGTGCCGGTGATTGGCACGACGTGGCGCGCGAACGGATACCGTTGTCGGAGAAGGTCTACACCTGGTGGAGCTATCGCGCCGCCGACTGGACCGTCGGCGACCGCGGCCGCAGGCTCGACCACATCTGGGTGTCGCGCGCGCTGAAGGACGCGGTCTCGGACTTCCGCATCCTGCGCGACGCGCGCGGCTGGGAACGTCCGTCGGACCATGTTCCGGTCACGGTGACGCTGGAGGTTTGACTCAGTCCATCCTCGTCGTCATTCCGGGATGCGCCGCAAGGCGCAGACCCGGAATCCATACTCAAGGCTGGTGGTTATGGATTCCGGGCTCGCGACTTCGTCGCGCCCCGGAATGACGAATGGAGAGGGTTGTGCGCTTACGTGCTCAGTTTCCCGCCGGCGATCAGGATGTCGCTGGCGATCTGGCTGGTGCGGGTGGCGAATTCGTCGCGCAGGCGGCGCGCCGCGGCGGGGTCGCTCTCTAGCACGCGCTGGAACAGGCTGCGGTTGATGCGGATGACGCTGGAATATTCCAGCGCGGTCGCGGTCGAGGGCCGCCGCATCGCCACCACCAGCGCGAGCTCGCCGAGCAGCGCACCCGGGCCCACGGTGATCTCGGCGCCCGCGCCGTCATCGATCCGGAACGCGCCGCGCTGCACCACGAATCCGGAATCGGCATCCTCGCCCTGCTGAAACAGCGGGTCGCCGCGCGGCACGTTGCGCTGCTCGGAGCCGATCGCCAGCATCCGCAGCGATTCGCGGCCGAGCAGACGCAAGGTCGGGACGCGCTCCAGGAGCGCTACATCGTCATCGATCGACATCAGGTGGTTAGTAAAGCCTCATCCACGATTCGCTATCTTCGCGAATCGTATCACGGCACAAGCTTGTAGCCACCGGCTTCCGTCACCAGGATCTCGGGATTGGCGGCGTCCTTCTCGATTTTCTGGCGCAGCCGGTAAATATGGGTTTCCAGGGTGTGGGTGGTGACGCCCGAATTATAGCCCCAGACTTCCTGCAGCAGGGTCTCGCGCGAGACCGGGAGCTGGCCCGCCCGGTACAGGAAGCGCAAGATCGCGGTCTCCTTCTCGGTCAGCCGCACCTTTCGCGAATTGGCGCCGGTCAGCATCTTCGAGCCGGGGCGGAAACTATAGGGGCCAACCGAAAACACTGCGTCTTCGCTGGCCTCGTGCTGGCGGAGTTGCGCCCGGATCCGCGCCAGCAGCACCGCAAAGCGGAAGGGCTTTGCGACATAATCATTGGCGCCGGATTCGAGCCCGAGGATCGTATCGGAGTCGGTGTCATGGCCGGTCAGCATGATGATCGGAGCCTTGAAGCCGCCCTTGCGAAGCGAGCGGACCACCTCGCGACCATCGGTGTCGGGCAGGCCGACATCCATCAGCACCAGATCGGGCGAATTGGCCTTCGCCGCGCTCGCGCCCTTCGCGCCGGTGTCGACGGCGGATGCTTCGAACTCGTCGTGTAGCGACAGTTGCTCCACCAGCGTGTCGCGGAGATCGGTATCGTCATCCACGATCAGGATTTTGCGGGCATTGGCCATGGTTACATCCTAGCGAAGCGCGGCAGGTTAAGGGCATGCGTCACCGGCCGCGAGTTGGCAAAGTTTGGTAGCGTCGTTGCTCTTTTCTTGGCGCGTTTCCGGCTTGCTTGTCTCAGGTAGGGAACCATTGCCGATTCACAAGCCGAACGGCAGTTTACCCCAAATTTCGGAGGCGTTTTGATGAATGTCCTGTAATGAACACCAATGTCGCCGGCAAGTTGCATCGAAGCCCGATCGTGCATAAAAAGAGACGTATATTCAATGACTTATGAGACAAGCGCACCCGATCGGCCGCTCCTCATGATCAGGATTCGGGCGCGCGCCGGAAATTCCCGGCAAGGCTGGCTCACCGCAGGCGGACTCACCATTCCCGTGGCGCTCGGCCGCGGTGGCATCCGCGCCAACAAGCGCGAGGGCGATGGCGGCACGCCGCGGGGCACGTTTCGCCCGCGGCAACTCTGGTGGCGCGCTGACCGTCACGCCAGGCCGAAGACGTTCATCCCGGTGCGCGCGATCCGCCGCGAGGACGCCTGGTGCGAAGACGCGACCGATCGCCACTACAACCGGCCGATCCGTCTTGCGCGCGGCGAGGGCGGCGACCACCTCACGCGCAAGGATCATCTCTACGATTTCATCGTCGAGATCGACCACAACACGCGCCCCCGCATCGCCCATCGTGGCAGCGCGGTGTTTCTGCATCTGGCGCGTGAGAATTATGCACCGACCGCGGGCTGCGTCTCGATGACCAAAGCGGCAATGCTGCGCCTGTTGCGGCAGCTTGGACCGAAGACCAGAATTGTGATTGGATAACACGATGCTCGACTTCAACCAGATCGACTCCGCTTCGCGCACGCTTGTCGGCCATTGGCGCGCCGGCACCAAGCTCGGCAACCTCGCGGACTCGATGCGACCCCGGACAAGAGCCGAGGGCTATGCCATCCAGGCCGAGATCGAGCGCTCATCGAGCGCAAGGCTATTTGGCTGGAAGATCGCCGCCACCAGCGAGGCCGGGCAGAAGCATATCAATGTCGCCGGGCCCATGGCTGGGCGGATCCTTCAGGATACGCTGATCGCGGATGGCGGCACAGCGCCGATGACCGGCAACGCCATGCGCGTCGGCGAGCCGGAATTCGCCTTCCGCATGCGTATCGATTTGCCGCCGCGGCAAAGTTCTTATTCTGTTGCCGAGGTTTTGGATGCCGTCGACACGTTGCATCCGGCGATCGAAATCCCGGACTCGCGCTTTGCCGATTTCGTCACCGCCGGCGAAGCGCAGATCATCGCCGACAATGCCTGCGCGCATCTGTTCGTGCTCGGCCAGGCCACTTCAGCAAACTGGCGCGCGCTCGATCTCATCGAGGAGCGTCCGGTGACGATGCTGCGGGGCCAGCGCCATGTCGGCCACGGCAAGAACGTGCTCGGCGATCCGCGCGTGGCGCTCGCCTGGCTCGCCAATGAATTGCGCGGGCTCGGGCTGACGCTGCGGGCAGGGGAGGTGGTGACCACCGGCACCTGCCACCCGCCGCTCGCGATTCAGTCGGGCGAGAAGATGGAAGCGGATTTCGGCGTGCTCGGAAAAGTGTCGGTGGGATTCAAGTAAACCTCGTCGTCATTCCGGGGCATCGCGAAGCGATGAGCCCGGAATCCATAACCCCAGTCTTGGGTTGGGCGATGACTGTTGGTACCGCCATTGTGCGTTCTTGAGATATCGCGCGGTATGGATTCCGGGCTCGCGCCAGAGGCGCGCCCCGGAATGACGAACTTCTTATCCCCGGTGCCCGAAAATCGCCGAGCCTACGCGGATGTGCGTGGCGCCGAACTGGATCGCGATCGCGTAATCGGCGCTCATGCCCATGGAGAGATGCTTCAAGCCGTTGCGCGCCGCGATCTTGGCGGTCAGTGCGAAATGCGGCGCCGGCGCTTCGTTCACCGGCGGGATGCACATCAAGCCTGAAATCTCGAGCCCATATTTGTCGCGGCAGGCCGCGATGAAGGCATCGGCGTCCTGTGGCGCGACGCCCGCCTTCTGCGGCTCCTCGCCGGTATTGATCTGGACGAAGAGTTGCGGCCGCTTTTTCTGGGCTTCGATTTCCTTGGCCAATGCCTGGCAAATGCTCGGCCGGTCGACGGAATGGATCGCATCGAACAGCGCGACCGCTTCTTTCGCCTTGTTGGATTGCAGGGGACCGATCAGATGCAGCTTCAGCCCGCCGTAAGCCGCCATTAACGCTGGCCACTTCGCCTTCGCTTCCTGCACGCGATTCTCGCCGAATACGCGTTGTCCGCTTTCGATTACCGGCACAATCGCATCAGATGCGAAGGTTTTCGAGACTGCGATCAGCGTGACCGAGGCACGCTCGCGCCTGGCCTCCTTGCAGGCGCGCACGATCTCCTCTTCGACGGCCGCGAGTGCGTTTGGTGAATGCGAGGTTACGGCAGTGGTGTGTTCGGTCATCATTTCATCTGCGGGTCGTAAAACTACGGTGGTAAGTCGAATTTTACCGAGTTCCTTAAAAGGGGTCTTCAATCATTCCCTCTACGTTCCGCGCGGGGTAGGGGCTCACCGATGTCTCACGTCAGTTTCAACCGCAGGAAAGCGAAACTCAAGCGGCTTCTCGGCATACGTGCGCGGCTTGCGCTGCTGGCCGTGATCCTGGTCGTGCCTTTGATGCTCGACCGCGCGCGCTCGCTGGAGAATGCCCGCGCCAGGCAGGTCGCGCAGGCCTCGGCGGAATTTTCCAGGCTCGCCAGTCACTCCGCCGACACCCAGCGCGAGGTGATCTCGTCCGTCGAGACCGTGCTGAAATCGGCGGCCTATATCCGCGCTTCCGCCGGCGGCGTGAGCCAGGCCTGCGATATGCTGCGCGCGAGCCTGCCGGGCAATCTGCCCTGGATCCGCAACGTGCTGCTCGTCGGCGGCGACGGGCACGTGCAGTGCTCGACCAACAACACATTCATCGGCGTCGATCTCTCCGGGCGGCGCTATATGAAGAAGGCGCGCGCGACCGGCGCGCTGGTGTTCAGCGATTTCACCTATGTCGAAGCCATCAAGACGGCCGTGATTCTCGCGGCCTATCCGGTCGCCCTCATCAACCACGATTCGGACGCGATGGTGGTCGCCTCCATCAATCTCGACTGGATGTCGAAGCTGATGGACAATCTCGGCGGCAAGCCCGGTATCTCCGCAGCCCTCGTCGACGCCAACGGCACCGTGCTGGCGGCGCCGAAAGGCCAAGCCGGCATCATCGGCAGGCCGCTCGATGCCGTGCCGCTGCTCGCGGCGATCGCCGAGGAGGCGCTGAGCTCAAACGACCGACAGGGCTCGCTCAACTTCGTTGCCGCCGACGGATCGCGGCGCGCGCTGTCCTTCGCGCGGATCGCCGGCACCGGCGCGCGCCTGATCGCGAGCATCGACGAGGACCGCGTGACGGCGGCGATCAACCGCGACATCCGCACCGCTTATTTACAGCTTTGCTTTGTCACCCTGTTCGTGCTGCTCGGCGCGCTGATCGCCGCCGAGAAGCTGATTATTCAGCCGATCGAGATGATGGCGACGATGGCCAAGCGTTTCGGGCAGGGCGACCGCACCGCGCGCGCGGTGCGCTCGGGCCTGCCGTCCGAATTCGTGCCGCTCGCGCGTGCCTTCAACGCGATGGCGGCGCAGCTTTCCCAGCGGGAAGCCGAGCTGGTCGCGACCAACGAGCGCCTCACCGTGATCGCCTCGATCGATATGCTCTCGGGGCTGGCCAACCGCCGCGGCTTCCAGAGCCGGCTCGATTTCGAATGGATGAAGGCGCAGCAATATGATTGCGAGCTGTCGTTGATGATGATCGATGTCGATCATTTCAAGCTCTACAACGACACCTATGGCCATCCCGAGGGCGACGCCTGCCTGAGCAGGCTCGGGGAAACGCTGTCGGGCATTGCCGCCGACACCATGGGCTTTGCCGCCCGCTATGGCGGCGAGGAGTTCTGTCTGCTGCTCCCCAACACCGACGCCGACCGCGCCCGCGAGATCGGCGAACAGGTGCGCGCGGCCGTGCTGGATCTGGCGCTGCCGCATCGAACGTCGAGCCATCACTGCGTCACCGTCTCCGTCGGCGTCGCGTGCGTCAAACCCGACGCCAGCCTGCGGCCTGGCGACCTGATCGAAGCCGCCGACGCCGCCCTCTACGCCGCCAAACACCGCGGCCGCAACACCGTCGTGGAGCATGGGTTTGTGCGCGTGACGGACACGGCGGGCAGGGTCGCGATGGTGGGTTGATTTGCCCGTCGAGGCTGGGCAAGAACTCGGCATTTCCGGCAATTGATGTACGATTCGGTTTATGACGAATCACACATTCAAGAGCGGCGAGAGCCGGGACCAGGTCTGCCTGCTTCCTGCGCGGATAGAAGACTATGTC
>NZ_DATGFH010000076.1:0-31803 GCF_035309285.1 Bradyrhizobium sp. | reverse complement strand
GGGCCGACATAGTCTTCTATCCGCGCAGGAAGCAGGCAGACCTGGTCCCGGCTCTCGCCGCTCTTGAATGTGTGATTCGTCATAAACCGAATCGTACATCAATTGCCGGAAATGCCGAGTTCTTGCCCAGCCTCGACGGGCAAATTGACTTCGCTTTATCGGAAGCTATGTCAAGCCCGTTCATCAAAAATATTTCTCTTTATCAGAAGGGAAAATCAGTCCTATCTTCCGCCCCGTCCTGTACCCATCAGGGGCGTATCGCGATCGTCACGGACGTGGGGTGCGGGATGCGATGGACGCCTTGGCCGCGCGAGACGAACGCGGCTGGGGCGGACGGCGAAAACGTGTGGTCCTGGCACCCCGACGCTGGTGTCAAGTCTTGGGTGATGATCCCAAGGCGACGGAGGCTATCAAGCCCGGCACTCCGAGGAGAGCACGCCATAAGCCGTAAACCATTGCGCAGGGAATGCCGGACTGTTTCGGCTGCCCTGTTGTCGCTTGCGTGCGCTAAGTGCACTTTCCTTGCACGCAAGGCTCGCGGGTGCGGCCAGCATCCGGTATTCCCTGCGCCCTCTCCAATCGAGGGCGGACGTTTGCATGATCCGGGCGCGATCACGCCGCGGCAATGCGAGGCGCTGCCTTAAGTTCTTTTGCCAGAGGGGCTTTCCTGGGCGGTCTGGCAATAACTTGCTGCTTGGACCCGCACCCTTCTCTGCAGCGCACCATCCGGCCATGGGTCCAATGCATGATTTGTAATTGTCCTTCTCCCTGCGCTGTCCCAAGATCGCAACGCCCCACTGTCCGATACCCCGGAGATATCCATGGTCGCTCAACCCAATTCGCTCGCAGGCCGTGATGTCGCAACCGTCATCCACCCCTACACCAACCTTGAGCAGCACAAGACGGTCGGTCCGACCGTGATCGCGAGGGGTGAGGGCGTCTATGTCTACGACGATGGCGGCAAGAGATATCTGGAGGGGATGGCCGGCCTCTGGAGCACCTCGCTCGGTTTCAACGAGAAGCGGCTGGTGGAGGCGGCCGTTCGCCAGATGGAGAAGCTTCCGACCTACCACATCTTCAACGGCCGATCGAACGAGCCGATGATCGAACTTGCGGAAGCGCTGCTGAAGATCGCACCCAAGGGGCTTGGCAAGGTCCTGTTTGCGAATTCGGGTTCGGAAGCCAACGACCAGGCGGCCAAGATCGTCTGGTTCTACAACAACGCGATCGGCCGCCCGCGCAAAAAGAAGATCATCAGCCGCGTGCGCGCCTATCACGGCATCACCGTGTTTTCCGGAAGCCTGACGGGCCTGCCGCCCAACCACAATGATTTTGATCTGCCGGTGGGTGGCGTGCTCCGTACCGACTGTCCGAGCCACTATCTCTATGGCTTGCCCGGCGAGAGCGAGCGGGCCTTCGTCGATCGGCTGGTCGGCAATCTCGAACAGCTGATCATCCGGGAAGGACCTGACACCATTGCGGCGTTCATCGCCGAGCCGGTGAACGGCGCGGGCGGCGTGATCGTGCCGCCGCGCGATTACTTCCCGCGCGTGCAGGAAGTCCTGCGCCGCTATGACATCCTGTTCATCGCCGACGAGGTGATCACAGGCTTCGGCCGCACCGGAAACATGTTCGGCTGCGAGACCTTCGGCATTCAACCCGACATCATGACCGTGGCCAAGGCGCTGTCGTCCGCTTACTTGCCGATCTCGGCGACGATCATCAGCGAAAAGATTGCCGAGGCCATCACGGCGCATTCCGGCAAGCTCGGAAACTTCGCGCACGGCTTCACCTATGCCGGACACCCGGTGTCCGCGGCGGTGGCCCTCGAGACTTTGAAGATCTATGCCGAGCGGGACATCCTGAGCCACGTCAGGAAAGTCGGTCCCTATCTGCAGGAGAAGTTGCAAGGATTGGCCGGCCATCCGCTCGTCGGCGAAGCGCGTGGTGTCGGATTGATCGGTGCGGTTCACATCGTCGCCGACAAGGCAAGCCACGCAGCTCTGCCCCCTGCTGCCGGCATCGGTACCCTGATTCAGCAGAGCGCCATGGATCGCGGTCTTCTCATCCGCGCCGCCCCCGATGCGGTGTACGTCTGCCCGCCGCTGATCGTCACCAGGGCGGAGATCGACGAGATGATGAACGCGCTAGCGGCCGCGCTCGACGATGGGTATGCCGAAGCAATACGTCGCGGGCTCGTGGGAGGCGCCGTGAAGCAGGCGGTGTGAAGATTGCCGGCTGTTGACTGGCGAATCGTGATCGGACTCAGGAGAACCAGACATGACTGACGCGGAGGCGGGACGGACGCGGGACTTTCTGGGTTACGGCCGCCAGCCGCCCGATCCGCGCTGGCCGAATGGCGCGCATGTCGCCGTCAACTTCGTGATCAACTACGAGGAGGGGGGCGAGTATGCCGTGCCGGACGGCGATCCCGTGTCCGAGGCCGCGCTGACGGAGGGGGCGACCGCCGCCGTTGGCGGCCGCGACCTGGGGGCCGAAAGCATGTTCATGTACGGCAGCCGGGCCGGATTCTGGCGCCTGCACCGGATGTTCACCAGGCGAAACCTCCCTTGCACAGTGTTTGCCATCGCCCGTGCGCTCGAGCGGAATGGCGAAGCATCGGCAGCTATCCGCGAAGCAGGCTGGGATGTCGCCGGCCATGGCTTACGGTGGGAGATGCATGCCAATCTCGCCCCCGAGACGGAACGCGAGCACATTCGCCTTGCCACGGAGATCATTACCAAATGCATCGGCACCCGCCCCGAAGGTTGGTACTCGCGCTATGCCCCATCGCTGTCCACGCGTGTAATCCTGCTCGACGCGGGATACTCCTACGACAGTGACGCCTACGACGACGAGCTTCCATACTGGGTGAAGGTCGGCTCGCGCGACCAACTGGTGATTCCCTATTCGCTTGTGCACAACGACGTGCGCTTCAGCCGCCAAGGCATCACCACGGGCAGCGATTACTTTGACTACATCAGAGATGCCGTCCAATGCGTGATCGACGAGGATCCGCCGCGGATGCTCAGTTTCGGACTTCACAACCGGATCATTGGGCATCCAGGTCGCGCCTTTGGACTGGCAAAAGCCCTTGATTGGCTCGCAAGCAATCCCAAGGTGTGGCTCACGCGACGAGTCGACATCGCGGCGCACTGGCGCAGATGGCACTCATCACGCGCGGCCTAGTGGTCGCTTTGGTTTGTCTTGAACTTCCATATGCCATATCCAAAGCGGTCACGCGCAGTTCGGTTTCTTCAGACGATCATGATGAGGTCGCATCGCCGCCACACGCTGCGCAATTTTGATTGCGATACTTTGCCGGTGGATGGACGCGACGGATGTACTCGCGGCCATGACGAAAGCCCCCGGTGCGACAACACCGGGGGCTTTTGCGTCCGCATCGCTTTGAGACGAACGACGGTTCCGCCATTGTGATATGGCCGCACCTTTTTCAACATTAACCCGCCTCAGCTCGCCTCCAGCGCGTGCATCCAGGGCTCGCCATAGAGCTCATAGGCGCCGCCTCGCCGCTTCAGCCGCGAGAATGACGGGAAGTGCAGGTGCATGCCGGCGATGAGGACGCCGTCGGCGGAGACGCGATCGAACATGCGCTTGCGCGCGGCTGCCGCCGCGGCGAGATCGGTGTCGAACGCCATGCCGGCTTCGGGGATCGCGGTCTGCACTTCCGGCACGTGCACGGTGTCGCCCCAGATCATGAGCTGATCGTTGCCGGAGGCGACGAGATAGGCGGTGTGGCCCGGCGTATGTCCGACGCTCGGGATCGCGGTGACGCCCGGAAACACTTCGCCGCCCGTGAACAGCCGCGTTCGGTCCTTGTAGGGTAAGACCTGCTCGCGGCCGGCCTGAAAATAGAGCTTCCTTGACCGCTCGTCGGCCTTCGCCATCGCGCCGTCGTCGAACCAGTGTTTCGGCTCGTTCTCGTGCATGACAAGCTCGGCGTTTGGAAACAGGCGCTGGCCGTTCGACATGTCGGTGAGGCCGGCGGAATGATCCGGATGCATATGGGTGAGGAGCACGGTATCGATCGACTTCGGGTCGATGCCGGCCCTCGCGAGGTTGGCCTGAACGATGCCGGCGGTCGGCAGCAGATAGTTGCCGGACCCGGTGTCGACGATCGCGAGCCGCCCCTTCGAATAGATCAGGAAGGCGTTGACGCTGGTTCGGCGTGCGGGGCGAAAGGCTTCCCGCAGGATGCGATGCGCCGCGTCGAGATCGACATTGCGCATCACGTCGAGGTTGCCGTCGAGATAGCCGTCGCTGACCGCGGTGACGACGATCTCGCCAATCTTGCGATGATAGATGCCGGGAATTTGCTGCGCGGGCTGAGAAGTCATGAAGGGACCTTTGTCACGGGTGAGGTGAAGGTGAGATCAGGCGTCGACCGAGCGCAGGAAGGCGTCGATGCGGCTGAACAGGAGGTCAGGGGTCTGCGCGGCCATGTAGTGGCCGGTGCGAAGCTCGTCATAGGTGGCGCCGGGGATCATATCGGCCACGGCCTTCGCGATCGCCGGCGGCCGGGTGCGATCGAAGAGAGCGCCGATCACGAGCACGGGGCAGCGCAATGTCGTCAATTCACCCTTCATCTCGGTCGCGGCCAGCATGCGATAGATAGCGGCATAGCTTGCGGGATCGTTGCCGAGCCAGCGCGCGCGATATTGCCTGAACCGCTTGATGTCGCCGCGAAGCTCGTCGGGATAACCGTTCCGCATCGAGTCCTCGGCGGCGAACGCCATGCCGGCGGCTTCGAGCCTGGCGACACGTTCGAGCACCGCGGCACGGCGATCCGCCTCGATACCGGTGGCGGGGCTGCCGACGGCAACGGCGCTGGTGCGCGCGCTGTGGCGCGCTGCGAAATGCAGCGCAATCGCGCCGCCCACGGCGACGCCGGCGAGCGCCACCTTTCCTGCAATGCCGACGTGCTCGAGGAGTGCGGCGATATCGTCGGCCATGGTGTCGATGGAAAGCGCGCCGCGCACCTTTTGCGACAGGCCCGCGCCGCGGCAATCGTAGCGCAGCACGCGGCGGGATTCGGCAAACCGGCTGCCAGCCTCCTCCCAGCTTTCGAGCGAGCCGCCCATTTCGTGCACCAATACCAGCGTGCGCTCGCCCTTGCCCTCAATCGCGTAGCGCAGCCCGGCGCCGTTGATCTCAGCAAATTCCATGCAGTGCTTCCTTAAAATCGCGTCTTGGTGCGCTTGGCATCTGACGATAGGCGCGCGTTCAGCACAACGGCGGGCGCCGCAAGGCGATGCGGCATTTTTGCCGAAGCGCGCTTATTTCAGACGCAACGCATCGAGCAGCGCCTGGAAGGCGCGGGCATAATCCGCGCCTGCTTTTTGCAGATCGCGGCCGGAGCAGGCGACCGCGGCTTCGGTCACGGCGCCGAGAAGGAGACGCGCCAACGGCTCGATCGGCTGCCGCGCGATCAGACCCTGATTCATGGCGCGCTCGAGCGCGGCCGGGAAGCGTCCGCCAAAATGGCGATTGTCGATCTCGCGCCAACGCTCCCAGCCGAGCACCGCCGGCCCGTCATGCAGCACGATCTGGCCGGTCCGATCGTTCGCGCACGCATCGAAATAGGCCTGTGTGCCCTTTGCCATCGCGGCGAGCGCGTCCTTTTCCGACCGCGCCACGCGATCGACCTCGGCGAGCAGCTCCTCGGAGACCTGCTCGAATACGGCCTCGAACAGCGCCTCCTTGGTCGCGAAGTGGTGGTAGACCGCGCCCTTGGCGACCCGGGCCTGGGCCGCGACGTCATCCATCGTGGTCGCCGCAAAGCCACGATCGCCGAACAGGCGGTGCGCCGCCTTGATGATCGCGCTGCGCGTCGTCTGCCGCCGTTCCTGCTGGGTCGCCATCGGGACATTGTAGCGGGGAACAAAATCTTCGCAATTGACTTTCCGACCTTAAGTCGGTAAATACCGACTATCAGTCGGTAAACAGGAGTGCCCAAATGCCTTCAATGGAAACGCTGCGCGCCTTCGCCGCCACCGTCGAGGCCAATGATCATGTCGGCGCGATCGAGCGCTTCTACGCGCCCGACGCGTCAACCCGCGAGAACGAGAATCCGCCGATCTCGGGCCGCGACGTGCTGGCGGCAAAGGAACGCGCCACGCTTGCGCGGGTAGCGAGCGTGAAGACAACGCGGATCGGACCGCTGTTGCTCGATGGCGATCGTTCCGCGATCCGCTGGCGCTTCGAGTTCACCGCGAAAGACGGATCGGTCCGCGCGATGGAGGAGGTGGCCTGGCAGACCTGGCGCGGCGAACAACTCATCGAGGAGCACTTCTTCTACGATCCGGCCATGATACACAAAGTACGCACCGCCGTTGCTGCCGAGTAGCGCATGCTGTCAGGCGCGGCTCGAAGAGGGTTCGCCAGCATCGCCGCGGGGCTTGTGGCGGGAACCACCAATCTCATCGCCGCAGGCATGATCTTCGGCGGAACTCTCACCCATGGCTTGCAGTCGATCGCGTCCGGCCTCATCGGCGAACGCGCGTTCAGCGGCGGAGCGCCGACTGCGGTGCTCGGCGTCTGCCTGCACTACGCCATCTCGATCATCGCTGCAGCCATCTACGGAGAAGCTGCGGCCGGGAACAAATTGCTGCGAGAGCGCTGGCTCGTCGGCGGCACGGTGTTCGGCGTCATCGCTTATGCGGTCATGAATCTCGTCGTGGTGCCCTTGTCCCACGCCGCCAATCCGGATTTCTCCCTCGCTGTGGTCGTCAAGGAGCTGTTGGCCCATGCGATCATGTTCGGCATCCCGATCGCCGGCATCGTCGTCGGACTGTCGCGGTCGCAGCACAAGTAACATTTTTTGAATCCGCCGTGGTCTGGCGGCCTGGGCGATCCGCCCCAACATGTGGCCAACAGCGGCGACTGGCGAGGCGGCTTATTTCGCAAGCCAGGCGCTGTCGCAGCTTTCGACGCCGCGACACCTCAGTGACGCGGCATACGAATCATCGCCACGGCCATTGCCAGGGCCATTGCCAAGACATTGCCGTTCGATTGGCAAACTTCCGACACACGATCGCGGAGAAAGGGGCGGCCCCGGCAGGACGCAAGTGAGAACAGATCGAGACCGGTTTGCTCTCGCGCAACGAACAAGAATGAGGTCTTCGTGTCGCAAAAACTCTTTGCCTTGGTTCTGTTTGCCGCGGCGCTGTTTGCGCTTCCCGCTTTCGCCCAGACCGCAGCCGCGCCGTCTGCTCCTGCCGCGGAAAAGACCGATGCATTGACGCCGGCGCAGGCGAGGCGTGCCCTGGAGACGCTGCAGGACGACACCAAACGCGCGCAGATGATCGATACGCTGCGCGCGATTGCCAAGGCCTCGCCGCAACAGCAAAACCCGGCGCCGGCCGCGCCACCCGCAAAGCCCCACATTCCGCTCGCGGCGGACAGTCTCGGCGCGCAATTGCTGCTGACGGTGTCCGAGCAGGTCCACGATATCTCAAGCGAGATCGCAGACGTGGCGCGGTCGCTGACGCATTTCAAGGCGTTCTACTACTGGTTCCTGCGCACGGCCAACGACCCCTACGCCTATCATCAGCTGTTCGACACCGCCTGGAAGCTGGCGCTGGTGTTCGGTTGCGCCTTCATCGCGGAATGGCTGATCTTCCGCCTGATCAGGCGTCCGGTTGCGCTCCTGGAAGCACGCTTGCCGCAGTCGGCAAAGGCGCCTCAGGCCTCGATCGTGATGGCCGATCCGCCATCGTCCATTGCTGACGTCATCGCCGAGCCGGAGCGGCATCGACGGCGGCTGTCGCTGACGCGTGCCTGGCAATCGCTGGTGCGGTTGCCCTTCGTGCTCGGGCATCTCCTGCTCGAGCTGCTCCCGGTGCTCGTCTTCATCGGTGTTGCCACGGCACTACTCGGCACCGAGATTGGCGATCTTGCGACCACGCGGCTTGTCATCCTCGCGGTGGTGAACGCTTATGCGTTCTCGCGCGTGCTGATCTGTGCGGTGCGCGCGCTCGCCGGACCGTTCGGCCTGTTCCGCGTTCGCGCCGAGACCGCCGCCTATATCGAGATCTGGGCGCGGCGCATTCTCGCCGTCGGCGTCTCCGGCATCGCCTTCGCAAATGTGGCGCTGCTGCTCGGTCTGCACTACGGCGGCTATCTGACGGTGCTGCGTCTGGTGATGCTTGTAGTGCATCTCTTCATCGTCGTCATTATCCTGCAGTGCCGCAAGCAAGTTGCCGAGCTCATCCGCGCGCCGGCCAACCGCACGGGACTGGCCGCTCGCTTGCGCAACCGCGCCGCCGGGCTCTGGCACTATCTCGCCATCGCCGTCGATCTCGCGCTTTGGGCGGTGTGGGCGCTGAACATCCACAACGGCTATTCGCTGCTGTTGCAATATTTCGTCGCCACCATCGTCGTAGCGCTGGTCACGCGCCTGGCGACCATCGTCGCACTGGGCCTGATCGATCGCGGCTTTTCCATCAAGCCGGAGATCCTGCAGCGCTTTCCCGGCCTCGAAGCCCGCGCCAACCGTTATCTGCCGCTGCTCCGCAGGATCGTCGCTTCCGTGATCGCCTTCATCGGCTTCGTCGCCATGCTCGAGGTCTGGGGCGTCGACGCCATCGTCTGGTTCTATGGTGGCGAGATCGGGAGCCGGCTCTTGTCGGCCGTGGTAACGATCGGCATCGCTGCCGCCGCGGCGGCGGCGATCTGGGAAGCCAGCAACGCGCTGCTCGACCGCCAGGTCAACTTGCTCACGCGCGAAGGCCATTATGCGCGCGCGGCTCGCTTGCGCACCTTCCAGCCGATGCTGCGGACGGCACTGCTCTGCGTGATCATCGCGGTGGTCGGCCTGACGGCGCTGAGCGAGATCGGCGTCAACGTGGCGCCGCTGCTCGCAGGCGCCGGCATCGTCGGCATCGCGATCGGCTTCGGCTCGCAGAAGCTGGTGCAGGACCTGATCACCGGACTGTTCCTGCTCCTGGAAAACACCGTCCAGGTCGGCGATGTCGTCAGCGTGTCGGGACTGACGGGGACGGTCGAGAACGTCTCGATCCGCACCCTTCGCCTGCGCGCCGGCGACGGCTCGCTGCATATCGTTCCCTTCAGCGCGGTGACGACCATCACCAATGCGAGCCGCGGCGAGGGCAACGCCGCCGTCAGCGTCAACGTGGCCTACAAGGAGGACACCGACCGCGTCGGTCAGATCCTCAAGGACATCGTCGCCGAAATGCGCCGCGAGGCGGAATATCGCCACGTGATCCGCGGCGATCTCGAATTGTGGGGCGTCGACAAGGTGGACGGTTCGATGGCGTCGATCGTCGGTCAGATCCGCTGCACGGATTCTGGCCGCTGGCCGGTGCAACGCGAATTCAACCGCCGCATGAAGCGGCGCTTCCAGGAAAGCGATATCGAGGTCGCGCCAACGTCGCAGAAGATCTTGTTGCAGATCCCGGCGCCGGATTCTGCTGAAGCGTCTTCGAACGCAGCGCCGCGCCGGGCTACGGGCTAGCGTGGCGAACTTTGGTTGATTGAATCAGTTTGCAGCGAACTCCGTCACCTCTCCCTATGGGAGAGGTGAACCTCCGATGCTGTTTCTGGACCAACCTATCGCGCTTTGTCGCGGCGCAAGCTACGGTGTGGTTGCCGCCAGCTTTGCGGTGCGTCGCGGGAAGAACGGGAAGCCGAACGTTGCCGTTGCCGACGGCGACTTGGGCTTCTTCGCCGCGGCTTTGGCGGTCTTCGCCTTCTCCAGCCGCCTGGCCTGCGCGATGTCGGCAAAGGCGCGCTCGAACTTCCTCAGCCGATAGAGCACGATGCTGCGGTCGACATAGGCGGCGGAAAATTTCGGATCGAGCAGGATGGCGCGGTCGAACTGGGCGACCGCGCCGCCGAGATCGCCGCTGCGATAGGCGAAGATGCCGCGCTCGCGATAGACCTTGGCGTCGCCGGGCGCGATCTCGAGCGGCGGGCCGACTTTCGCGGCTGCTGGTGTCTCCGGCTCGACTCGTGGGGTGACTGCGACCGGCACGACCGTAATCGGCGTGACGGCAATCGGCACGATCGCGTCGGTCGCAGCACTTGCCGTTTCGGTTTTCGGCGCTGGCGGCGGCTCGGCTGAAGCCGTCTCCACGTCCGCGGGCGTGGCTTCGGCCTTCGCATCGACGACCGGCGCCGGCTGCGCCTTTGCCGTTGTTGTCGGAACGCTTATAAAATCGCCCGGCTGGACGAAGGCGATGTCCGCGACATGCTTCAGCGCGCTGGAAAACCGCGGCGAAGACTTGGAAGCGACGTAGCCGCCAAGGCCGAGGCCGGTTGCCACGACCAGCGCGATGACGCTGGTGGCCGCCTTGTGCATCGCCTTGGCGGTAGCTTCCTGCTTCCGCTCCTTGTGAGCGAGGTCGAGCAGATGGTCATAGGCCGCGCGCTGTTCCTCATCGGCGAGGATTTCGTTGGCGCGCACGATCTCCCTGAACTTCTGTCCAGCGTCGGGATCGCTTGGATTGAGATCGGGATGAGCTCCCTTGGCGGCACGACGGAATGCGGCCCTGAGCTCATCTGCGTCGTCGCGCGGCAGCGCGCCGAGCAAATCGTACAGCGTCTCCATCGTCGAAACTCGCGACTACTCTACCGTTACAAATCTCCTCAAACCCCCGCCGCGATTTGAGTGGAGAACCAGGCGCTGATGGCGTGGATAGTCGCCGTTCGAGGCGGCGAAAAGATGACTGAATTGTGCACGTTGGCGGCCACGACGTGTGCGGGAACGGCCCTTTGTGCATCACTGGCGCCGCGCCATCCCGGCGTCGCATCTGAGAGCGAGCTGGAGCAGGCGGAGCCGCCCGCGAACTGCCTTTTCGGCACGCTGGTAGCATTGCCGTTCATATTCGATCTTGAGGCGCGCCCATTGATCGGGATCGAGCGTCTTCAGATCCAGCCGCCCGAACTTGCAATCGGGCGCGGATTGCGGCGTGAGCAGGGCAGGATCGGGCCGGCAAATCGGGCTTTCCTGCATTTCCGTGTGGGAATGGGCCACCGCCGCCTGCGCGGCCTCCGGTGCCGGCGCAGGCGCGCATCCATCGAGCGCGGCAAGCACGGAAAACGCGGCCGCAAGGCGGCGCGCGATCCGCGAAGCTGTCGCAACATGATCCGGCATCGTCTGGTCGGCCCCAACTTGCTCACGCACATTGGCGCTTGGGCCGCCGACCAAGCGGGGCAATCATGAACGCAAAGTGTGAATCGAATTTTAAGAATTAAGGTTAACGCAACCTCACCGGGCCGAGGCCGGCATGGCAAATGCCGGCTTAAAAATCATGGTTAGCCAAACCTCACCGCTCAGCCTTTCTTAAGCTTTTCCGCCGATCTTGGTTAACGGTTCGTACCGGTAACAAGCTCGGGTCGTGTCGTGAAAAAGGTTGTTACGGCGGCTTTCGCGCTCGCTGTCGGTTCGTCTTTCGCCCATGCGGCGGACATGCCGATGGTGCCGCCGGTGCCCATTGTGGTGTGGTCCTGGACCGGGCTTTACGTCGGCGGCCATGTCGGCGCCGGGTTTGGCTCGGCGCAGCTCACCGATCCCGCGGGTGCGCCGATCTTCGGCAACACGATTCGCAGCCCCGCCGTGCTTGGCGGCTTGCAGGTCGGCTATAATTGGCAGATTCCGAATACGGCTTTTGTCGTCGGGGCCGAGGCGGATGCCAGCGCCATGGGCGCCGACGGCTCGGCGACCTGCCTTGCGTCGTCGCCCAATCTCATTCCCGCGAATTGCCGCGTTCGGCCGGAGGCCATGGGCAGCATGACGGGGCGCCTGGGCTTTGCGACAGGTCCTCACGGACGCGACCTGTTCTATGTCAAGGGCGGTCTGGCTTGGCTCAATGACCGCGTCGACATCACGACCAATGGACTGATCACGCCTCTGGTGACGAGCTTCGACGGCCTGCGCTGGGGATGGACCGTTGGCGCCGGCATCGATCGCGCGTTGACACCGGCCTGGTCGCTGCGGCTGGAATATGACTATGCGAAGTTTGGCAACCTCAACATGGCGACGCCCGCGAGCCTGTTTGAGACACTCCCGCCGTTCGTTCTCAGCTATGTGCAAACGCCCGGCGGCAATGCGAGCATCAGCCAGAACATGCAGACCGTCAAAGTCGGCCTGAACTACAAGATCGGCGAGGACATGTATGCGCGCTGGGAGCCGGCAGCGGCCGACTATCATCTGAAGGGCGCCTATATCCCCGACTCCGAGATCGAGGTCGGCGGGCGCGTCTGGTATTCATCCGGACGCTTCCAGAAGGACCTTGGCGGCTTTGATCCGACGACGCCGAACCTCCTGGTCTCGCGCCTCACCTACAACTCGACGGCGGCGACCGGCGAAGTATTCGGCCGTATCGATACCGCCTCGAATATCTTCGTCAAGGGTTTTGCCGGCGGCGGAACGATCCTGTCGGGCAATCAGCATGATGAGGACTTTGCGCTTTCCTTCCCCAATGCTCCCGCCATCAACATTCCCTATTCCAATACGCTCGCGACGACCAAGGGCGATCTCGCCTACGGCACGTTCGATGCCGGTTATTCGCTGTTCCGCGGACCGAGCGCCAATGTCGGCGGCTTTGTCGGCTTCAACTATTATCGCGAGAACAAGTCGGCCTATGGCTGCACGCAGATCGCCAATAGCTTCTCCGATTGCTCTCCGGCACTTCCTTCCACTCTGCTGGGGATCACCGAGGACGACAAATGGTATTCGTTCCGGCTCGGCGTCAACGGCGTGGTGACGGTGTGGGATCGGCTCAAGCTCACCGCGGATGCCGCCTATCTGCCCTTCGTGGCCTTCCGCGGCACCGACAACCATCTGCTGCGGACCGAAATGAGCAACACGATTTCGCCGGAGACCGGCGGCGGGCAGGGCGTGCAGCTCGAAGCGATCCTGTCCTATGCCTTCGCCAACGGCTTCAATGTCGGCGCGGGCGGCCGTTACTGGGCGATGTGGGCGCCCGGCGCGACCACAGATGCCTTCAGCCAGGGCTGCCCATGCCAGACGCTGCCGGTGCGCACCGAGCGCTATGGCGGCTTCGTGCAGGCTTCCTACAAGCTCGACGGGCTGAAGTAACGCTTCCGGCGCGCGAGGCGCGTATCTCGCGCGTCGCTCCACCGAGCATTCCTGTCCTGAACGTGAGGCGCAAGACGAGGGTGTCGCAACGGCTCGCGTCACGGGTTCGGCTGCGCTGCGCCCAAGTGTGACGTCCGGCACATATCCGGCTCCTCCACATACGTAGCCTCTCGATGACGGATCGATCACTCACCATCCGTGACGCTCCCTGACGGGACCCCGAAGGAAAGGATGCCATCATGAAGAAGCTTGTTTTGACGATTGCTGCCGTCGCGGCGCTGGCCACTGCCGCCAGCGCCCCCGCTGAAGCCCATGGCCTGCGGCTGCATCATGGTGCCGGCACTGCTGCCGCCGTTGCAGTGGCTGCGACCGCTGCGGCCGTTGCCGCCGGTGCCTATGGCTATGGCTATGGATATGGTCCTTATGACTACGGCTACGGTGCTCCCGTCGTTTACGGTGCGCCGGTCGTCGCCGTCCCCCATCGCTACGCCTGGTGATCGCCTCCGGCGATGATCGGGAGATGGTCCGCGGCTCCCGGCGCCGCGGGCCATCTGCTTTTGTGAGATCGCCTGGCGCATGATCCGGAAAAGTGTGTAGCGGTTTTCCGAGAAGATCATGCGCAAATAAAAAGCAGCTCGGCATAGCTTGCAGGAGCCTGTGTGAGCCCGCTATATCAGCGCCGTCATGTCCGACTTCCACGGCGTCTTTCCCTATCTCGTTTCCCCCATCGATTCGTCCGGCCGGATCCGCGAGAGCGTGCTGGCGCGGCTCTGCGACGATCTCATCAAGTCCGGCGTGCACGGGTTGACGCCGCTCGGCTCGACCGGCGAGTTCGCCTATCTCAATAGCGAGCAGCGCTCGGCGATCGTGCGCACCGCGATCGAGGCTACGCAAAAGCGCGTGCCGGTGGTCGCCGGCGTGGTCTCGACATCGACGGCGGATGCGGTTGCGCAGGCGCGCGCGTATCAAAAGCTTGGCGCCGACGGCATTCTCGCGATCCTGGAGGCTTATTTCCCGCTCGCCGACGCGCAGGTCGAGGCTTACTTCCGCGCCATTGCGGATGCCGTCGACATTCCCGTCGTGATCTACACCAATCCGCAGTTCCAGCGTTCGGATCTCTCCCTGGACGTGATCGCGCGGCTCGCGCGCCATCCGCGCATTGGCTACATCAAGGATGCCTCGACCAACACCGGCCGGCTGCTCTCGATCCTCAACGCCAGCGGCGATGACATCAAGGTGTTCTCCGCCTCGGCGCACATTCCCGCCGCCGTGATGCTGATTGGCGGCGTGGGCTGGATGGCAGGGCCTGCCTGCATCATCCCGAAACAGAGCGTTGCGCTCTATAACCTCTGCCGCCGCCAGCGCTGGGACGAGGCGATGGTGCTGCAACGAAAGCTCTGGCGCATCAACGAGGCCTTCGCCCGCTTCAACCTCGCCGCCTGCATCAAGGCTGGGCTTGCGATCCAAGGGTACGACGTCGGCGATCCCGTCCCGCCGCAGGCCGCGCTGACGGCGGAGCAGCGCAAGGTTGTGGAGCAAGCGCTGCGCGAAGTGGAGTGAGGCCTTCGTAGGGTGGGCAAAAGGCGCGCACGCGCCGTGCCCACCTCCTGCGATCTCTGCTCTAGATGGTGGGCACGCTTCGCTTTGCCCACCCTACACACTGGCGCATCAACGAGGCCTTCGCCCGCTTCAACCTCGCCGCCTGCATCAAGGCTGGGCTTGCGATCCAGGGCTACGACGTCGGCGATCCCGTCCCGCCGCAGGCCGCGCTGACAGCGGAGCAGCGGAAGGTGGTGGAAGATGCGCTGCGGGAAGTGGAGTGAGGCCTTCGTAGGATGGGCAAAAGGCGCGCACACGCCGTGCCCACCTCCCGCGATCTCTGCTCTAGATGGTGGGCACGCTTCGCTTTGCCCACCCTACACACTCACCTCAACCCTCTTCCCGCAAGAACGGGGAGAGGAGAGCACTTCACACCGCCCGCAAACCCTCCTTCGGCGTATCCTTGACGAGGGCGGCGAGATCGCTTTGCTCCAGCGTTTCCTTTTCCAGGAGCGTTCGTGCCGCGCGGTCGAGGATCGAACGCCGCGCCTTCAACAGACCCTGAGCGCGCTCGAACACGGAATCGATGAGCTTGCGGACTTCGTGATCAACAGTGGCCGCGGTCTCGTCGGCATAGTCGCGTTCATGGAACGGTGAGCGCGGCTCGCCGGGAATGAAGCTGCTGGGCTCGCGGTCATAGGCGACGCTGCCGAGCTTGTCCGACATGCCGTACCGCGTCACCATGCTGCGCGCGATGTCCGTCACCTTCCGGAGATCGTCGGCGGCGCCCGTGGAGAGATGCCCGAACACGATCAACTCGGCGGCGCGGCCGCCAAGCAGCACCGCCATCTTGTTCTCGAGCTCCTCCTTGGTCATCAGGAAGCGGTCTTCCGTCGGGCGCTGAATGGTGTATCCGAGCGCGCCGACGCCGCGCGGAATGATCGACACCTTGTGCACGGGATCGGCGCCGGGCAGCGCCAGCGCGATCAGGGCATGGCCCATCTCATGATAGGCGACGATCTCGCGCTCCTTCGGATTGAGCAGGCGGTTGCGTTTCTCGAGTCCGGCCACCATCCGCTCGACCGCGTTGTTGAAGTCGGAAAGCGTCACCGCATCGCCGCCGCGGCGGGTCGCGAGCAGCGCCGCCTCGTTGACGAGATTGGCGAGGTCCGCTCCCGTAAAGCCCGGCGTCAGTCCGGCGACGACCTCCTGGTCCACATCGCGTGCGAGGTGGATCTTCCTCATGTGAACGCGGAGAATGTCGGCACGTCCCTTCTTGTCCGGCCGGTCCACCAGAACCTGCCGGTCGAAGCGCCCGGCGCGCAGCAGCGCGGGATCGAGAATTTCGGGCCGGTTGGTGGCGGCAATGATGACGAGACCGGTGCGCGAGTCGAAGCCGTCCAGCTCGACCAGAAGCTGGTTCAGCGTCTGCTCCTTCTCGTCATGGCCGCCCCCAAAAGGGCCACCGATCCCGCGCGCCCGACCGAGCGCGTCGAGTTCGTCGATGAAGATGATGGCCGGCGCCTTCTGGCTCGCCTGCTGGAACAGGTCGCGCACGCGCGCCGCGCCTACGCCTACGAACATTTCGACAAATTCGGAGCCCGAAATCGAGAAGAACGGCACCTTGGCTTCGCCGGCGACCGCCTTTGCCAGCAGCGTCTTGCCTGTGCCCGGCGGTCCGATCAGCAACACGCCCTTCGGCATGCGTCCGCCGAGCCGACCATAGTCGGTGGGGTTTTTCAGGAAATCGACGATCTCGCGCAGCTCGTCCTTGGCTTCATCGACACCGGCGACGTCCGCGAACGTCACGCCGGTGTCGGCCTCGACATAGATCTTGGCCTTGCTCTTGCCGATCGACATCAGCCCGCCGCCGCCAAGGCCCTGCCCTTGCGCAAAGCGTCTGCCGATGTACCACCAGATGCCAAAGAAGAGCAGCACGGGCATGAACCAGGACAGCAGCTCCGGCAGCAATTGGCTCTCGACCTGGCCGGTATAACGGACGCCATGTTTCTGCAGCTCGCCGGCGATGTCCGGATCGACCCGTGTCGTAACGAACTGCTTCTGCCCGCCCGGCAGCGGCTCCTTCAGCGTGCCCTGCAGGAAGCGATCGGAGACGGCGACGCTTTCGATCTTGTTTTGCTGGAGCAGTTGTTGGAATTGGCTATAGGGAATCGTCGCGACCTGGTGGAAGGTCATGAAAACGTACTGGATCAGCAGCACGGCAAAGACCGCCGCGACGGCAAACCCGACATTGAAGTTTGTCCTGTTCATCCTGAGAACTCCCTTCGAGACCCTTTGCGTCGCTGCTCTTGTCGAAGGCGGCGGGAGTGCTGGCTGCTGGCTCGTCGTCCTAGAGCCCTTTCAGCGCCACGACATGCGGCCAGGCTCGATAAATGAACGAGAGAGCCGCGGTTTGGTTTCACGCAGCCTGCGACCGGCTGAGGCCATTTGTTGCGCAGAGCCGGCTCAAAAGGCGGGGTTGGCTTCACCGCCGTCGATCCGCTAAAACCCCCCGCCAGCTCAAGGAAACTCAAAGGATCAGATTTATGAATATTCTTCCCGGCAATATGCGTTTCGGCGCCGGACAGCCGGTCAAGCGCCTGGAAGATCTCAGGCTGCTCACCGGGAAGGGACAGTTCATCGACGACAAGCCGGAAGACGGCGCGCTCTGGCTCCATGTGCTGCGCTCGCCGCATGCGCATGCGAAGATCAAACGGATCGACACCCGCGCGGCCGCGGCCATGCCCGGCGTCGAAGCCGTGCTCACAGGCGGGGATCTGATCAAGGACGAGATCGGCACGCTGCCGACCTTGGCGATCTTCAAGCGGCCGGACGGCTCGCCGATGACGGTGCCGCCGCGCCGGCTGCTCGCCCATGAGATTGTGCGCTTTGCCGGCGAGCCGGTCGCGGCGGTCGTGGCGACCTCGCGCGTGCTGGCGCAAACCGCGGCCGAGGCGATCGAGATCGACTACGAGGTGCTGCCGTCGGTGGTCGATCCCCTGGAAGCCATCAAGCCCGGCGCGCCCGCGGTCTGGCCCGATGCGCCCGACAACATCGTCGCCGCCATGAGCTATGGCGATGCCGCCGAGGTGGAAGAGGCGTTCGCGAAAGCCGCGCACACCGTAAAGCTCGATCTCGTCAGCCAGCGTTTGGTGCCATCCGCGATGGAGCCGCGCTCAGCCATTGCCGAGATCGAGAAGAAGACCGGGCGTCTCCTGCTTCACGTGCAGTCGCAAACCCCGGGCTCGACCCGCGACCTCCTGGCGGAAGCCATCCTGAGGCGTCCGAAGGACAGCGTGCGCGTCCTGGTCGGCGATATCGGCGGCGGCTTCGGCCAGAAGACCAGCCTCTATCCCGAGGACGGCATCGTCGCCTATGCCGCGACAAAACTCGGCAAGAAGATCCGCTGGCGCGGCGACCGTACCGATGAATTCGTCGGCGGCACCCATGGCCGCGATCTCACCTCGACCGCCGAGTTCGCGCTTGACGAGAAAGGCCGCGTGCTCGCCTATCGCGTGCGCTCGGTCGGCGGCACCGGCGCTTATTTGTCCGGCACCGGCAACATCATTCCGCTGGTGCTCGGGCCGTTCGTGCAGACCGGCGTCTACGACCTGCCGCTGGTGCATTTCGAGGTGAAATCGGTGATGACCCACACCGCGCCGGTCGGCGCCTATCGCGGTGCGGGCCGGCCCGAGGCGGTGTTCATCGTCGAGCGGCTGATGGATGCCGCCGCGCGCCAGATCGGCATGGACCCGCGCGCGATCCGCAAGGTGAACTACATCAAGCCGGCGCAGCTTCCCTATACCAACGCCGTCGGCCAGGTCTACGATTCCGGTGCGTTTGCGCACATGCTCGATCGCGCCGCAAAGATGTCGGACTGGGACGGCTTCAATTCACGCAAGCGCGCGGCGAAGAAGAAAGGCCTGCTCTATGGCCGCGGGCTGACCAGCTACATCGAATGGACCGGCGGCACCGTGCATAACGAAAAGGTTTCGCTGCACGCCACCGCCGAAGGCCGCGTCATCCTGCATTCCGGCACCATGGCGATGGGGCAGGGCCTGCAGACAACCTACAGCCAGATGATCGCCGACAGCCTCGGCATTCCCCTCGACAGGATCGATGTCGTGCAGGGCGACACGGATCTCGCCACCGGCTTCGGCAGCGTCGGCTCGCGCTCGCTGTTCGTCGGCGGCACGGCGGTCGCGGTCTCCACCAATGATCTCATCAACAAGGCGCGCGAGAAGGCCTCGCACCTGCTCGAAACGTCCATCGACGATATCGAATATCGCGACGGCGTCCTCGCCGTGGTCGGCACCGACCGCCGCATCAGCCTGTTCGAGATCGCCGGCAAGGAGGATGGCGCGCGTCTCTCCGTCGACAGCGAAGGCCAGGTCGACGGGCCGAGCTGGCCGAACGGCACCCATATCTGCGAGGTCGAAATCGATCCCGAGACCGGCGTCACCCGCGTGGTGCGCTACACCACCGTCGATGACGTCGGCCGCGCCGTCAATCCGATGCTGGTGACGGGGCAGGTGCATGGCGGCGTCGTGCAGGGGATCGGGCAGGCGCTCTATGAAGGCGTCGCCTACGACGCCGAGGGGCAGTTGCTCACCGCGACCTATCAGGATTATTGCATTCCTCGCGCCGGTGATATTCCGCCGATCGCGGTGACGCTCGACGGCTCCGCGCCGTGCAAGACCAATCCGCTCGGCGCCAAGGGCTGCGGCGAGTCGGGCGCGATCGGCGGCCCGCCCTGCATCGCCAACGGCGTGATGGACGCGCTCGCCGAGTTCGGCATCACCCAATTGCCGACTCCGTTGACCCCGCAAAAGGTCTGGACCGCGATCAGGGACGCGAAGGCGACGGCCGCGTAAAGTATGCTCACTCATTCGTCATTCCGGGATGCGCCGCAAGGCGCAGGCCCGGAATCCATTCATCCACCTTCTCTGCGGCCCGGTGGATTCCGGGCTCGCCACTTCGTGGCGCCCCGGAATGACGACGGTAGTGGTTGAACCGGTATCATTTCCGGCGCGACAAAGCGCCGGCACCAATTGCGATTTCCCTGCCGGCTTCCCCTCTTACCTGACGGCACGGTTCTGATACGTTCCGGCACGGAACCGTAACCGGAGATATTTGATGCGCAGATTTTTGACCGTGCTGGCGGCGCTGGCGTGCCTTACCTTGAGCAATTGCGGCTACAACGCCATTCAGACCAATGACGAGCAGGTCAAGGCGAACTGGTCGGAGGTGGTCAACCAGTATCAGCGCCGCGCCGACCTCGTGCCGAACCTCGTCAACTCGGTGAAGGGTTTTGCGCAGCAGGAGAAGGACGTGCTGATCGGCGTCACCAATGCGCGCGCCAAGGTCGGCAGCATCCAGGCGACGCCGGAAGTCCTGAACGATCCGGCCGCGTTCCAGAAATTCCAACAGGCCCAGGGCGAGCTCACAAGCGCGCTCTCGCGGCTATTGGTCGTGACCGAGAATTACCCGCAGCTCAAATCGGACGCGCTGTTCCGCGATCTGATGTCGCAGCTCGAAGGCACCGAGAATCGCATCACCGTGGCGCGCAACCGCTACATCAAGTCGGTGCAGGACTATAATGTCGGCATCCGCACCTTCCCGAACAATCTGACGGCGATGGTGTTCGGCTACAAGGAGAAGCCGAACTTCACCGTCGACAACGAGAAGGAAATCTCGACCGCGCCCAAGGTGGACTTCAACCCGGCGCCTGCGAAGTAACCCGATGAGCGATGGTGCGATCAGCGTGAACACGATCAAAACCGTCCTGCTTGCACTCCTCCTGTGCTTTGCGCAGGCGGCGCTGGCCGACGTTGACGTGCCACAGCTCAAGGGCCGCGTGGTCGATCTGACCAACACGCTGACCAGCGACACCATCGACACGCTGAACCAGCGCATCAGGAGTTTCGAGCAGCGCAAGGGCAGCCAGATCGCGGTCCTGATCGTGCCGACCACGCAGCCGGAGACCATCGAGCAATATTCGATCCGCGTCGCCGAAGCCTGGAAGATCGGCCGCAAGAAGATCGACGACGGCACGCTGCTCGTCATCGCCAAGAACGATCACAAGCTCAGGATCGAGGTTGGCTATGGGCTCGAGGGCGCGCTCACCGACGTCACCTCCCGGCGCATCATCGATGAGGTGATCGCGCCGCGCTTCAAGACCGGCGATTTCGCCGGCGGCATCAGCGCCGGCCTGACCCGCATGATCGGCGTCATCGACGGCGAGCCCTTGCCGGCGCCCGCGCCCGAGGCCTCGCACGGGTCCGATGTCGACTGGAACATGCTTTCGTCAATTGCGCCGTTCTTCGTCGTGGGCGCCATCTTCGTCGGAGTCGTCCTGCGCGCGATGTTGGGTCCGCTGATCGGCGCGGGGGCGGCGGGCGGGTTGGTCGGCGTGATCGCCTGGCTTGTGGTGGGATCGCTGCTTGCGGGCGTTGTGATCGGCGGCGTGGCGTTCCTGTTCGTGCTGATCGCGGGCAGTGTTGCCTCCGCGGGACCGCCGGGCCGCGGCGGTTACAGTGGTCCCTCGTCCTCTGGCTGGAGCGGAGGTGGGAGCAGCTGGAGCAGCGACAGCTCGAGCTCGAGCGACAGCGGCGGTGGCGGCGGCGATTTCGGCGGCGGCGGTGCGTCGGGGAGCTGGTAGGCCATGAGGATCGGGCGCATCGCAAGACATCTCGTCGAGCACCATTGGCGCGCGCGGCGCGTGTTCACATCCAAGGTGCTGGCGAAGATCGAGGCCGCGACCAAGGCCGGCGAGGCGACGCATTCGGGCCAGGTGCGCTTCGCGGTGGAAGGCGCGCTCGACGGCATGCCGCTCTTGCGCAATCATTCGGCGGGGGATCGCGCGCTCGACATCTTCTCGCATCTGCGGATCTGGGACACCGCCCACAACAACGGCGTCCTGATCTATCTGCTCCTCGCCGACCGCAAGGTCGAGATCATCGCCGACCGCGGCATCGATGCGAAGGTCGGTCGCGAAGGTTGGGAGAAAATCTGCCGCGACATGGAGGCCGATTTCCGGGGTAGGAATTTCGAGACCGGTGTGATCAAAGGCATCGAGGCGGTCTCGCGCGAGCTTGCGAAATATTTCCCGGCTAGCGGGGCGCATCCGAACGAGCTGTCAGACAAGCCGGTGGTGATGTAATCTCGCCCGCGGAACCATCCTCCTCACGTCGGCCCATTCCCGCCATGACGATCTTTCAACCGATCATTCCGGTGCTCTGGCTCGCCTTCCTCGTCTACTGGGGCGTTTCCGCGCTGCGCGCCAAGCGCAATGTCGTAGCGACGGCCTGGTGGCGGCAAGGCCTGCTGCGGGTGGGCGTCATCGTGCTGACGCTTGCTGTCTTTCAAATCTTCGGAAAAGGTCACGGCTTGCGGGCCGTGCAGGCCTATCAGGCGCACAGCATGACCCTCGGTGCGATCGGAACAGCATTGGTGCTGCTTGGCATCGCGCTGGCCGTGTTTGCCCGCGTCACTATCGGCCGGAACTGGGGCATGCCGATGTCCAGGAAAGAGAATCCAGAGCTGGTGACGGGCGGACCCTACGCGTTCGTTCGTCACCCCATCTACACCGGCATCATCCTGGCGATGCTGGGCTCGGCGATCGGCCAGAGTTTTTATTGGGTGCTGCCTCTCATTCTGTTCACGCCCTATTTCGTCTACAGCGCGCGGCGCGAAGAAGAGCTGATGTGCGAGCTGTTTCCGGCGCAGTATCCGGCCTATATGCGGCGAACCAGCATGATCCTGCCGTTCGTGCTGTGACCCGGAGCAGTGCGCAGGGCGGATTGGCGTGAGCGTAATCCGCCACATTTCCCTCAGCCTTCGCTGACCGCGGCGCTGCCCGGAACGACGCTGCGCTGTTCGGCACGGCGCTCGATCGCGAAGTACAGCGTTGGAATGATGAACAGCGTCAGCAGCGTCGCCGGGATCAAGCCGCCCGCGACGACGGTCGCAAGGCTGCGCTGCACGTCACTGCCGACGCCGGTCGCGAGCGCGGCCGGCAGCATGCCGGCAGTCGCGACCGCGGCCGTCATCAAGACCGGCCGCAGCCGCTCGCTCGCGCCGGTCAGCACCGCCTCGGCGAGCGGCAGCCCCTGCTGGCGGATCCGGTTGAGGTTCGCGACCATGATGACGCCGTTCATGACCGCGACCCCGAACAGCGCGATGAAGCCGACGCCAGAGGCCACGTTCAGCGTGGTGCCGGTGAGGTGCAGCGCCGATAGCCCGCCGAGCGTCGCCAGCGGCACGACGCCGAGCACCAGCAACACCTGTCGGAGCGCGCCGAATTCGGCATAGAGCAGCACCATCATCGCGCCGAGCACCATGGCGAGGATCACGCGGAAATGCGCCTCGGCGCGCTGTTCGCCTTCGTACTGGCCGCTCCACACGATCCGGTATTTCTCCTTGTCGAACGACACCTGTTGGGCGACGGTGCGGCTCAGCTCGTGCACCAGCGCGACCGGATCACGGTCGACGTAGTTGAACTTCACCAGCAGGTAACGCTGGTCCATTTCGCGATTGATCATGCTCTCGCCGGTCCGGAACGAGACGTCGGCGACCTGCGACAGCGGAATCAGCGCGCCGTCGCTGGAGGTCAGAACCAGGCTTTTGATCGCCTCGGGACTGTTCCGCGCATCCGGCGAAAAGCGCACCGTGACGTCGTAGTGCCGCTCGCCGATGAAGACCTGACTCACTGCGGCGCCGCCGATCCCTGTGCTGATCAGGTTCGCGATGTCGGCAACGTTGATGCCGAAGCGCGCCGCCGCCTCGCGGTTCACCTTGATCGAGATCTGCGGCAGTGGCGTATATTGATCGATGGCGGCGTCGGTGACGCCGGGCGTGCGCTTCAGGATGCCGATGATGGCGTTGCCGATCCGCCTGAGCTCGCCGAGATCATCGCCGAACACCTTGACCGCAAGCGAGGAGTGCGGATCGAACACCTTGTCGAGCACGCTGTCGATGATCGGCTGGCTGATCGCGATCTCGAAACCCGGCTCCTGATCGAGCCGCGCCTTGATGCGGCGGATCAGCTCCGGCTTGGTCTCGCCGGCGGGCCAGCTCCTGTAATCGTGCAATCCGACCGCGGCCTCCATGTGAGAAGGCGTCCACGGGTCCGTGCCATCGTCGTTGCGACCGATGTGACTGACGACATACGACACCTCCGGGAACGCGTTCACAACGCGCCTGAGATCGGCAACCATCTCGGTTGCCTTCTGCAGCGAAATTCCCGGCGCCATGTCGGCGTGCAGCCAGATCGCCCCCTCGTCGAGCTCGGGCAGGAATTCCCGCCACACCGTCGCGCCGAGGATCGCAACCGCGATCGCCGCGGCCGCGCTCAGCGTGTAGACGATGCGCGGCCGGCGCAGCGATCCCTGCAGCGCGATCCGGTAGCGCTGCTCGAGGCGATGCAGCACCACATTGTGAAACAGCCGCCGCGGCCGGCGATATGCGACGAAGGCAAGCCCCGGTACGACCAGGAGCGCGAATGCCAGCGCGCCGAACTGGGCGTAGCCGACCGCGTAGGCCAGCGGATAGAACAGCTTGGCTTCGATCCGATCCAGCGCGAAAAGCGGCAGGTAGGTGGTGATGATGACGGCGGTGGCAAAGAAGATCGGCCGCGCCACCTGGCGCGCCGCGTCGCGGATGTCGGCTTCGGCGAGCGGCTCGTCGGGCCTCGCCTCGCGACGACGCAAGATCGCCTCGACCATCACGATCGAGCCGTCGACAATGATGCCGAAGTCGATCGCGCCGAGCGACAGCAGGTTCAGCGAGACGCCGGTGTGGCGCATCAGGATGAAGGTCACGACCATCGCAAACGGGATCGTGACGCCGACGATCAGGGCGCTGCGCGGACTGCCGAGAAACAGGATCAGAATCACCAGAACCAGCGAGACGCCGCCGAGGATGGTCGTGCCGACCTTGTTGACCGTGGCATCGACCAGCTTCGAACGGTCGAGATAGGGCACGATCTGCACATCGTCGGCCTTCAGCCGCGCATTGAGCTCATCGATCTTGGCATGCACGCCGTTGAGGACGCGAGACGGATTTTCGCCGCGCAACAGCAACACGGTGCCTTCGACGACGTCGTTGATGTCGTCCTTACCGACAATACCGTGACGTTCCTGGTTCGCAAGCTTCAGCTTGCCGAGATCCCGCACGAAGATCGGCGTCCCGTTGTGCTGGGCGACCACGATCTTGCCGAGATCGTCGAGAGTCTGAACCAGGCCGATGCCGCGGATGACGTAGCCGAGCTCGCCGCGGTTGAGCACGCTGCCGCCGGCGCTCGCACTGTTGGCCGAGATCGCATCGGTGACGTTCTTCAGCGACAGGTTGAAGCGGATGAGCTGCTGCGGATCGAGCTCGAGCTGGAACTGGGTGGTAACGCCGCCGAAGTTCGAGACGTCGGCGACCCCCGGCACCTGCTTGATGGCGGGGATGACGGTCCACTGTTCGATCTCGGAGAGCTCGCGCAGGTTCTTGGAGTCGGATTGCAGGATATAATAGAGGATCTGTCCCGTCGGCGAGGACAGCGGATCGAGACCGGGCGAGAGTCCCGGCGGCAGCGCCACGTTCTGGATTCGCTCCATGATACGTTGTCGCGACCAGTAATCCTCGATGCCGTCGCGAAACACGAGTGTGATCAGCGAAAGGCCGAAGGTGCTGCGCGAGCGCATCATGGCAAGCCCCGGCGTGCCGTTGAGCTCGCGCTCGAGCGGTATCGTGACCTGCTGCTCGACCTCTTCGGCCGCGAGGCCCGGCGCCTGCGTCACGACCTGCGATGACGTGTCGGCGACGTCGGGATAGGCGTCAATCGGCAGCCGGCTCCAGCAATAGGCGCCATAGATTGCGGTCAAGGCGCAAATGATCGCCGCAACGCGGCGCTTCTGAAGCGCGAGGGTGACAAGCCAATCAATCACCGAGCAGCACTCCGCCCTTGACGACAATGCGATCGCCGGCCTTGACGCCGCTTGCGATAAACGCCTGCTCGCCCTGCTGGAACTTGATATCCACGGTGCGCGGCTCGAATTGCCAAGGCGCCGTCTCGACAAAGACCTGCGTCGCGTCGTCCTTCAGCACCAAGGCGCTGGTCGGTACAATCGCAAGCTTCTGCGTTGCGGCGCGGAACGTCGCGGTCGCAAACATGCCCGGCCGCAGCCGGCCATCCGGGTTGTCGAAGGCGATACGCACCTTGATGCGGCGCGTGTCCGTGTCGAGCACGTCGCTCACGAACAGCACCGTGCCATGCAGCACCTTGCCGGGATACGCAACCAATTCGACGTCGACCGCTTGTCCCTTGCTGATCAGCGCGATGTCCTTTTCCGGAACGTTCGCCGTGACCCAGACGCTGCTGAGGTCTGCGATCGTCATCAGCGCTTGTGTCGAGTCGTTCCAGTACTCGCCGGGAGCGACGCCGAGATCGGTTATACTGCCCTCCATCGGCGCGACCACGGTCACCATGCGCGATTTGTTGGCGGCCTCCGGATCGACACCGATCTGCTTCAGGTGCGCGGTGGCGCGCTGGTCCTCGGCCTCGGCCGACACATAATCCGCCTCCGCCTGCTGCGCGTCCTTTTCCGCCGCGCCCCCGAACTTCAAAAGGCCGCGCTGGCGGTCACGATTCTTGAGCGCGAGCGCCAGCAGCGCCTTGGCCTTGTCGTAGTCGGAATAGGCGGCGGCGAGATCGGGCGAGTCGATGACAAACAGCGGCTGGCCGGCCTTGACCTGTTCGCCAAGCGTGACCTTGAGTTGCGTCACCCGCCCCGCGAGCGGCGGCGCCACCTTGACCAGGTGCGCCGGATCGGCTTCGACGACGGCGGGAAGCGTCAGGTCGCGCGGAACGTCGCGCGCCACCACCGGCGCGATCACGAGCTTGCCGCGCACCGGTGATGCTTCAGGCACCGCAATGGCGTCGCCCGAGCGGACAAGCGGCACGGCTTTCGTCGGCGCTTCGGGACGACCGGCGGGACCGCCGCGGAACCCATAGAGCGCGATCCCCACGAGCAGCACGGCCACGAGCCAGGTCAGGCCCATCGCTCGTGATGTCGGCGTGCGTGCGCGCTTGCCGCCGGCGTGAGCCGCCGCGCCGGGATCGTCCGGGCTCGCGGTCTTTGAATGCGAATCGACGAGCATCTGCAATCTCGTCCGAATGGATTTGGGAATGGCGCGCGCAGACGAAGGTCGTCTGACGCAAGCCGGCTCATGCAGTTCCTGGGGGTGCCTTGAGGCAGCGGCCGCCGGTGGCACCCGCCTCAGGCGGCGGGTGGCGCGCGGGCCTGGAATGACGCCGTCGGCGCGATCGCGACCGCGAGCATGCTGCCGGGCCGCAGGGTAATCAAATCGATTGCTACCGGCAGCGGCAGCTCGGGCGCAACCGACGGCGCCGATATTGCACTGAGCTGGATCAGCGCGCAGATCGGACAGTTGGAATCGCCGAGCCCGCTGTGGCGGGAACCGCGCGGGGTCGTGTGGTTCGAATGTGACGCTTCAATCGTCGAGGCGGCGGCCGCCGCGCGGATGTGCACGTGGCCAAACGTCAGCACCAATTGCAGCGCGACCGCGATCAACGCAAGGCGCGCACCAAAATGCCTGTTCGTTCGCAACCAGCGCATCAACGGTGCATGAAACCCAATGTGAGCGGTGCCCACGCGCATGACCGGGCGGTGCTAGTGTGGTCGGGCATGTCGACGGCTGTCAAGGCCTCCGAAGGCCGGGTTGAGGGGCCGACAAAGCCGCGCTTGGATAGACGCGGGCAACTTTCCCCGCAAACATCCGGACTGCCCGCGGCGAACAGCATGGTCGTGCCGTTCGTGCTGTGAATGGCCACGGGTCGTATCGCAGCATTCTGGCACGGCGTGTTAAGTTGCGCCTGCTGCAAACCCCGGATTGTCCGCTTTGGAGGATAAAGCGGATGTGGAGCGACGACTCAGCCATGTCGCTTTTTGGACATCACCCCTCCGGCAGCCCGGCCAAGCGCATGCCCTGATAAACGCGCTCGCGTTTGGAGAAGTAAGTCGGATTGCCGCTCGATCGACTGCGCTGGAGGCGAAGGATCGTGAACCTTGGGTCAAGTGCAAGTCCCGCCTGGGCGGCAGTCCGCGCCTCATCCAGACGGCCGAGCAGCGCCAAGGAAGCAGCAAGGTTGAAATGTGCGAGGGGAAAATTGCGGTTGACCTCGATGCTGCGGCGCAGCCAAGCGACCGCTTCTATGTCCGCATTAAGTTGCTGCTTGGCAATGCCGGCAATCATCATCCATCGGTAGGCGAGGATATCGCGTGGCGAGAGGCGCAGCGCTTCGTAAACGTGTGCCTCGGTTTCCTCCGAGCAACCGAGAAAATGTTTGGCAAGACCGATCCAGCCATGAGCGTCCGCCAAATTTCGGTCCAGCGATAACGCATGCTTGCATTCGATGATGCCCTGCGGCTCGCGGGCGGTGAAAATATGGACCGCGCCCATAAGCATGTGAGCCACCGCGTATCCCGAAGCCAGGGATAGCGCCTTAGTCAAGGTCGCCTCGGCGGCCGAACAGCTCGCGGCTCGATCATCGGAGAACAGGTCGATCCCCATTGTCAGATCCACGTATGCCATACCGACCATCGCTCGTTCATTTTTCGGATCGAGCGTCAAAGCACGTTCGAAAAAGCCGCGCGCTTGCACCAAGTGTTCCTTGGTCAGTCCCTTGTGTAAGCGCGCGATACCTCGAAAGTACAAGTCCATAGCGTCCGGATGGGACGAGCGTTCCGCTCGCTGTGCCTCGACCGCGATCAGCTCGGCATCCAGCGTATTGACAAGCCTCGACACGATTTCGTCCTGCATATCAAACAGATCGGCAACGGGCTTGTCGAAACGCTCGGCCCACAAGTGATTGGCGGTCTGAGCATCGATAAGTTGGACGTTAACCCGAAGCCGCTTGTCGTTGCGCTGTACAGAACCTTCGAGCACGTAGCGGACGTTTAACTCCCGCCCGACCTGCTTGAGGTCAACCGCTTTGCCCTTGTAGGTGAATGCCGTGTGTCGGCCGATCACGAATGAGCCGCTTATGCGGGACAAATCCGTGGTTAGGCTCTCGGTCACACCATCAACGAAATAGTCTTGCTCGGGATCGCCGCTGAGGTTGGCGAAAGGTAACACAACGATTGAAAGACGAGGCGCCGAAAGGGCACGCGGCCTTCCGCGCTCAGCATATGTTGCCGGGCTGTGCTCCCCCCGGACTACCGCATAGGCGCGGACTGGGCGGGCGATGTTCTTAAGGTTTTGCTCGCCCAGATCGACGAACTCGACCGTGATCTTTCCCACAACCTGATCGTACGCCGAGGACGAGATGCAGATACCGCTAGGTTCTGCGATGCTCTCAAGCCGTGCCGCAATATTCACCCCATCGCCAAAGATGTCATGGGACTCGACAATCACGTCACCGATATTGACGCCCACCCGGAAAGCAATCCGCCTGTCGTCCGCATCGCCGGTCGTAAGTTCTTTGATGCGAGTCTGGAATTGCACAGCAGCACGAAGCGCTTCGACAGCGCTCGGAAACTCCGCCAAGAAGCCGTCCCCCGTGTTCTTGACAACGCGGCCGCCGTGCTCACCAATTGCGGGAGCAACGGCACCGGTCAGGAGCGCTGTCAGTTTGGCGTGCGTTGCCTCTTCATCAATATGCATGAGCAGCGAATAGCCAGCCACGTCGGCGGCCAATATCGCCGACAACCTGCGTTCGACCCGGACTGGCCGCTCCTGCACCATGGCCCGTAATCCAACCTACGGCACAATCTACGACAGATCAGGCGGCGGGGCCAAACGGGTTTTGACGGGAGGGCGCACCTACGCCAACTTGGGCTGTCCTGAGCCGACGCCCGCCTCAGTCGAGAATGACCCATATGCGACGTAAGCTGAATATGAGACCCAGCGCAGCGCCATCAGGGCACGCCGATGTGGAGCGACGACTCCGTCATGTCGCTTTTTGATCCACTGCAGACATTAGCGCTGCGCTGCCATGGCGGCCGCGTAGCGTTACCAAGGATTAATTTCTTCGACAGGAGGCGGAAAGAATCGATCTTCTAAGATGGCCTGAGTAGGGGGAGATCGAGTCATCGCCATGCGCCACGGCTCCCTTTTGCACGCTGTTACCACAGCCGGTCTGTTCCTGGGATCCAGCCTCATCTCAGATGCATCCGGCGCGACCGCCGACCACGCCTTGGCTGTCTCCGTCGACGATTTCATTTATATCGACACGTCGAACGAGCCCACCGATCAGGCGGCCGCGCATGAAAAGCGATTGCGGGCTTTCATGACCGCGCTGCGGGACGACGTCACGGCAGACCGCCGTTTTGAGCTTGTGCCGTCCTCCTGCGCGTCAAATTGTCCGGCCGACGGACCGGCGTTGCGCGATCGGCTGCGCGCGGCGTCACAGGCGGGCACGCAGATCCTGATCATCGGTGTCGTTCACAAGGTGAGCACGCTGGTGCAGGTAGCGGGGACTGCTGCTATCGATGCAACATCCCAGCGCGTCGTGTTCCGGAAATACTTCCAGTTCCGCGGCGACAATGACGAGGCATGGCAGCGGGCGGAGCGCTTTGTATCGGAGGAGGTCCGCGACCGGCTGCTTGAAAGCAGATCGCAGCAATAGGCTACGCGCGACGCATGTGACATCGAATGGCAGGCAGGACTGGCTGGCTCAGTCGAGAATGCCCCTTAGCTGACCTTCAGCAGGTCTGCCTGGGCGGCCAGTGTAGCTCCGCCGCTGGAGCGGCCGCCGATGACTTGCATAGAAGTTCATAGATTAACACTGTCTGCCAGAGTCGAACGTCGCCATGACCTAACCTCGTTCCTCAAGACTTCGCCGTCGCGGGTATCTGACCGGGCTCGAACGGACCCGGCTCGAAGAAGCCCTCGATCGATTCGACCTTTGCGTAGTTCTCGGCGATGCTCTCGGGTGTCAGATGTGGATCATTGAAGCCAGGTCCCATGACGATAGCGATACGTTGGATTGCTCCAGCTTCCACGTTGTAGATGCGGTTCGTCTCTGAGCAACCATCGCTTGCCAGCCAGACGATCGCTGGCGCAACAGCCTCAACCGGCATGGTGGCTTCGCTCTGCTTCAGCCAGGCGGGATCCGCAACCGCCGCCGGGTGCATCCTCGTATACCCGGCTGGCGAAATGGTGTTCACGAGAATCCCATGCTCGGCACCTTCAATTGCAAGAATGCGCATCAATCCGACGACTGCGCACTTCGCCGCCGCATAGGTGGCCTGGCCCCGTATTCCGAGCAGCCCGGCGACCGAAGTCGTGAGGATGATCTTCCCATAGTGCTGTGCGACCATGTACGGCCAGGCAGCCTTCACCGTGTTGACCGGCCCGCCGAGGTGCACGCGCCAATACTGATCGAAATCATCAAGGGTGGCGTCCTCGAATAGCTGGCTTCCGCAGATACCAGCGTTGTTCACGAGAAGGTCTACCCTCCCGAAATGCTTGATGGTCGTCGCGATCAAGTCGCTGCCACCTTCAGGACTGGAGACATCGCTGTCATTCGCGATGGCCTCGCCTCCACGCGACCGAATGAGGTCGGCGACCTGTTCCGCTATCGTGGAGTCCTTCCCGAACCCCGATACGTCGGTCCCCAGGTCGTTCACCACGACCCGGGCCCCGCGTTCGGCGAGGAGTTCGACGTATGCCCGCCCCAGCCCGCGGCCTGCCCCAGTCACGACCGCGACCTTCCCCTCCAACGAAATTCGTTCCGTCAACTCGCTATCCTTTTCCGGCAAAGAAAGATTGAATGCGTCTGCGCGCAACCGTGACACCAACTGTCGGGGCGCTATGTCCCTTTGGCAAAGCCAGACTCACGTCCCCCCGCAATCGACAATGCGTCCGCTTCCGGGAAGTTCCCTGATGTCCGCTTATGGCACGGCGGATATGCCTTCGTCCTGCGCCGATGTCCGATTTTCGAGCGGAAGCAGACACTGCCTTGTCATGCAGCGGAGGGTCTCTTACGCGCGCTGACCGAATGGAAATAACTCGGCCTTTGTCCCAATTGATTTGCCCGACGAGGCTGGGCAAGAACTCGGCATTTGCCGCAATTGATGTACGATTCGGTTCATGACGAATCGCCCATTCAAGGCCGGCGAGAGCCGGGATCAAGCCAGCCTGCTTCCTGCGCGGATTGAGGACTATGT